>JAAUUW010000067.1 GCA_012030735.1 Acaryochloridaceae cyanobacterium SU_2_1
TATTCCTTGGATGGAGGCGCTTAACCTATGCACAGTGGGCAATCTGGATGTTTTGATCAATTCCACTGCTTAGCAGACACCATTTCCTGATCTATCTGTACCTCGTTTCATTTGTTCCCGTTCGATGGCCTGAAAAAGGGCTAAAAAATTCCCTTGGCCAAAGCCTTGAGCCAATCCTTGGCGTTCAATAATTTCTAGAAAAAGCGTGGGCTGGGTAAAAATAGGTTGGGTAAAGGCTTGCATTAATATGCCTGTGGAAGGAGTAGCTTCCACATCAACCAAGATTTGCTGATCCGCAATCCCTGCCCAATTGAGATCGGGGTAATGGCCTTCAAACTGTTGGCGCAACTGCTGATAATAGCTGCGCGGAATCTCCAACAGTGACAATCCGGCGGCCCTCAGTTGCGCCACCGCTTTGATAATATCTGTGGTGCGCAGGGCAATATGTTGAATTCCAGGCCCCCTATTGGCATCTAAAAATTCTTGGACTTGAGAATTGGCAGAGGCAGGTTCGTTAATGGGAAATTTCGCTTGGCCCTGAGGATGGGTTAGCACTTCGCTCCGCAGGGCTGAGTGATCGGTCTGAATATCAAAGGCCCGTTGGGTCTGAAAACCCATCACCTCTTGATACCATTGCACAACCCTAGAGAGGTGTTCCCGACCTACATTTAAAACCGCATGATCGATTTCGGTGAGCATAGATGGGTGAGACTGACCTTGCTCCTTCGGCAAGGAAAATTCAAGTGGTGAGTCTGTGCCGTTAAGGGGTAACCACCCGATCTGTCCCTCACGCTCTAGCACTGTATGTTCCAAGCCAGCCCATCCCTGAATTTTCCCCCAGCGCCGGGTTTTACCCTGATCATGATGGGTTTGTAAGGGTTGCAAAATCTTGGCGCCGTGATCACTGGCCCGTTCTAGGCTGGCTTGGACATCTTTTACTCGAAAAGCAACATCTATGACACCTGGTGGATGCTGCTGAAGGAAATGAGCCACTGGACTGCTTGGGCTCCTAGGGGCAGAGAGTAGACAATAAATGCTACCGGCTCGCAGAACCTCAGTGCAGACTTGATCCGTCACTTGATGGGCAACCTGCTCGAAACCGAGGGTCTGGTTAAACCAACTGCTAGATTGCTTGGCGTCTGGAACGTAGAGATGAAGGTGATCAAAATCCATAGAATCACAGGGATAACAGCCCTAGCCTTTCATAGAGCGGATCATAGATAACAGATAGGGATTGGGGGGGAGCCCGTGGTTAAGGCTAGAATAACGACCCTCCACTCTGAGAGAGGGGTGCAGATTTGATTTAACCTTAACGAATCTATGAGAAGAGGGTTGAAGGTCTTCATAATTTATCAATTTTGTCGGTAGGATCTTGCTGTTCACCACAGATAATAGTCTGGGGCCAGCGTGCTCTATGACCCCATTGTTCACATCACAAGTTAACAACAGCAGATAATTTATTTAATAGTCCATTACTGTTGTTGGTAGAGGGAGAGATGCGATCGCGGCCCCTCTGATCGTCCCTGAATCTGCTCTAGACTGGGACCACGATTTTAGCTGAGGGATAAGATGAGACGCACACTGCTCAAGCTTTTGGTCATTGGCTGCTGTCTGAGTGCCTGTGAACTGCGCGCTAATGAAATCACGCCCCCCTTACCCCCAGAACAAAGCCAAATCGAAGCCCTACAACTTAAATTTGAGCAAGAAATGAAAGCAGAGCTTGCTCGCAAAAGCATTGATAACTATAGCTTTAATGAGATTGCTGAGATTGCGTCCAAAGTAAATCAGAAAGTGTATGGGCCTTATCCGCAACTGATGAAGCAGAAGGTTCTATTTGATATACAGCAGCTTCCTGAGCTAGATTCTCAGGTTTTATCGAATTATCAAGCCAAAGAATCACTCAATGTCGCCGAACTACTCAAAGGCTCACCTCCCTTGCCCAATCCTCAGGCTAAGGGAAAGGAGGACCTCTTATCCATTTTCTATGGCAGAAAACCCGCATCTGTTGCCAATAACGTTAAAAGTATCTTGTGGGCTCGATATATGAGCGCTAAGCATCTGGGTCAGCGGGCAATCATTTCAAGTTTTTTGCCGGATAAAACTTACCGAATGCAAAGCAATGGGCAGCTAAAGTTGGTGGTGAAGACCTTTGAGGACGACTTATTTGTGATATCGGTTCAGGTTAGTGAGTTGGGCTTGCTGAAACCCTTGAAGGCTGATTGGATGCAGTTAAAGGTTTCCCCGTCAACTATTCGCAAGTCTTAAACATGGGAGCTTCTCTGCCCCTATCAAGGCCTCCTAGAGAAGATCATTCTAGAAATAATTACCGCTAAGATAATGAGGCTGAACCGGGATAGGAGTGAAGATGCTAGCGGCAGTATTACATGGCCAAACTGACCTCAGATTAGAAACGGTTCCTGATCCGATCCCTCAACCTGGGGAAGTGGTGATTGCCGTCGAGGTAGCAACCACCTGTGGGACCGATTTGAAGGTATGGCGGCGGGGAGGACATGCAAAAATGCTGCAGCCACCGACACTCTTTGGTCACGAAGCGGCGGGGCAGATCGTGGCCCTGGGGGAGGGGGTAGAGGGTTGGTCTATTGGCGATCGCGTTGTGGCCAATAATTCCGCGCCCTGCTTAAGCTGCTTCTATTGCCAGCGGCAAGAATTTTCCCTTTGCACAGATCTGACCTTTAATAACGGGACCTTTGCTCAGTATCAAAAAATTCCGGCCCCCATTGTTACCCAAAATCTGTTGGCAATTCCCGATCATCTCGCCTCAGCTACGGCCTCCTTAACGGAACCCTTAGCCTGTGTACTGCATGGTATCTCTCGCTCTGGCTTTCAGGTTCCTCTTCAGGGCCAATTGCCCAGCAAATCGTTGTGATTGGGGATGGAGCCATTGGTTTGATGTTTGTGGGGGTGTTGGCCCATCGAGGTGCTCAGGTCATTTTATGGGGGGGGTCTGACCATCGTCTCAGGTTGGGGCAGCAGTTGGGAGCGGTGCAAACCTATAACCATCATCACTGCGATATGTTGGCGCTCACCCGCGCAGCAACGGAGGGTAGGGGGGCCGATATTGTGATTGAAGCAACAGGTGTGCCTACCGTTTGGGAGACGGCGATTGCCTGTGCTCGTCCTGGGGCAACGGTTAATTTGTTTGGCGGATGCCCCAGGGATAGCCAAATTACGGTGAATACCGATCAGCTGCATTACAGTGAACTGACCTTGAAGGGTGTGTTTCATAATACCCCTCAGTTTGTGCGGGAGGCTTTGGACTTATTGGCCCAAGAGGTGCTGCCCTTTGAGGCACTGCTCACCGATTGCCAACCTTTAGCAGCGCTTGGCCAGGTCTTTGCGGATATGCGCGATCGCAAAACCATCAAGGCAATCATTCAACCCCATGAGCCCTTAGCCAACAGTCTTTAACTCTCACTAAAGTAAAATGTTATCTCCGATTCATTTCTAGGGAATGCTATGAAATAAGCCCTCTACCCGTCTTTAGTCTTTAATGCCTATTAAGCGACTATTCTGTCGAAATTTTTTGACTGCCTCGCCAGGAATCAATGGGCGTTCTTTTCAGACTAACCCTGGACAGCAAGGCTTTGCCCTTCCCCTTGCCCTTGGGATGGGATTTGTGCTCATGACCCTGGCAATGGCAACCCTGATCACAGCCCAGAGCGATCGCACCACCGCTTGGCAACGCAAAGAATCGGGGGCAAGCCTAGCCGTCACTGAAGGCGGTCTCGCTCGGACCCTTGCCCAACTCACCAATCCCAATAATGCAGTATTGCTGACTCGCAATTACGACACCATCAATCCCAAAACGGGCAAAACCTATCTAGGTGCTGATGCTCTTGTCAACAATGGAGATGAAGAGACTGCTGCTATCGATGAATGGGCAAGCGCTAGCAGCACTAGTACCTGCTCTTTGAGCAACACCGCAACCGCCCCCAACATGACGTATACCGGCATGATTGGCCCCAACGGCAAATATACCCTGAGAGCATACCGCTATAATAGCGTCCAACAAACCGGAACCTTTTTAGTTGAAGGCCAACAAGGCAGTAACCCCTCTTATGTAATGATGACCATTGCGATTGATGCCGAACCAACGAACTTCCCAGGCATCCTCACCCAAAAGCAAGTTTCCTTGCGAAATGGGCGGCCCATTCTGGGCAGTAACGGTAATGTCTATTACAACCCTGACGTTTCTCCTAATCCTACCCTAAAGGGTTCAGCGGCACCAGGTGATGCCAACCGCCCTGCCTACTTAAGCGCTATTGAAGCCGCCAGCACTGATAACATCTCCGGTACAATCTTTGCCTGTGCTCTGACTCCTACCTTCTCTATGACCGCACCAACTGGAGCAACCTCTCTGGGGAATGTGACCAGTAACCTCAATATTTCAGGGACAGGAGGCGGAATTAAGGCTTACCAAGCAAGTCAAATTTCCCTCACTAATAACACTATGACTGTGGACACCACCAATGGCCCAGTCTATCTTTATGTTGATCAAGCGGTGCAGTTGTGGGGAACCGCTCAAATTCAAAATATTCGCACGGACGGAGTTCCGCCTCGGGTGGGAGATTTACGGATTTTTGCCGATTGGTTTCGAGTCTATGGCACAGCCTGTATCCAAACAGCTTTCCTCTTTGCAGATCCGCCTTACGGATTGCACCTAGACAGCACAGCAGATGGTTGCTCTAGTCCTGGCAATACCAATGTTGATGGGGTGGTTTGGGGAACCCATGTGTTGGGCTACAGCGGTGGTAGCTCTGGGATTGGAGTGCCCGATGATGTGAGTAGTTTGTCAGATATCTTAACAACGATCAATTTACCGATCAGGTACAAATTTGGTCAGGTCAAACATTGGCAGCAAGTGAGGCTATAACTAACCATGCCTTCTCCCTTACGAACCCCTTGGGTCTCTTCACGAATTGGGTTGCAATTGCTCTGTAGCCAGAGGCTGCAATCTTTTGGCTTTCTTCGGCAATCCAGCCAGGGCTTTACGCTGGTTGAAGTGCTGGTGTCGATGTTGGTGGCGGTGATCTTTGTGTCGATGACCATGCAAGCCTTGGTCACCTCAGCGATGTTTCGGATCGCAGCGACCCAATATGATGAAGCCGTCAGTTGGATTCAAGAAGATCTAGAGGCGGTGGTCAGACAAGCCGCTCAGTACGAGACAACAGCACTACCCTATTCCTCTCTCTGTGCAGCTCAAACCAGTGCCAATGGCTTAGCCGCAAGCTTTATTAATGATAGTACAGGGGGCCTAGGTGGCAGCTCGGCAACCCTTGGCCCCAGAGCCTTAGGAGGGAAATATTACAACATGACCCGTACAGCAACCTATACCGATTCTTACGATCCCTTTAAGGTGCTCTATGTGACCTATACCGTGATTCCCCAGGGGGAGACTCGGCCCATTGCCAATGTGCGCACGGAGGTGATTCCCCATGGGGTTTTTAAATGCCCCTAAGGGTTGCCCTTAGTTGATGTTTTATTTTTTCTGATATTTTCTCTGAGGTTGACAATGCTGCCCAAAAAACCCTGCCGAAAGGCCATTTTCCTCTCCCCGATGCAGGGTTTACGCTAGCGGAAAAGATGATTGTTGTCTCAATTGTCGCCATTTTGACTGGCCTCTCGGCGCCTAATGTGATGGCGATGTTTAATCAAGCCAAGATGAAAGAAACAGTAGCTGCTGTGCGGTCTGCCCTGAATGAAACCCAACGGGAAGCCATTAAGGGCAATCAGATTTGCACTCTCACCTTAAACTTTATCGATGGCACGGTGAGCGGCGATTGCCTCAAATCAGGACAACGAAATCTGTCTACCGATGTGGCCATTGCCACCAATTTGATTGACCCAGAGGCAAGTGCCCTCTCTAAGCCCAGCCAACCCTCTGGGGAGATCGTCGCCGATGTTGAACCCTCCCTGGAGGTGGAGGGAGACACCGAGGTCTTTCAAGTTGCCTCAGCGGCGACAACAGACCAGCCTTCGGCTTCTAAGGCGGGTATGGTGGTGCAAGTGATCGCCAAATGCAAGGGAAATGTGGATTCTGGGCTGGGGTTAGGCACTTGCCCAGAAGGCCCAGACAATATTTCTTCAGGACAAACCACCCAGACCATCCCCATTAAGTTCGGGGTATTGGGTAATCCTGAATTTACGGTGGCTAGCAGCACAGCACAGCCTCTGGATCCAACGGGCAAGATTGTGTTTTTCTTCCCTCAGGATCAACAGAGCCAGAAGACATGCATTGCGATCTCTAATACCCTGGGCCTCACTCGTTTAGGGACCTATCAAGGCGACACCCAGCCCCTGAGAATTACTGATGCAGGCCGTTGCACGGCCAAGAGGTGGGATAGCCAATGAAATCCCATCACCGCTTTTGGTTCAAATTTCTAACCTTAAAAACGGGGTTTTCTCCCTCTGGACAACGGGTGGGGGGAAGCACGGAGGGCTTTACCTTGGTGGAGTTATTAACCGCCACAGTAATGACGGCTATGGTCACCACGCTTGTGGGGATGGGAATCGTCTGGGCCTTTCAGTCGAATCAACGCACCGAGGCGATCGCAGCCCGTCGCCATGATCTCAGTCGAGCCTTTGACTTTATCAGTAATGAAGTAAGGATGGCTGCACGAATTAATCAATCCCAGACCGCGATCGCAACCAATTCAGCCTCCTTAGCCACGGTAATCAGCAGCTCCGGTCTCAATTTGTCTAGCCTAGGGAACTATGGCACCTTGGTACTCTATTTAGAAGTTCCCATCGTCAACCCGCCCACTGTCTGCCCAGCAGGCGGACCCAATGCGGGTTCGCCGCCGCCACAACCTGCCAATTACGACCGAGTGATCTATGATATTCGGCCCAGTCAGCAAGATTGGCTGCCTCCCAATTCGATTTTTCGCTTTGGCCGAGTACCCACAGCAACGGGGGAGATTAACCCCTGTAGTGATCCAATTTCTAGCGATATTTTAGTCGATGCCATTACCAGTAACAGCGCTTCGACGATAGCTTGTCCCGCACCCGGCATCTTGATGGGTGCAACTGGGTTTCAGGCTTGCGTAACGGATAGCAAGGTGAATCTATTACTCCGCAGCCATATCTCGCAAATTGAAATTCACCGCTTGAGTAGCACCGCAACGTCACGGGTGGCTAATTCCCAACTTGCCCCTACCCTTTCGGGATTTCGCCCCTCAGGTACGGATACGATGAATCTATCGTGGACTTGGCCAGAACCTAGTGCCAATGTGACTTTCACCGTCAGCCAAGTCATCAATGGTGAGCAGGTTCAGGTTTATAACGGTGCTAGCTTCAATACCTCAACCACGATGCCTGGCAGTACAGGTCAAACTCATTGCTATACGGTCACGGCAACCACTGGCTCAGTGACAAGTCCCCCCAGTAATGCCCTTTGTAAAGACAAGTAGATCGGGCTAGGTCAGCAAGGGCTACAACCGCCTAGCCAAGATGGACCCGATCCTGATTCAGCATTAGGGTTACTTGCCAATACAAAAGCGACTAAAAATTCTGTCTAGGACAGATTCTGTGATGTCTTCCCCTGTGATTTCTCCGAGGGCTTGGATCGCTCCTCGTAAATCAATGGTCCAAAAATCGAGGGGGAGTTGATCGCCAATCGCAACGAGCACCTGTTGCAAGCAAGTTTGGGCACGTAGCAGGGCCGCGGCTTGGCGCTGGTTGATGGCCCAGTCAAGATTAGCCGTCTGTAAATTTTGGGCTTGAACGCTATTGAGAATCGCTTGTTCGAGCCTGTCAATGCCCTGATCTTGAGCAGCTATGGTGCAGACTCTATGGGTGATCTCCCCAGGGTACTTGACGGCAGTGGCGGGGGCTAAATCCACTTTGTTGATGACAAGGATCAGCGGCTGGGATTGAAATTGATTATAGAGATCTTGATCTGCTGCAGTCCAGCCGGTTTGGGCATCGATCATAAGTAAAATTAAATCGGCTTGTTGGGCAGCTTGGTGCGATCGCAACACTCCCATTTGCTCCACCTTGTCTGAAGTGGCACGGATGCCTGCTGTATCTAGAACCTGAACGGGGATACCCTCCACCACCAGTTGCGATTCGACAATATCTCGGGTGGTGCCGGGCAGGTCGGTGACAATGGCGCGATCGCAGCGACTCCAAGCATTGAGTAAACTCGACTTACCCACATTGGGTAAGCCAATAATCGCCACCTTCAGGCCCTGGCGCAATAACTGACCTTGGTTCGCACTGGCCAATATTTGCTCAATTTTTTGGCTAATTTCTTCTAATTCAGACGCAACCAAGGCTTCATCTAAGAGCGGTAAATCCTCTTCAAAATCGACCCGAGCCTCTAGCTCTGCTAGGGTTTCTAAACAGCGCTGGCGCAGTTGACGAATCGGTGCCGCTAGTTTTCCCTGAATGCCCGCCAAGGCCGCCTGGGCCGCCTGGGGAGAACCAGCCCCCACCAAATCAGCCACCCCTTCAGCTTGGTTAGATCTAACCGCCCGTTGAGAAAGGCCCTCAGGGTAAACTCCCCTGGCTGAGCCAGACTTGCCCCTGCTTGCAGACAGGCTTGCAAAACCTGTTGAACCACTATTATCCCCCCATGGCACTGGAACTCCACCACGTCTTCACAGGTATAGGAGCGAGGAGCCAACATCAGCAACAAGAGGGCTTCATCAATCACTTGGTGACTGTCAGGATCGCGCAGAAGACCGTAGAGAATTCGATGGCTCTGCCAAACCTGTTGACCGGGGGCATGGAACAAGCGCTGAGCAATCGACACAGCAGCAGGTCCTGATAGACGAACAATGCCAATACTGCCCTGTTCGGGCACAATCGCCGTGGCGATGGCAGCAATGGTGGTTCCCTGACTAGCCGGGTTCGGCACGGTATAAATCCCTGATTTTTGTGGTTCCAGAGTAGTTTATTGACCCCTGTATTGGCTATAAAGGCTTCTCTCTGGCAAGCTATACTAGCCAGCAGCTCCCATTCTCTTAGATCACCTAGTCGTTAGGTATCATTTGTATCCATGCCGAGTCAAGTTCGACAGCAAAAAACAAGTCAGTTTACCAATCTGTGGATTAATCTAGCCTTTGGCTCAGTTGCCATGATCGTACTGGCTGGGGTAGCTTCTGTCTTCTTAGTTCGACCCTTGATTTCCAAAACACTGCAAGTCAGCGAAGAAGAGCCAGCTAGCTTGCAACCGATTACGATCAAACCGCAAGCCATTGGGGCGCTGAGAATAGATGTCTCGGCTAAATCCCCACAAATCGATGGCTGACCTATGAGGTACAAATTCGAGATCAGCAAAATAAACTGCTGGTAGCAGCGCTCAAAAATGCCTGGCGTGAAGCTGGGGTCTGGTCAGAGGAAGGAGAAACTGGAACCTGGCAAGAGGATGACTTGCAGGCGGGGCTTGATCTAGCGGCCAGCCAGTCAGAACCGATCACGATCAGCATTGAGATATTGGAATATGCCACAACGGCGAACCAAGCACTGCAAGAGCCGGTCCCCTTCCGCATTGAGGTTAACCAAGGCATTATCGATACGCGCCATTTATGGCCAGGGTTGATCGGCGGATTCATCTTGGCTGTGTTGACTGCCCTATTTCTAGATCCACGGGTACCACGCTGATTAACAAAGAAATCGCAGATAGTGATCTGGGCGATCGCGCCACCCTTGGTGGCCCAAACAATTAATTAAGGTGATGGTTGAAATTGAATCCGATGAAACATCGCCCGCGACCCTCAATTGCGCTCTGTTGGTGCGAGATGGCAATGGAGAAGTATTGCATACAGCAGTCCAGGCTGTGCCGCTCCGCTTTAGCAAAGATGAAGATGGCGAGATCACCAGTGTCAGGGGCAAGGCGGTTTATTATTTCGTACTGGAGAAACCCGGTTCCTATGGTTTCTATGCAGAGGTGACCCCTGATCAACCCGTTGACTCGACCCGCTTGATCGTTAAACAAGGGGTGAGAACCACCGGTGCGGTTGAGGTAATCCATATTTCGGCTCCCTCAGCTTGAAGATCATTTCTCCCTTCACAGGATCGATTGGTTCCGTGATCCTCCTTCCTGACTTCCACGCAGTTCTTTCATTGGCAAGTTAATCTCTATGCTTAGTAAGGTTTTTTCAGTGGCCACCCTAGCCTTAGTGGGTTACTCGATCACCGCAGCTTATACCCAGCGATCTGCCCTCCAATTGCGGCAAGAGCAACAGGCAAGCTATTGGCCTCGCCATCGGACAAGTTTGTCAGGACGCTATCGGCGGGGTGTTTGGATTGTGTCGCCCACGCGCAGTTCCTATAGCAGTTTTCAGGGAGGTAGCCCCAGCTCAGGGAAATAAATCAACCCATGCAGCCAGAGTTTAATTCTGACCAACAGAGCCTCAATGTCACTGTCTCTGCTGCTCCTAGGGTTGCCCTGACGCCCCAGCAGCAGCGATGGTTACTGGCAGCGGCAGCCTTGTCCTCGGGTGTGGGCTTAGCCGCCGAGTTGTTATTAGGGAACCTCGCTAGTTATTTAGTGGGCAATACAGCCTTGGCCTATGGGGTTGCCGTGGGAGGCTTTTTAGCGGCGATGGGAATCGGTGCCTATCTCAGCCAATTTCTGGCGGTTAATAATCAGCAACGGGAGTTATTGCGGATTTTTATCCAGGTGGAGATGCTCATTGCTCCCCTCACCGCTCTATTGCCCCTGGGCTTATTTATTGTCTTTGTTGTCGATGGCCCAATCTGGATCGGCCTCTTTTTGGTGACGCTCATTCTGGGTATCCTCTCAGGTATAGAGGTGCCGATCCTAACCCGAATTATCGAACGAGATCAGGAGATTCGGTCGGCCTTGGCCGGTGTAATGGCCCTCGACTATTTGGGGGCATTGTTAGGCTCCTTGGCCTTCCCCTTGATCTTGCTCCCCCTATTGGGTCTTTTTCCCACAGCGACCTTCATTGGCTCCCTGCCCGCTTTTATGGTATTCAAGCTAGGTCGCTTGTTTCGGGGGTTGCGTCCTTGGAGTCGCTGGGGTTTAATGCTGGGGATTGGCCTTTGTCTATTAGCCCCCGCCGTGATTCCCTTGAGCGATCGGCTGGAAAATACCCTCTACCAAGCCCCGATTATTCGTCGGATCCAAAGTAACTATCAACGGATTGTCCTGACTCGCAGGGGTTCAGATTTGCGCCTCTTTCTCGATGGTGATCTACAACTCTCCACCTTAGATGAATATCGCTATCACGAAGCCTTAGTACATCCGGCCATGAGTGCGAGCTCCCAACCTCGCCGAATTTTGCTCCTAGGGGCAGGCGATGGTATGGCCCTGCGAGAAATCCTGAAATGGCCCCAGGTGGAACGAGTGGTGCTCATTGAGCTAGATCCAGCTGTGGTGAAATTAGCGCGCAGTCAAGCCCTCTTAGCCAAGACTAACGGCCATGCCTTGGATGATCCAAGGGTAGAGGTCATTTTTGGGGGATGCCTTTGCGATCGCACCCCAACTCCCCCCAGACCTTTGATGTGATCATTGCCGATTTTCCCGATCCCGATCGTCCCGTTTTGGCCAAGCTTTATGCCCAAGGGTTTTATCAGCGACTCTTCTCTCGCCTTGCCCCCCAGGGGGTGTTTGTTACCCAAGCCTCTAGCCCCTTCTTTGCACCTCGGGTCTTAGATTGCATCGCCACCACCCTTAAAGCAATCAATGCCCAAGTCTACCCCTACACCATCGATGTACCCAGTTTTGGCCCCTGGGGATATGTACTGGCCAGCCGTGATTTCACCCTGCAGCCCAACCGCTTAAGCCTAAAAATTCCCACTCGCTTCTTAACCACAGAGCATCTCCAGTCCTTATTTCAATTGCCTGCCGATATGCCCCTAGGCAAAGCTAAGATTAATCGACTAGTGGATCCAGTGATTGTTGGATACCAAGCTGATCCACGATGGACAGCTTATGATTAGAGCATTTCAGTCTAGGAGAACAGTGTGATGATATGGATCGTGATTTTGGCTCTTGGTGTCCTGGGAGTTTTTTTATACTGGCAACAACAGCAGGGCAAATCCCTTCCTTTTTCGTCCCCAAAGGCAGCTCTCCCTTCCTTAGAGCGCACTGTATTTACCCTAGAAATTGGAGATATTGTCCAACATCTAGATATTGATTGGATCGTGGAGGGCAAGTTGACCTATAGCGATCAGGGCTATACCTGGCTAGAATATCTACTCCAAGATGGTGCCAACCGCCAATGGCTATCCGTCGAAGAAGATGACATCGTAGAAATTGCCCTGTTAGAACCGATCACGACCTTAGAGATTGGGAGTCACCCCCCCGCCCAGCTCACCTTTGCCGATCAAACCTATCAACAAAAGGGGGCCGGCACGGCCCAAATGACCCATCAAGGCTCAACCTTAAATCGAACCGCCCAAACCTGTCAGTACTTTGATTATCAAGGACCAGAGGGCAAAGTTCTTTCCATTGAAAACTGGAGTGGTGATATCGAAGTCACTGTGGGCCAGAAAATTCATCCCTCTGTCTTAACCCTACTGCCAGGAGATGGTCGCCGGATTTATGGTGCTTAAGGATCTCTCAGTTCCCAGCCTAAAGCAAGAGCCAATAGGATATTCTGACTAAGGCACTTTATACCAAGCAGGTAACCAGTAGATATTAAGGGTGATCAGAGGTCAATTATGCTTGCGGATTTCGATCAATGGGTCAAACTTGCCTTAGCGGACCAACCATTCCCCCGCGAGGCTGCCTTACAAATTTTGGCAGATCCGACGCTTGATCTGCTGCGCCTTACCGCAGCAGCAGGGGAAGTGCGGATCACCTATTTTGGCCGTCAGGTGATGCTGCATCGGATCAACGATATACAAAATGGTCTCTGCCCCGAAGATTGTGGCTATTGCGCCCAATCCAAAATCTCTGCAGCCCCCATCAAAAAATATCCCCTCAAAAGCGATGCTGACATTCTGCAAGAAGCCCATGCCGCTAAAGCCAAAGGAGCCTACCGTTATTGCATGGTTTCCAGTGGCCGTGGCCCTAGCCTAGAGCGAACCCAACAACTAGCGCAGATCATCCGTCGCATCAAAACCGAAGTGGGTATTCAGACCTGTTTGTCAGCGGGATTGGTGACCAAAGAACAGGCGGAGATTCTCCAAGCAGCAGGACTAGACCGCCTGAACCACAATCTGAATACCAGTGCTTCCCATACAGATAAGATTGTTACCACGCATACCTTTCAAGATCGCCTAGACACCTTGAAAGCAGCCCGCTCCGCTGGTTTAGATCTCTGCAGTGGCATGATCGCCGGCATGGGTGAGAGCGATCAAGATATTCTGGAGGTGGCTTACCAACTGCGAGAATACCAAGTTCCTTCGATTCCTATTAATTTTTTGATTCCGATTCCGGGTAACCCTATCTACGATTGCGATCAACTCAGCCCCCAACGCTGTCTGCGAATTTTATGCCTGTTCCGGTTTGTCAATCCTCGAGCAGAAATTCGGATTGGGGGAGGCCGCGAGGGACATTTGCGAGGGCTGCAAGCTTGGGCTCTTTATCCTGCCAATTCTCTGTTTGTGGAAGGATATTTGGCCACTCGAGGGCATGATGTCGATCAAGTGGTGCAACTGATCAAAGATGCAGGTTTTGAAATTGCTGGCGATCACTCCCTATCTACGGATTTGACCTCTGCTCAGCAATTTCAGCTAGATGACAATCCCAATATCTTGAACCCCCAAACAACGATTGCCTAAAAGTTCTAGAGGCAGAGCTGACCTGTCCTTACTTAAGCGACGAAGTGCTGCCGGCAACCTCAGATGTCATGA
Organism: Acaryochloridaceae cyanobacterium SU_2_1; assembly: GCA_012030735.1. Lineage (GTDB taxonomy): Bacteria > Cyanobacteriota > Cyanobacteriia > Thermosynechococcales > Thermosynechococcaceae > Acaryochloris. The sequence goes on from JAAUUW010000067.1 coordinate 13,795, forward strand.
GGAAAGGTTTATGCCTGTGGTGATTAAGGCAATTAAGTTATTTAAGCTATGCATCGAAATCGGAACATAAAGAGACTCTGTTTGGAGACGGGCAACCCCCAATAACAGCCCAAAGACAAAGATTTGGGCAACAAAGTAGAAATTATATTGAAAATGCAGCATCGCCCAAAGTAAAGAGGTGACAATAACCGCCCCCATCGAGCCAACGCGAGAGGATCGCAACCCCGCAAGCATAAAACCTCGAAAGAGAAATTCCTCGAAAATTGGTGCAATCAGCACAAGGGTGATGTAAAGCAGAGCTGGGTTAGGGGAGGTTTGATAAATTTGTTCAGTGAAAGTCTGACTTTGCTCTAAGGCGCGGAGGATGCTATCAGAAAAAAGGATGACCAACAATAATAAGAGGTTCCAGATTAACCAAGCGGAGGGGCGTGGTGTTTGGAGGCCCAGGCAAGGTGCAATGGTTTTCACAGATCGATGTTTGATCAACCCATAGAGAAATCCACTACTGCAGAGTCCAGCTATGCCGGTGGCAATGGAGAGCAATTGGCCGTCGGTTTCGATGTTTTGACTAAGCTGTTGCAAGCTTAAACTCCGATTTTGGAGGGCTTGGAGGAGAATATAGCAGAATGCAATCCCATGACTGACCGCCACAAAAATAATCAGCACCACAAAGGACCAACCTATTGTCTCGGCCACAGTCCAAGGGAAAGGGGGTTTAGGATCAAAGGCCACTCGATCACACTCAGTCGAAGCTAAAGAACATTTAAACTTTGCTCGGAAATTTGCTCGGAAATTGGGCAGCAGAAGCACTATACCGTTTCCGTTGTTAACATAATTGCATAACGAAAGGTAGTCTCTCGATGAGTAGTCATAATAGTGAGCCGATTACCGATGTTTCGGCAGAGAACCAAACGGATCCGCCCGCTCTATCCCATAACGCGGTCGAAGCCTCTTCAGCACCATCCGGTAAACATCAATGGATCCTACCCACCCTCCTAGGGGTGCTTGTGGTGGGCGGGGTCGGCTGGGTTGGTTTGAATCGAATTGTGCTGCCGTTGCTGATGTCTCGTCCCCAGGGAGCACCTCCTTCGATTCCAGTGCCGGTGGCAGCGGTAAGGACAACGATTGTCGAAGATAGTTCTGACTATGCAGCCAGCTTAGATTCGCGCCAATCGATTATTGTGAAACCCAAGGTGTCAGGACGGATTGCGGCCATCTTAGTCCGGGCGGGTGATCGGGTCCAAGCAGGCGATCGATTATTTCAGATTGATGCGGATCAACAGCAAGCCCAGATTCTCAGTCGCAAGGCTGGCGTAGAAACTGCGGTGGCAGAAGTGAATACTGCCGAGGCGGATGTTAACAGTGCTGAAAATATGCTGGCCTCTTTTCAGGCCCGGCAAACAGCGGCTGAAGCCAATGTGCAACTCAATCAAAGCGACTATCTAAGGTTTCAAAAACTGTACAAATCTGGGGCCACGAGTAAGCAAATCTTAGAGCAGAAACGCAATGGAATTTTAACCGCCCAAGCTGAGCTAAATCAGGCCAAGGCTGATGTTCAAGCTCAAAAAGCAGCGATCGCAAGAGCTAAAGCCCAAGTCAATAGAGATCAACAAGCTGTGATTGAAGCGAAAACAAACGTCCTAGAGGGCCAAGTCCAGTTGCAAGACTATGCTGTTACAGCACCCTTTGCAGGCATTGTTGGCGATATTCCTGCCAAGTTAGGAGATTTAGTGGACTCAGCCACCCCCTTGCTTACCCTCTCTGAGAATGATCAGTTAGAGGTGCAGTTGCAGATTCCCCTAGATCAGTCCGCAGCCCTGCGTCAGGGAAAGACGGTCAAGTTACTCGATGACAAGGGTAAAACCCTGCGTTCTGGCCAAATTTCCTTTATTTCTCCCAATGTGGATCCAGCAACCCAATCCGTGCTAGCAAAGGCAAGATTTGCCAATATTGGCAATGTGCTGCGGAGCTCCCAATTCGTTAAAGCGAGGGTGGTTTGGTCAACCCGCTCAGGATTGCTGGTGCCGACAACGGCAATTTCGCGGCTCGGGGGTAAGGATTTTTGTGTTTGTGGCAACCCCCTTTCAGAAGTCTGGTTGTGACGCGCAAGCCCAGTCTGAAGGGGGATCAGAATCCCCCCCAGTTGACCCCAACCAACTCGTGGCAGTCCAAAAGCTCCTTCGTCTTGGCAAAATTATCGGTAACAATCAAGAGGTATTAGAGGGGCTACAATTGGGCGATCGCATTGTGACGGCTGGCATTCTGCAAGTGCAAAACTGTCTTCCCATCGCTGAAGTTGCCCCAAAACCCACAGATTCCTAAGGAAGAGGGCAGGATTTTATGGTGTTATCGATTTCCACCTTCTTTATCCGACGGCCCGTGTTTGCCACCGTCTGCTCGCTAGTGATTGCCCTACTGGGAATTGCTTGTTTACCAACCCTGCCCGTCGCCCAATACCCCGAGATCACCCCCCCTCAAATTAGCGTCATCTCTAACTATGTGGGGGCCAATGCCGAGGTGGTGGAATCGACCGTTACTAATATTTTGGAACGAGAACTGAATGGCGTCGAAGGGCTGCGATACATGAAGTCCACG
>JAAUUW010000068.1 GCA_012030735.1 Acaryochloridaceae cyanobacterium SU_2_1
AGAACCCGTATTCTGGGGTTTATCGAATACTTCAACCGTACGATGGCAAAGCCTTTTCAATGGACTTATAAGGGCAAGCCCTTAACCGCTTAAATAGTTGATGGACTTAAGCCAAGCTGTACTAGTTGCTTGAGTTGGGGCAGATGTATTTCTTGAACTGAATGTTTCTGTTAGGCCAGATTTAGACGCTTTTGGCAATACCCACTCACTTCTTTGACTAGCGGTTATGGAGAAGTTGCCTTCTAAGGATGGAATTTAAGGGCGCAACTGGAGATTAACAGCCTCTGAAATCGCTGGAATTTCTGGATATTCTCCCTGGGCCGACTTAAAGACACCATAGATAAATATAGCCAAAACCCCCAAAAAGACTGTATTAAAGAGAGTCTCAGTCAACAGATCAAGACCTAGCCCATTACCAATCAGAGGCAAGAGCAAATTACAGACCATCAAAACCAGATCTAGTAAAATTGCTTGCAGGACATTAAAGCGAATGAAGCGGCTAACTTTGTCATTGCGAACGACAGCTAAAAACAAAGCCATAAAAATAATAAGGCCAGCAAAGGGAATTAACTGCATAAACTGGCCATAGATCTTGACGAAGGGCAAAATCGGTAATAAGCCAAAACTTAAGGCAGGAAACTGTCGAAAGATGAAATTGCCATCCCCATACAGGAGGGCATCCATCAAGGGCAACAAATAGGGCAGAGCGCTAAAGATTCTATCTGACCAAGGGGTTAAGGGATTTGAGTGCATAGGATGAAGTCTCTGATGGGCAACAAATATATTGAAACTGAAGTGATGCCCCTATTGGCCAGGCCAAGCGTTTGTCTGTCCTTAGCAATTGCCCTGATTGGCTAGTCTTGGGTTTGGGCATAGGCGGCATTGGAGATGATCGGTATCTCAGGATGTTTCCCTCGCAAAGATTGCACAACAGAATAAATCACTAGGGCAACCGTTCCCGAAAAAAGAAGATCGAACAATAGCATGACAAACAAAGAGCCATCAAAGGCTAGGTTCAGGTTTGCATCACTGGGCACCAAGCCTTGACGGACAATACCCACTAGCGATAATAACAACGAAATGATAGCCAAGGCAAAGCCCAATAAGATTGCTTGCATTGCATTAAAGCGAATTAGATGTCGCAGCTGAGTATTCCTGACAACCCCCATATAAAGAGCGAGAAACACCAGCAGCGGTACGATGGCAATGCCTCCACTTCCCCAAAAATACAAAGGCGCAATCCAGAATAAAGGTCTAAAGATCCAGACTAAGGGGGGAAACTTGGCAAATAGAAACAGGCCAAAGGGTAGGCAATCGAGTAATGTGACCAAATAGGGCAGGCATGAGAGGATGCGCTCTTGTTGCGTTGTTGCGCCTCGCCAAGTCATCAACAGCCCCTCGTCTTCATAGGATTATCCTTTCCTCAATATAATGCTCACAGCTTCTTCCCGCACAAACACCCTGAATATTCGCCAACTTGATGGTCTGAGCGGCTTTTTCCTCTTTTGAGAGTTCACCATATTTAGTCAGTCTCAAGGCAGCAGCCAACGGTATTAAACATCAGGGAATTCCTGGATGCTAAGGGGTCAGATGAGTTAACCGGAACCCCATTTGGCATTGATACTGCTGGCATTGTGTACCGGACTCTGGCCATGGATTGAGTAGCTGTCCACAACAAAGTTGGCCCTGTTGCCATCGAGGTTGTCCTTGGCGATCGGCCAGAAGGCAGGACGGGCAGACAGTTTGAGGAGATAAGAGTTGTTCTTTCGTTAAGATAACTAGCATAAATGCCCTCCAGGGCAGTTTGGCTCAGTAGCTCTAGTCCTATCTTAAACAAGCTTCTGGCAGAATCACTGACTATCAAGAATTGCTTAAACAAGCTTCTGGCAGAATCACTGACTATCAAGAATTGTAAATCCCTTACAGAGTTTACAGAGCAACAACCCAAAGCTGCGAAAGTATCTCACATGCAGACTTTTAGTGACTTTCAAGCCTCTTCAGAGCGTCCGAAGGAACGAGCCTTATCTACTGTTTGAGGCTGGCCCCAAAGCACTGTTTCATGTTTGTAAACTACCATGCCTGGTTTAGCCCCCTTAGGTTTGTAGACATGCTTGGGCTTGGTATAAATCACGGGTACTTGATAACTGTGGCGGGCACGACTATGATAGGCCGCTAGATCCGCGGTCCATTGTAGATCCGCGGCATTAGGGACTGCTCCTGCCTCTAGACGAAGTAACACATGACTACCAGGAATTTCTTGGGTGTGAAACCAGAGATCATAAGGTGTTGCTGTGCGGAAGGTTAGTTGATCATTCTGTTGATTATTGCGACCAATGAGCACTTGCCACCCTGAAGGGGTTTGATATTGGTAAAAGGGAAGGGGTGGAGTTGTGTGTTGGCGATAGTCTAAGGCCGCTAGATACTGTTGCTCAATTAATTCATCGCGGATGGCTGTGAGGGCAATGAGATCCTCAGGATCTTGGTAGCTCGCTAGCTGTTGAATGCTGGTTTCAACTTGTTCTAGATATTCAATTTCCCCTTGGACTGCTGCTAAGAGCGGTTCGATTTGGGCTTGCGATCGCTCAGTTTTTGATGTCGTTTATACCAAGCTTGGGCATTTTGGACGGCGTTCTTTTCGGGATTCAGGGTCAATTGCTGTGGTGAGCCTGACACAAAATCAGGCAAGGTCAGCTTTGTCATACCGGGCTGCCAGTGATGCAAATGGGCCATCAATAGATCGGCCTGCTCTCGGTACAGATCAGCCCCCTGAGAGGCTGCCAACTGCTCCAAAAAAGTATTGGCTTTAAGCCGCAGCTTCTTGAGGCAATTTTGAACTTTTTGCTGGAGTTGATGATGCAGTTGTTGAAAGCTCTGTTGCGCTAGCTGTTGAGTATAGTACTCATCTAGTAAAGCTTGGGTGCTAGCCATGGGTTGAGTGATGCCCCAACCGAGCACAGTATAGCCATGGGAACGAAAGCCCGGCGTAAAGGAACCCTCCGCCATGGTTGTTAGCCAATATTGCCAGCATTGAAACAATTGTTGCCAATTGTCATCGGACAATTGATCGGTGGTGATCTCTGGCGCTAGATGGGCTGCTTCTAGCAGCGTTGCGACCAAGGCAGAGCTTAAACCCCGATAGGTTTTCAGCAAATTTTTTCTGAGCGGGCCAGGAATGAGGGCAACATGGCCTCGCCAATGGCTGAATGTTTCCGACAAGGTGGGTATGGGATCTGCCAATAAGGGTGGTGGTTGGTAGAGATCTCCGGTTTGAATCGGTCGCAGGCTAGATTGCTGGGTACTCACCTGATGGGCAGCAGTAACGATACGTTGTTCGGCATTGGCTAAAATTACATTGCTGTATTTACCCATGATTTCGACATAGAGATGCCAGTCAACCTCGCCTTGGGGCCGTTTGCCCAACTGTAAATCAATGACTCTTTCCCATTCGGCAATGGGCGTAATAGCCATTAAGGCACAACCCTTGAGTTGGTGACGTAATTGCTCGCTAAAGGTGAAGGTATCTAAATCCCGAGCTGGGGGGGTGCCCATGCATAGACGTGCGGCCTGGGGATGCCAAGAGAGGGTTAGCCACCCCCGCTTGTCTAGGGTGCGCAAATTTAAACCCAGGGTGAAGCGATCTCGTTGCCAAACCTGTTCAAGCCGCGCCGGTAGCCAGCTCGATTGCAACTCGCAACAAGCGGCAGTGAGGGTCGTTAAATCAACTTGTTGCACAAATTTACCGATTAGAAGAGATTCTTTACTTCAAGGCAGCCTTACATACTACAGGGTTCAAAAGCTTGTCCTCTATAGCTTTTAACTGTTTTTTTTCTTGTTGAATTTTGTGTTAGCTATTGCCAAAGTCAATCTAAGCAGTTGTGAATGCAGAAGTTTCTTGGATACCATGGAAATTGTGTAGATATACAGGGTTTTCGGGTGACAGGCTCTGAATACTACGATCAGGTTTGGTACTGCGTGAGGTAATTGTATTAAATGGATATCAAGCTCATTAATATTGGGTTCGGCAATATTGTCTCCGGCAATCGCGTTGTGGCGATTGTGAGTCCGGAATCAGCGCCCATTAAGCGTATCATTAGTGACGCTCGCGAGCGAGGGCAGTTGGTGGATGCCACCTATGGCCGTCGGACTAGAGCCGTCATTGTTGCAGATTCAGGCCATGTTGTCCTATCTGCCATTCAGCCCGAAACGGTTGCGCATCGATTCATGTCTAGCAAGGAGACTAAGGACCCAGATTAAGGATTCAGAGAAATGTCCTCCCCTCGGGGTAAATTTCACAGTAGGATCTGTTTTAGTTACAGATCTTACTGTCACCCAGCCAGTTAACACTCTCCTCAAGGCTGCATAAAAACCAGTGAAACAATTATTCAGCCTTGCTCAAACTCTAGAGAATTCTAGCCATGATCCTTCAGGGTGATTCATGAACAATATCGGTACCCTGATAGTGCTCACGGGTCCAAGTGGTGTAGGCAAAGGCACCTTACTTCGTCAGCTTACTCAGAGGCATCCTGCTTTATATGTAACCGTTTCGGCAACAACACGCCCCCCTCGACCTGGAGAGGTGGAGGGCCAGGATTATTATTTTTTGACTCGGGAGCAATTTCAAACTCACATTGATCACGATCAGTTTCTAGAATGGGCTGAATATGCTGGGCAGTTCTATGGCACCCTCCGTGAGCCTGTATTCGCCCAACTGCAGTTGGGCCGAAGGGTCATTTTAGAAATTGAGTTACAAGGGGCCCGCCAAGTTCGTCAACGGATGCCCGAGGCCTTTCTGATTTTTATCTGCCCACCAACTTGGGCAGACCTAGAAAAACGAATTCGAGGCCGAGGTCAAGATTCAGAGCAGGCCATTCGCCGTCGTTTGGAGCAAGCCAAGCTAGAGTTGGCCGCAGCGGAGGAATTTGATTTTCAATTAATCAATGATGATCTTGAAACAGCGCTCCAGGCTTTGGCAACCAAGATTTTGTCCCTCTGAGAAAGTCTTCGTTCAGCTCATTCCCTGGAGAGAGCCCTTGAAATTCTGAATCAAGACAGGTACAGTCTTTTGACCCAAATCCCCTTAGGATAGATGATTGAAGATGCTCAATAGCAGCTTTGGCCCTAGAGGGCTGAGTCTATAACTCAGTCTGTTCTATCAATTTTTTGAGTGATTGTTGAGTGATTGTAATGTTTGATATGCGCCTTCGGACTGTGATTCTGACTGCCTTATTGGCCCTCTGGTTATTCTTACCCTTGCCTGCCTATGGAGCTAGTTCTGCGGCAACTCGTGCCATTGATGATGCGGAAGCAACGTCTCAGGATTTTGCGGGCCAGAATCTGCAAGAGGCTGAGTTTAGCAATAACAAGTTAGTAGGGGCAAACTTCAGTGGGGCTAATCTGAGGGGCATTGTTTTCAATGGTGTAGACCTAGCGGGGGCTAATTTTCAAAATGTCGATATGACTGATGGTTTAGCCTATCTGAGTAACTTTTCACAGGTTGATTTAACGGGCGCTATTTTGACGGAGGCTATTTTACTTCAGTCGAATTTCAAGGGGGCAACTGTGACCAATGCAGATTTTAGTTTTGCCATCCTTGACAAAGATCAAGTTGCTTATTTATGTGCCCAGGCCAGTGGTAGTAATCCTGTGACTGGGGTTGACACCCGTGAGTCTCTGGGTTGCGCTTAAGGGCGAGGGCCTGAATTCCGTCATTGTTTGAGGGTTGGATCTCTGGGCTGACGGGGCGGGATGAGGTTGCGATCGCACAAAAATCTCTCCAATATCTGCAAAAAACTTAAATCGGCCTCTGGGAAAGTAGAGAGTGACGATGGTCTGGTCATTTTTCCCTTGCTGGACGGCTGCAAAAAGGTAAAGGCTTGGCGAAACTGGCGGGGCGTTACTTGCACAGGAGCGTCCAGATGGCAGGGAATGATCTGCCGAAAGTTCCACTGAGCCACTTGGTCAACCCAGTTCTGAACGCCACTGGATCCCGACTGAAAATAAGCGTCTCCAGAATGGGGGCAACGATTACCTTTCCCTCTTGACGCAAGGCAGTAAAGGATCGCTTCCAGTCCAAACTCCACTGACCCGGAAATAATCCCCAGAAGGCTTTCTGAGATCGATCAGGCGCTTGGCGAGCCTCAGCAAAGGTTTGGCCACTGCTAAGAACTCGCAAAGCGCTGGGCCGAAAATAAAAGGCAAATAGGGCAATCCGTTGCCAACCCTTACGCCGCATGGTGGGGGTATCTTCTACCCGATCAAAACCATTATCTCGGGCATGGAAGAGCAAAGGATAGGGATCAAGTTCTAGGATGGCAGGAGGGGTTAAGGGAATAGAAACCAGGGCATCCGTCACCAGAAGAGTCCGCGACTGGCGATGGAATAGAGCCACTTCCACAAAGGGTCCTAACCCCAAATCAATGGGGCCTAAAATCGCATAGTCAAACTCATCGGCGAAGGGGGGCTGAGGATCCTGAACGGGCAGCAACTGAGTTGGGCGAGGTGATAACCCTAACCAACTGAGGGGAATATTCAACGGGAAGGTCCATTGACTCGGACAGACAAACAGCTCTGCCTGAGGAAATCGCTTCGCAAAGGGTCCGGCAAAGACCTTATGCTCGATCCCCGAGGCAGTGGGTAAGATGATGTACTTAATCTCGCCATGCTGCGCGATTAGTTCTTGTACCAACCTCAGGCATTCACGGGTGGGCGCGACCGGGGCATAAACCAGCAGTCCCCCTGCTGCCAATTTGATAATCGTCATCCGCACGGGCACAATGACGTAGAGAATGCCCTGCAACTGCTCAAAGGTCCAGATTTTCCCCTTCAAAACCTCTCGCCGCAGGGTACGACGCTGGCCATAGGGATATAGGGGCACCGCTGGCCAATAGGGCCATGACCACTCTCTAGAGCGTTTGCGTTCAAGGTGAGGAGAAGAAAGCGTTAAATCTTGCTGTTGAGTCCTATTGAGCTTAGCCACGGGCACGCATCCAGAGTAACAAAGGAAACATCCTTGTATCAACTTTAGAATTGGCAGAGCATTTCGACAAATTCTGGCTCTAACTGCGCCTGAGTGCTACAAATATCTCTCGCTCAGATTCTATTCGTCACTTCAGCGCATCAGGAAGGACGAAGGAATCTGGCCTGCTCAAGTGTTTCTCAGTTCCAAGGGATCGGCAGAACATCTCTGTCAAAAAAACGACCGCTGTTGACTAGGCAGAAAAGGCTGTGACCCTGGATGATACCAAGCCTGGGAAAACCATATAAAAGAAGCAAGCAGGGCTACAATTAGGGCCGCATGACTCAATAGGATTACGGTTCTGTGAGTACTATCCATGGGCTTGATTGTACTGGGAAGATCACTCTCTAAAATATACCTGTTTCCACAGTGACATAGAGTTCCCTTAAGAAGGCAAAAACTGTCACATAAAAATAAGAAAAAAGGGCCCTAAAACTACATCTTAGAGCCGTTAGCAGGTGATATCTGCATTAGAGGATTTAGCGAGAGGCTAACTCCCACTGCAGATTCATCAGCAAGATGGATTGCTTTTATGCAAAATTCTCAAACAAATTATGAAACCATCATCACTCTAGGTAAAGGAAGCCGAGGATGTCGGTATTCCCTTAGAGCTTTGCCTGGGTTCTGAGGCTAAGAACTAGGCAAAATCAAGAGGTATCAAGCTTAAGCTCGAAAGAATAGTTAGGGGCAATGAATTGCTCGATCCCATTACGACTCAGAGCATCTTAATCTCATGATCAAGTCAACGAAATGAGTAAGGTTACAGGCTAGGCAAAAATTAACCTCTCAACAAGCAGCATTTCTTAAGGATGCAGTAAGGATTCCTTAAGGATTTAGTAAGAGAATGTTTGCAAGCCCTATCTGGCAAGGCTAACTAAGGTTTGCTGGATAAGGTCGGTAAAATCTTTGAGCGCTAGCTTTAGAAAGGGTTGTAACTAATTTTTTAAACACCTCCTAAAGGTTGGATATTTTTAAAAAGCTTCTTAGAACATGGGTTGTCGCGACCACTAAAAAAAACAGCTCTGCAGCCAGCTGAATGTAACCGAAGGGGAAGGATTAATGGCAATTTCAAGCTGGATGTCTTGGGAAGGGAGTGTTGATCTAGTTGCCCTATCTCAACCGAATTTAGAAGAACCCGATATCATTGTCCATTGTTCTCGAATGGTTCATACCCCAGTGGGTTCAGCCCCAGCAGGGATGATCCTGCTTCCTGACCTCGATACTCCTGGGCCAAGGTTAATAGGGTTTGTCTCCACCAACCCGGTGGTGAGTGCTTACTTTGGACCGCATCTCTTTGCCGGAACTCCCTTCGAGCTGGCCCCCGCTTTGCAAGGCGAAATTGAGCATGAAACCTATCTCCCTGAGAAAGTGCGTGCAACCATGCGGGTAATGGATTTTGTGATTGAGTTAGAGCTGTCAGATCTGGGTGAGCTCGTCGCTGCTGATCGGGGTTCGGGGAGGCTTCCTTTTTGCGATCGCTCCCTAGAGGCTCCGGCGACAACCGTTCATCTGTTGATCAATGGGCAAGAGCAGACTTTATTTCTGCCTCCTCAGAGCCTGAATGGGGGTCCACCCTCTGTTTGGTCGCCCTGTGGCATATATGCTCGGTAAGATTTTGTCACAAGAATTGGGTCTTGGCGATAGAATTCAGTGGTCAATTGAGGGCTTTTGCGTTCTCTCTGCCATTCATGAAACCCTCTGAATCTATGCAAGTTTGAATCTAGACCCAATATTGATCCACAAAGACATCGCTTTAGAGGGGTTATGGGACACCTTTTTTGATCAACCGTCGCCATAGAGCACTACCGGAACCCGCTTATAGGCCGGGGTGCCGCAGCGAGGATCAATTTTAGCCTTAAATAAGATATTCGCCTCTGGATAAAACATCAGGGCAGAGCCAGATCGCACCGGTCCCAAGATGATTTCAATCTGCTCCAGTTTGCCCGCATTTCCTTGTACTGTGATCCGTTGGTGATTGCTAAAGCCAGCATCCTCAGCATCCTGGGCATTGATCAAGATGCAATGGCGATGAGGCATACCCCGATAGCGATCGCCAGGTTGATATACCACCGTATTATGCTGAGCATAACTGCGACCTGTGATCAGTGCCACTACTAAACTAGAGACAGAGGCTGGAATCCCCCATGCGGCGGCTGTTGGCAAGCTAAGTTGGGGTAAGGGCGTTACTTGCATTTGGGCCTTGCCCGAGGGGGTGGCAAATTGGGGCTGGTTAAAGATCCGACCACCGATGGTAAATTCAGTCTTCGTTTGATCGATTTCCCCAATAGATGCATATCCTGGGATGGTTTGGGCAATTAGTTGGCGGACATATTCCGTATTTTGCAACCGCCGCCAATCCACAGGCTGATCTCCCAACAATCGATCGGCCAACTCCGTTAGGAATTCCACCTCAGAAATTAAATCTCCCTGAGACAAATGCGTTTTTCCTGGATCATTGAGGCGCACAAAATTATTCCCAGATTCGGTGGTGGTCAGATGCGGTGTTTCAAATCGATTGAAGACAGGGATGATAATTGTATGCTGGGCTGCTAACCCATGAAAATGACCTAAATTAGGCTTTGTCGCCAAATAGATGATGGTGTCAATTTGACCTAGGGCGCGTTTGGCTTGCTTTAAATCAGGATTGGCTGCATAAAGATTACCGCCTACACAGAGCAGGGTATCAACCTTGCCCCTCGCCGCTGCCTCGATTAAGGCGCGGGCATCATAGCCCGGGACTCGACTTAAGGGCTTGCCCAGCAAACTCTCTAAGGCTTGCTGAATTTCTGTTTTGAGCCGAGTTGTGACTCCCATTGATCCAAAGCCTTGGACATTGGAATGACCCCGAATGGGCATGGTTCCCGCTCCCTCCTTGCCCGCATTGCCCGTCATTAGGGCAGTGTTGGCAATGCTAAAAACGTTATCAACACCGTTGGCCTGCTGGGTAATCCCCATCGCCCAGGCGAAGACGACAGCTTGTGCCTGACCAATGATTTGGGCTGCTGCTTCAATTTGAGATTGGAGCACCCCACAAGTGCTCACAATTGTGGTCCAGGAGGTTGTCTGTGCTTTTTCAACCACAGCTTGCCAATTTTCAACATGGGCTTTGAGGAAGTCAAATTTAACTAAATTCATGGCCAATAATGCCTTTTGGATGCCGACGAAGAGGGCGACATCACTCCCAGGGATGGGCTGCCAAATAGAGGGAGGCAATCTCAGATCCTGTCAGCAGGGACTGTAGGGGGAAGGCTGGGGAGGCAAACTTCACAAGCCCAACTTCCTCGATGGGATTAATGATGATGATCTGACCCTTGCGATCGCGAATCTTAATCAACTCATTCAATAAGCGGGGATGATTGGCTGGCGCATTCGACCCCACCAACACCACACAGTCTGACTTCTTGAGACTCTCTAGACTCACCATCGAAGTGCCGGAGCCAAAGACTTGCTTCAAACCCACGGTAGAGGGGGCATGACAGAGATCAGAGCAATCTGCCAGATTATTGGAACCTAGGGTGCGCATCATCAGTTGCAGCAAAAAGGCCGCTTCATTAGAGGACCGTCCTGAGCTATAGGAAGCCACGCGTTCTGGCGCACGTTTAAAGGCTGCTGTAGCTAGCGAATAGATTTCATCCCAATCGATCCGCTCGTAATGGCTCTGGCCTGCCCGCAAAATGATAGGGAAGCTCCAGCGCCCCAGTCGATCTGCTTCTAGGGAGGTGAGCTGTTGCAGTTCAGAGAGTGAACGCTTTCGTAAAAGTTGCATCTGAACAGCAGGCATAAGCTCAGCATTGATCGCCTCCACGCTTTTCATGCATCGCTGCATGGATTCACCCGTTTCGTTAGTAAAGCCACCTTGCTGGCCCCCAGTGCCCCAAGCGCAGGACAAACAAGCGCTTTTATGATTGAGGGTCTGCCAGAGTTTTGGCCCCTTAAGAGATAGGGTCCGGGTGGCCCAATATCGAATAATGGACAAGCCACCCCCCACAGCCGGTTGCTGGGAATGATGTTTAGTCATAACTGGGGTTCTCTGAGACGATGAATTTATTGTATGCCCAGGAGAATACTGACTCTGAGGGAGTATCGGACTAGAAACACCCCCCTTCATAGAGGGAGATAGACCCTCTGTCTGGGACGGGTTAATGCTTCGGGGAACTGAGCTTCTCTTGGTGGTTCGGAGATCTAGCAAGACTGCCAATTTCGGTGGTAGGGTCATGGTTGAGTTTTGGATTTAGGTGCAAGTTCTGAATATTCTTCAGCTGTCAGTAGTTTTAAGCGTCCTTGGTCTTTGCCATGTCTCAGTTTCTCGATGCTCAGCATTCCCCCAGAGATTCCCAGTCCCTCGCGGCTGATTTTGCTACCTTTCTCGACCAAACTGCCGACTTAATTGTGGTCTATGGCCCAGACTTGCACCTGTTGGCTATTAACACCACGGGATCTCGACGGTTGAATTTGCCCGCTTCAGAAGCAATCGGAAAACCAATCAAGAGCTACTGGGAGAACAAGCTGAAACCATTGATCCCTTTCTAGAGGCAACCTTAGAGACCGGTGAAAAGACCTTAGTTGAACATGAGTTGACTTGGGGGGATCAGAGCTATTATTACGACACAATCTATACACCAATTACCACTAATTCCGGAGAGATTAGCCAAATTTGGTTAATTGGCCGAGATATCACAGCAAAGACTCGCCTGCAACGACAACGAGAGGCACGTCTAGAGGAACAGACTGTGCAAATTCAAGAGCGTTTTCGCACCTCCTTTCACTATGCGGCGGTGGCTAAAGCCTTAGTGGCCTTGGATGGATCTTGGATGCAAGTAAATTCTTCTCTCTGCCATTTATTGGGATATTCCCAGGCCTTGTTGCTTACCAAACAACCAGCGGACTTAATTCATCCGGATGATCTAGAGATTGATCAGTCACAGATTGATCGGCTGTTACAGGGCTTCATTGCTAGCTATCAAGTTGAAAAACGTTATTTCCATCAGCTGGGCCATGTTATTCCAGTGTTGCTCAGTGTGGCCTTAGTTCATGACTCTCGGGGATGTCCCTCCTATCTGATTGCAGAGATGCAAGACCTTTCCCAGCGCAAAAAAGCTGAAGCAGCCCTCCATCTGCAATTAGAAGAGACTCTCAAACTCCAAGATATTCTCAAGACTAAAAATGAGACGCTTAAGGCAGCAAGTCAGGCAGCGGAGGCGGCCAGCTTAGCTAAAAGCGAGTTTCTGGCGATGATGAGTCATGAAATTCGCACTCCCATGAATGCTGTGATTGGCATGACAGATTTGCTCTTAGAGACCAGCCTTAATCCACAGCAAGTAGATTTTGTCGCCACTATTCAGGCCAGCGGTGAAACTTTGCTGATGATTATCAACGATATTCTCGATTTCTCTAAAATTGAGTCGGGGAAATTAGAGCTCGAGACCCTATCCTTTGAGATCGCACCCCTCCTAGAAAAAGCCTTAGATATCATTGCCCCTCGAGCAGCAGCCAAGGGATTGACCCTAGCCTATTTCATTGAACCAGGTATACCCGAATCTATCCAAGGCGATCCTAACCGGCTTCAGCAAATCTTGATCAATTTGCTCAGCAATGCCGTTAAATTTACAGAACAGGGTGAGGTGGTGGTAACCCTCACCAATGGGCAGCCTTCAACCTCCACTGAGCAACCCTCTGGCGGTGCGCAATTACTGTTTGCGATCCAAGACACAGGGATTGGAATTGCCCCCGAGAAGCAACATTTACTCTTTAAGTCCTTTAGTCAGGTCGATTCTTCCATTACCCGTCAGTATGGGGGGACAGGCTTGGGATTGGCGATCAGTAAGCGATTATGCACAATGATGGGGGGGTACTATCTGGGTCAAGAGCCAGATGGGGAAAGGATCGACCTTTTTCTTTGCTATCCCAGCCAAGGTTACCCATCCCCTGGGCCAATCCCAGGCCAACTTACCCACCTGGGCCGGAAAACGGATTTTAATTGCAGAGGGCAATGCCACTTGCTGTCGTTTTTTATGTTGCCAAATTCAAGCCTGGGGCATGGTAGCCACGGGCGTTACCTCTAGTGCCGAATTTCTGGCCTTGATCGAGACGAAAACAAGTTTTGATCTAGCCTTAGTGGACCAGGCCTGGCTGCAGCAACTTTCAGTGAGAGGTGAAGCCAATCTACCTCAATGGGTTCCTTGGCCTGTCATTGCCCTTTGTTCCTTGGCTGAGTTCAACTCTGAGGCAAGGCTTCAGTCGATGTTCCTGGTGGGGCAGATGAGCAAACCGATCAAATATACGCGGCTGTATGAGTTGTTATCGCAACTTCCTACCCTTGTCGGCCAGTCTCTAGGGCCTCAGGAGAGACCTATTCAGCCCAGCCCAACCCTTTCAGAAGAATCAGCAGGCCTGCCCCAGACCTTAAAAATTTTGTTGGCTGAAGATAATCCAGTGAATCAAAAGGTAATCTTGCATCTGCTAACCCGCCTAGGATATTCAGCGGATTTGGTCTGTAATGGCCGAGAAGTCTTAACTGCCCTCCGCCATCAAGGCTATGATTTGGTACTTATGGATATCCAAATGCCTGAATGGATGGGTTAACCACAACTAAAATTATTTGCCAAGAATGGCCTATCTCTGAACGACCCAAAATTGTGGCCATGACTGCCCATACCCTAGATTGCGATCGCGTCACCTATCTAGAAGCAGGCATGGATGCCTATCTTAGTAAACCCATACGGCTGCAAGGCTTGGCCGAAATATTAAGCCAATATTCATCACCCAGCCCCCAGGGAGCTTCAGCCAGAGAGCAACCCCAGTTATGAACATTGGGTCTATCCTCAGTCACCCCTATGCTTTTTCCAGGGTCTGTCCCAGAAACCGACCCACTTAGCCCTGCCCCTTCTTATTCCATTGCTGATTGGTTGGTTAAGGATCATCGCCCTCTTGCTTTGGATCCGGTTACTGCCTAATCTGCTACCTCTCGATCTTATGAGATCGACCAAAATAGCTAGCTCCAGCACAACCGAAGGGATAGGACTCGGTATCGTTTTGGTGATTATCGGGTTAGTCTGCAGGCCTTTTATCAGCTGGAGTATCTATGGCTGGGTGATCCACCTATTCACAGGTTGCCAGCAACGGGCTTGGCAGTTGGCAGGTTGGATCATGCTGCCCATGACCCTCATCAGCCTACTGATGGTTGGGCTAGCCTGGGTTTTACCAGCCACGGGTTCGATACCTTCCCTTGCCCAGTGGGTGACCCCCACAACATCCTGGTTGCCTCAATATGTCACCTGGCTGGCGGCCTATACCTTCCTGTTGCGAGGTCAACCCTTTCATGCCCTTACTTTTTGGCTGAGTTTAGGGGGGAATCTAGCCTCCTTGTGGTTGCTCTATTGGGGGCTGAAGGTCTTTAGGCCAAGACGAGCGGTCATGGCCACGAGCTGCTTGACTATTTGGATGCTAATTTGGCGCCTTCTCTAGCCGCCAAAATTCCTGAAATCTGTCTTGACAGAATTTGACCTGCACCGAATAGCCTTAGCCATTACCAAAGGCGAGCGCTTTCCCTCTGCACTGGAGATTAAATTCACCATGGTCATAGACAATTTGGCCGTCCACAATGGTGACCACTGGCCAACCTCTTAATCGCCATCCTTCAAAGGGGCTCCAGCCCACCTTTGTTTGTAACTCAGCGCCCAACACAGGCCGCTCGGTTTTTAGATCGACCAAGACTAAATCGGCATCATACCCCGGTTGGATCTTGCCCTTATTGGCAATGCCATAGGCTTGGGCCACCGCTCTTGACATCCAATGCGAGACTTGTTGCACAGAACATCGACCTTGATGGGCTTGGGTAAGCATAATCGCCAAAGAAGTCTCTACCCCCGGCATCCCTGAGGGTGAGTTCGGGTATGCCTGAGCTTTCTCTGCTAGGGTATGGGGGGCATGGTCTGTGGCAATGAAATCAATGACCCCATCTAAGAGGGCTTGCCAAAGGACCTGATTATCCTGAGCGGAGCGCAGGGGAGGGTTCATCTGGGCTAAGGTGCCAATTTTGGCATAGGCATCAGTGTTTAAGACCAGATGTTGAGGGGTGACCTCCGCGGTGACCCAAGCAGGCTTGTCTTGGCGCAATAGATCTGCTTCCTCTGCGGTGGAAAGATGCAAAATATGAAGGCGACGCTGATATTTTTTGGAGAGGCGTAACGCCAATTGTGTTGCCAATAAAGCGGCTTGGTTGTCTTGAATCTGAGAATGAACCGCCGGATCGGTTTGGCCTGCAAATTGTTCACGCCGCTGTCGAATTCGTGCTTGGTCTTCAGCATGAACCGCAATTAGGCGATCGCCCGTTGCAAAAATTTGCTCAAGGACAGCCTCTTGATCCACCAGTAAGTCACCCTGCATCGATCCCATGAAGATTTTGACGCCACAGGTGGGGCCAGCCTGTTGCAATTGATCTAGGTTATCTGCGGTTGCACCGATAAAAAAACCATAGTTGACTAAGGCCTTGGCCGCTGCTCGGTTGAGCTTATCGGTCAACTGCTCTTGATTGGCGGTAATGGGCCGGGTATTCGGCATTTCCAAAAAAGACGTGACTCCACCCCGCGCACAGGCCCGGGTTGCTGTTACCAAATCTTCTTTATGTTCTAGCCCTGGTTCTCGAAAATGCACCTGTGGATCAATGACCCCAGGCAGTAGGGCTAACCCGGTGGCGATGATCACTCGATCCGTCGGTGCTGGGTCTTGCTTGCCAATCTCGACAATCTTGCTCCCTTGGATGCGCAGATCTGTTTGCTGCCAACTGCCCTCGGGCATTAATATCTGGGCATCTTGGATGAGTAAGGTTGTTTCAGGCTCACGAGCATAGGTCATCGATCAGTCCCATTGGGTTTTCCTCATTTTACTCCTACCCTGTCAAGGCATAGATCAATGGCACTGACTTAAGAAGGTAGAAAAGGGCTGTAAGGCTTGATAGATATAGAATCAAGACCTTACATACCTTAGATATTCTGTCTTCCACTATGTCTCAGCCAGCCGAAATTCTCAAGCACCAG
>JAAUUW010000069.1 GCA_012030735.1 Acaryochloridaceae cyanobacterium SU_2_1
TCTCCGAGTTGACAGTTGTCAAAATTTTTCTGCCACCCTGTCTGCATCCTCATGTCCTCCAAGCTCAGGTTTCGCTCATCGTAGCTGAATATGGACTAAACTGCTTAGAACCTCCATCTGGCAATGCCTCCATGACTTAACGTGAAAAGTCAGAAATCGGGTTCGCTTCACTCACCACACCATACGCCAGGAATTCTGGCAACACGGAAAAGCCAAAAATTGGGAAAAATAGGTCTTTTCAAAGTGAAAAACTTTTTTGATTTTTTTGATCAGACCGCGCCGTTTTTTTCTCAGCGCTGATCACTTTTTTGATTTTTCTGATCCCCTGAACGAGAAAAGAAAAATGACCGATGTTAAGTTACGTAAACGCACCCTGGCCGCTTGGAAGTACCGCTGTGCCCTCCAGCCTTGGGTGAGAACTTTTGGGTATGCCCATGTCCACCACGCTTGCTATTGTTATGGGCGTGAGTGGATTTGGGTTGACTTGATTCCCCTCTCCCCTGGCTCCCATACCTTCATTCATCGCTGGCTTGGGGGAGCGGTGACGGTCACCGAACAGAACCAGCGCGGCAGATACCCCAACCTGTTGCAACGTCTAACCCATGCCTGGTGCAGGGTCACTTGGCTGGTTGCTCAATTCCTCTAGGCTCTAGAGTCATGCTCAAGGTAAATCCCGTCTCCACGGGGGTGAAAAGCAAGGAAGACTACTACCTCGAAGACGAAGGTCTAGCAGAGGAAGAGGGGCTTGCGGAATATTACAGCCCACAAGCTGAAGCCGCTCAGGGGCAAGGCCAAACCGCTACCCTCGCTCAGGGCAAAACTCAGGTCAAGGCAACGGCTCAGCAGCAGCAGCATAGGTTCATCCAAGCCCAGTGGTACGGCGATGGAGCTGGGAGATTAGGGCTGAAGGGGATGATCTTCAAGGGGGATTTCAAGAAGGTCTTCTATGGCTATGACCTCGAAGGGGAGAGGCTGAGGGGCCATCCCCAAGAAGCCCGAAGCATAAGGAGCGCGTGGGCGATGACCTCACCTTCTCCATGTGCAAGAGTGCGTCCATTCTCCTGCATGTGGTTGGGGATGAGCGGATCTTTGATGCCCATTTAGATGCGGTCAAGCGCACCTTGGATATTGTGCAAGAGCGCTACGGCCAGACGCGGATGATGATTGAGGGAGTGCGCCATACCCTCAATACCAACAATCTGGTTCTCGCTTTAATCAAGCATCACACCTCTCGGGCCAATGACCCCCAGACTTATATATGCCCTGGTTATGACTACTACCCAGATGCATCAGTGATAGGTGGGTTGATTTGGCTCTCCCCACCGAACTCTCTAATACGATATATTTACGCTATACGATCGATCAGTCTGTCGAGGATCGATGCCGAGGCCATCAATCCAAAAGAATTATGCTATAGGTCTTAATGTGATGTCACTTGGCCTTTTATGTCATTTTCCACCGAGCCAGTCCAAGCCAGTGGCCCTCAATTTTGCAAAATGGTCAGCTCAACAAGGTAGCCTCCCAAGACCGTTCCTTCCATGAATGGTATCGGTTTATTCTGTCTTTTCCACCCCATTTAGTTCAGGACTATCTGACAAGATTTGGTCTAAATAGCGACAGCGTCGTTCTTGATCCTTTCTGTGGCACAGGGACAACGGTGGTGGCAGCCAAACTGCTCGGCATCCATAGCATCGGTATCGAAGCAAATCCCATTCCCCATTTAGCTAGTCGGGTCAAAACATCTTGGACCCTTGACCCTCATCACTTGGTCAGGGAGGCCCACAAGGTAACTGAACTGACCCATGGGATATCGGAGTACCATAGCCAGCAAGGGTTGCGAACCTTACCGGGCGAGACTTTTAAGTTATTGCTCAAGAATTCGATTAGTCCCCTACCCTTGCATAAGGCCCTGATATTATTAGAGAACCTCAAACCTCATGCAGAGAAGGACTATTATCCCTATTGGCAAATTGCCTTTGCCAAGGCCATCGTCAAGCATTGCAGCAATTTACACTTTGGACCTGAGGTGGGGGTGAGTCGTGTTAAGCGCCTGGATGCCCCTGTGGCAGAGACTTGGCTACAAGAGGTACAGGCGATCGCAACGGATCTCAGACAGGCCCCCACTAGTTCCGCAACCACCCGGATTCATCGTGCTGATGCCCGAGATATAGCCTCAATTTTGGAGCCACAAACCATTGATGCTGTGTTTACATCACCCCCCTACCCCAACGAAAAAGACTATACCCGCGCCACTCGCTTAGAAACAGTTCTGTTGGGTTTTATGCATAATCAACAGGATTTAAGATCTATCAAGCGGGGGTTGCTCCGCTCTAACAGTCGCAATGTCTATACCGGAGACAATGATGATCAATGGATTGAGCAACATCCGGCCATTCTCCAGTTGGCCAATGCCATTGAAGCCCGGCGCCTAGAACTAGGTAAAACCTCAGGCTTTGAAAAAAATATCATCGGGTGACGCGCTTATATTTTGGCGGTATGGCCCGCCATCTTGCCTCCTTGCGGCCCTGCCTCAAGCCTGGGGCCAAATTAGGTTATGTGGTCGGAGATCAAGCCTCTTTCTTGCAGGTGATGGTACCCACAGGTCAGCTCCTAGCTGACATTGCTCAAAAACTAGGCTACCAAGTCACCAGCCTTGATCTGTTCCGCACTCGTCGATCCAGTACCACAGAACAACAGATGCGAGAAGAGGTTTTGGTGTTGCGCTGGCCTGGATAAGCACAGCCTTAAGGACGCTTCATCAGCCTCCTGAGATGATCCAAAGCGGTCTGGGTACCGTATGATTTTGGTGCATAAACTGGATAGCCCTATCACTCTAGCTGACCCAGACAGATGTCCCAAACCTTAGTAATCAAAATTGGCACCTCTAGCCTCACTCATCCAGACACTGGTTTTTTAGCCCTAGCCACCATTGCGGCCTTAGTAGAGGTGCTCAGTCAACTTCGTCAAGCCGGTCATCAGGTGATTTTGGTGTCTTCGGGGGGCTGTGGGAGTTGGTGCGGCCCGCTTGGGACTATCTGAGCGTCCCCAGACGATGGCCCTGAAGCAAGCGGTGGCAGCAGTGGGCCAAGGGCGGCTGATCCGAGTTTATGATGATTTTTTTACCAGCTTGCAACAGCCCATTGCCCAAGTCTTACTTACCCGAGGAGATTTGGCAGATCGCAGTCGCTATATCAATGCCTCCAATACCTTTAGAGAATTGCTGAAATTGGGGGTGATTCCGATTGTGAATGAAAATGATACGGTGGCAGTAGATGAACTGCTGAAGTTCGGAGACAATGACACCTTATCCGCCTTAGTGGCAGGATTAATCCAGGCGGATTGGCTGTTTTTGTTGACGGATGTGAAGGGCCTCTATTCGGCTGATCCGCGCCATCAACCCGATGCTCAACCCATTGCTCGGGTGGATAGCATCGATCAATTATCTCAGTTGCAGATTGGCGATCGCGGCTCAGCTTGGGGAACCGGTGGGATGGCAACTAAAATTTCTGCGGCAGCCATCGCCACAGATGCTGGAGTCTGCACCGTCATCACCCAGGGTGCAACTCCCAAGGATATCCTGCGCATTTTAGCTGGCGAGTTGATTGGTACGCAATTTCAGCCTCATCCTCAACCCATTAATGCTCGTAAACATTGGATTGCCCATGCCCTAGTCCCCCGAGGCAGTCTTAGCTTAGATGCGGGGGCTGCGATCGCCATCACCCAAAAAGGTAAATCTTTATTGGCAGCAGGGATTACCGCCATTACAGGAGAGTTCCAAAGCCAAGAGGCTGTCCGCCTCTGTAATCCCCAGGGTCAAGAAATTGCCCGTGGATTAGTCAACTACAGCAGCATTGAATTAGAGCAGATCCAAGGAGAGCAATCCGACAACATTCCCCAATTGTTGGGCTATGCTGGTGCCGAAACAGTAATTCATCGAGATAACCTAGTGATCCTCATCTGAGCATGCCTAGGGGCTGACTGGTTCTTTCCAATTCTCTTGCCAAAACTATTCCTTGATAAATCTGCTGCAATATACCTTGATCTCAGCTCCACCCCGTCGGCTTCGGGCTGGCTGGCGTATTCTGATGCAAACGATTTTAGAGTTAGGGTTTTATTTGCTCTTGGTCCTGTTTTTCTCCCAAAGGACTACCCCGGCCACCCAGCAAGTTGACTTATTTGATAGTCTGGTTTCCCTGATAGCGATTACCCTCTCCGTGGGGTTAGCTCGCCGCTACTTAGATCGACGTTCCCTGAAGTCCTTGGGCTTAGATATCCATCAAGGTCTGGTCCTTAATCTACTGGTGGGCTTTTTACTAGCAGGCGGCTTAATGGGGGGGATTTACATCGTTGAATGGCAGATGGGTTGGTTAGAGGTGCAAGGCTATGCCTGGGAGCAAGTTACTGGGACTACCATTCTCGGGGAGCTGAGTTATGGCTTGCTCATTTTTGGCCTGCTGCCCTCCTGGCAAGAAGAACTGACTGATCGTGGCTATTGGCTACAAAACATTAAAGAAGGACTCAATATCGCTTGGGGCATCAGTCTAACCTCTGCAATCTTTGCCGGTCGGCATCTGCTCAATCCCCATGCCAGCAGTTTATCCACAGCCATCATTTTTCTAGCGGGTCTATGGCTAGCCTATAGTTACTTTGTCACCCGTCAACTCTGGTTATCTCTGGGCATCCATGCTGGTTGGAATTTTTTTGAGGGGCTGGTCTTTGGCTTTCCTGTCAGTGGGCTGACCACCTTCCATCTGATTGAGCAAAAAAATTCTGGCCCCGACTGGATCACCGGTGGCAGCTTTGGTCCAGAGGCGGGTTTGGTGGGGATTGTTGCGATCTCACTTGGTTTCTTGTTTGTCTATTACTGGGGACAGCTATGTCGACGGGGCCTCTGGGCTGGCAAAAATACCATCAGTTGAAATCGTCGCCAAGGGCGAAGAAGAGATCCTTTGATGAACCCCCAGTTAGGCTCTATCAAACTTAATAATCTGGCTCAAAAGTAAGTGACAGTCGATGAAGTGTCACTTTACACAGTCTTCTTTGATACAAACAAGATATTCTTTATTCAGTGAGGAGTGATTCAGATAAAAAGCTCTTGAGGTCGAAACACGGAAAGACTCTCAGGAGCTTTTTTATTTTTAAATTCTCTCCCTTGGACTGATCAAAGTCTTGATAGCAAACTGAACATCTTACTCTGGCAACTCCACTGTTGAGCCAAACCAATACCCCTTGCCGTAGATGGTATGGATAAAGGAGCCTAAATTTTGGGCTGCAAACTTACGGCGCAATAGTCTAATCTGTGCGGCCAGTACATTACTGCTGGGCTGTTCGCCAGTGGGCCATAACTGTTGATAAATCTGCTCATGGGTCAAGAGCTGATGAGGATGGTGCATCAAGTAGGTCAATAACTGGCTCTCCTTTTCGGAGAGGGTAATAGCCTTGCCATTGCAATAGGCAACTTGACTGTTGAGATCTAGCTCTAGGCTCTCGACTTGCAAGCGGTCATGGATAGGTCCTGGAGCGATATCGCTCTCCACTGGCGCTGAGGGCGCGGGTAGCTGCTCATTGCGCCGCAATAAGGCGCGCACCCGTGCTAGCAGTTCTCTGAGCTCGAAGGGTTTGATCAAATAATCATCCGCGCCAGCATCTAGCCCCAGAACGCGGTCATCTAAGAGGTCCTTGGCGGTTAAGAATAATACAGGCGTGAGGATCTGTTGCGATCGCAATGCCTGGCAAACATCAATTCCCGATTGTTTAGGAAGCATCCAATCTAGAATCAGCAAATCGTAGAACTGACCTTGCTGGACATAAGCCTGCACCAGCTGTAAAGCCGCTTCACCATCATGAGCAACATCAACCTGATAGCCCTCCCGACCCAAAACCCGACTCAAGGGTTTGGTTAGCTCAACTTCATCATCAACAAGCAAAATCTGACTCATGGCATCTGACCCATTGCCATCGAAGTAACCAATAGGCGAATGTTACCTTTACTGTACTGTTAGAAGGGCAGTCCAGCACCATCGCTGATAGAGCAACAGCCCACAGTACTCCTCCAAAACCCTTCGCATAATTCCCAGGGAGTTCGTTGGGCTATATTCAAGTAAATTTTGCCCTCACCCATCCCCCCTATCCTTACCAAACGTGAAACCTGAACAGCCAAAACCCTCCACCCTCAAATCAGATCTAGTATTCCTGGCAAAACTGTTAGGGCTATCCACTGGATTGTCTTTAGCCCTTAAGGGCCTAGGCCCCTTTTTGCTACCTTTCGGCAATAGCAACACCTTCTCCCTCGTGATCGTCTGCTTGCCTTCTCTAGTGCTTGCTCTCCTGCTTTTAAGGCGAGGGCAAAGCCAACCCTAATAAATCAGCAATTTCTACCTTTGCTGGAGAAGGCGGTAGCTGTTGATCTCGATTTAGCCAAATACCCCGCAACCCCGCTTGGTTCGCACCCTCATAGTCATCCTGCCAACTATCCCCGATATGCCATGCAGCTTTAGCAGGACAGTCATGCTTGGCCAAAGCAGTTTTAAACAATTGGGCATCGGGCTTTGCCACCCCCGCCACCGTAGAAATAGTCACAGAAGTGAAGTATTGGCTGAGGTTTAAAGTTTCTAACACAGCATAGAGGCGACTATCAAAATTTGAAATCACCCCTAGGGTAATCCCTTCAGCCTGCCAATTGGCTAAAGCTTGGGGCACTTCAGGATAAACAAACCAAGGGGCAGCAGTGGCAAAATGATCAAACAACCGACGGAAAAAGTGATCAAAATCAGAAAATTGCTCTAACAGGCCCACCTTGGCAAAACTTTGCTGAGCAATATCTTGCCACCACGCTAACTCATGGATCGAGAGAACCGCCGGATCGATCCCTAGAAACGCTGGTTTAGGAGCGGCAAAAAAACTAGCCATAAACGCCTTGTTTAACTGCTGGGCATCAACCTCAATCCCAATTTCTAAAGCAAATTGACTATAAATCTCACCAACCGTGCCTTGAACCCCAAACAACGTACCCACAGCATCTAAGAAAATGATCGAAGGCCGAGACATCAGCAATATCCACTCCTGAATTGACAACCCATATTATCTCTTCTGTCGGATCTTGCCTGCAGGATCGGTTAAGCATTGCTGACCTAGCGATCTAGGTCAATGCCCAGAGAATCCGTAAATCTACGCAACTCCGCACAGAGTTCTAGCCGCAAATTCCGTATATTTTCTCTAGGCCATCACCATCAAGACCAGCAAAATAGAGAAAACAAGAGTTAGCCAACCGGCTATGGGGGGAGAGATGATCATACCAATCACTGGCTTTTTTTTCTTTTTAGTCCTATCGGTAGTTACCAATACAGCCATTCTCTTAGACAGCAAGGATGCGCCGATTGAAAACTAATCGCCATCTCCCGATTGTTGAGTCATAAAAAACCTCCCAAGGAATCTGGACAATTCTCTGGGAGGTTTTCCTTATTTAAAGCCCTTACCGTCGCTTAGGCTCCCACAGCTTCCTTGGCGGCATATAGCACCTCAGCCGTGATTTCAGTGATATTCCGTTCTCGGGCAAACTTTTCCGTGTTTCGTTTTACCTTGCCACGGACAAATCCAGGAATTTTATTCAGCTCAGCTTGGCCATCCGCACTCCAGCCTAGGTCTGAATCTGCAGAAATACCCTTAGTAATCACCTCTTTGGTGTCATGGCCCCCAAAGATTTCTAACAAATGGTCTTCCATCCCCAAGGTAAAAGAGTTGTAGACCAAATCTGCAACTTGGTTAGTGCCTTCATACCCAAGGAAAGGTTTATAGCCAATCGGGAAGTCTTGAATATGAATCGGCGCTGCAATCACGCCGCAAGGGATATTCAGTCGCTTGCCCACATGCCGTTCCATTTGGGTGCCAAAAATAGCGGAGGGCTCTACCCGTGCAATGGCATCACCAATTGCGCCATGATCCTCGGTCACAATGACTTCATCGCAATATTCACTGACCTCTTTCCGGAACCATTCTTCATCATACTTACAGTAGGTACCAGCCCAAACCACATGAATTCCCATTTCTCGGGTCAGAATTTTAGTCATGGCCGCCGCATGAGTGTTATCACCAAAGACGACCGCCTTTTTGCCCGTTAGATTTTGGCAATCGATAGAGCGCGAAAACCAAGCAGCTTGAGACACATGAAGAGTTTGGTTCTCAATAAAAGCTTCAAAATCAACATTTCCCCCTTGGGCGTTGATCACCTGTTGAATCTTGCGAAGACAGCGGGCTGTTTCCACAACACCCATCGGTGTGATATCTACATAGGGCATTCCGAATTCTGCCTCTAAGTAGCGGGCACTCATGTGACCAATTTCACGATAAGGAATCAAGTTAAACCAAGCTTGGGGTAACCGTTTGAGGTTGTGAACAGAGGCTCCCTCAGGAATCACTTCATTCACCTCAATGCCTAAGTCAGTCATTAAGCGCTTGAGTTCGGTGCAATCATGATGATGATGAAAACCTAGGGTTGAAGTCCCAATAATATTGACCGAGGGCTGGGCTGTTTTTCCGGCAGGTAGCTGACCCTCTTTGCGCGCTTTCTCAAGATAGAACTGGACAACTTGATCGAGGGTACGGTCCGCTGCTTGCAGCTCATTGACTCGATAGTGATTAACATCTGCAAGGATGACGTCACCATGGGTCGTTTGAGAGGCCCGCTCTACAAAATTTTCTAAGTCTTCTTGCAAAATACTAGAGGTGCAAGTGGGGGTCAACAAAATCAAGTCGGGACGCTCTTCTTCGTCTTTGCGGGTAATATTGTCTACGACTTTTTCTTGAGACCCTCGGGCTAACACATGGCGATCAACCACACTGGTGGTGACGGGGGTAAAATTCTTTTCTCGCTCTAACATAGAACGCATGACATTGAAGTAATCATCCCCTAAGGGCGCATGCATGATGCCATGAACATTCTTAAAAGAGCTGGCCACTCGCAAAGTACCAATATGAGCTGGGCCTGCATACATCCAATAGGCTAGTTTCATTCTGTGGAATCTCCCTTCTATGTTCAGCACCTCTGTGCATTATTGTCGAATTTGCGGAACTTGGGAAGGTGAATAACAGACATAATTAATATCATTAGGAATGATATAAGACTATGGTTGATATATTTAAGTTTTTTAATTAAAAAATTCTATTTTATTCTTAAATATTTAATTTTTACTATTTTTTTTATAAAATAAAGAACAATAAACAATATGAAATCCAAAGTTATCATCAACCCTCCAGGATTCTTTTCAAGGCTGAGGCCCCGTTCCTTAGCTCTTGGTGTCTCATCCATTTGATGTCCTGTACCAACCTCTGCAGCTTTATTGAATCAGCAGTCTTTCCTTGATGGGTTGCTTAGATGGGCCTGACAGGAGGCTTGCTTACCCTATCCGTTCTGCCTTGGCCTCGAAATATTAAAATTAATTACTTTTTTAGTTTTTTTCTCTCGTTTCTTCTGTCTTAGAGACAACTGAGTCTGATGCTGGTTGTCAAGGGCAGAATGGTGAGCATCATTGAGCAGTCATTTGCTCCGGCGCAATTAGGTGCATGACGACTTAACTAATCAGGAACCTAGGAGCTCAAAAGGAGCGGTGTGATGCGGATCTGCACAGCAAAATGATCGGCATCACATTAAGGCTGTACTTGATATCACTCAGAACATTGAGTCGAGCCTTTAGGATCAATCTTGATAGGGTCATTGGGAATGGATATGTCCTCTGAGATAGCGGTGCGTACGCAAGGCTTGACCAAACGCTTTGGTCGCCATGTTGCAGTGAACGAACTCGATCTTGAAATCAAATCAGGGGAAGTGTTTGGGCTGATCGGCCCTAATGGAGCCGGAAAAACAACATTGATTCGGATGTTGGCGACAGCAGAGCAACCTACCCTAGGTGACATCTATTTTCGAGGCCAATTACTCGAACGCAATCAAACTAATGCAGATCTCAAACGGTTGATTGGCTATCTGCCCGATGATTTCCCCCTCTACGAAGATTTAACGGTATGGGAATACCTCAACTATTTTGCCCGACTGTACCAATTGCGCCAGCCTCGCCGACGACAGCGACTACTTGACGTCTTAGAGCTAGTGCAATTGACCCATAAACGACGTAGTTCTGTGGCTAGCCTGTCGCGAGGAATGAAACAACGCTTGGGGTTGGCCCGCACCATCATCCATGAGCCCATCTTGCTGCTGCTGGATGAGCCTGTATCGGGGCTAGATCCCCTGGCTAGAGTTCAGTTCCGAGAACTGATTACTGTTCTGCGTGAAGCAGGAATGACGATTGTGATTTCCTCTCATATCCTCAGTGACCTGGCGGAGCTATGCACCTCTGTGGGGATTATGGAGTTGGGGTTCTTGGTGGAGAACACTTCTCTACAGCAGCTCTATCAAGACTTGAGTCAGCAGCAAATTCAGATTTCTACTCTGGGAGATCTACCAAGTCTGGAATTAGAGTTGCGCCGATGTCCTCACATCGAAGAGTGGCAGGTTAACCCAGATATGCGGCAAGTCAAGGCTCGCTTCAGTGGTGGGCAGCAGGAGGCCGCTGAACTGTTGAGATCGCTCCTAGCTGCCCATATCCCTATCTATAACTTTCAGTGCCAACAAGAGGACTTAGAGACAATATTTTTGGACAAACTCGATCATAAGCAGGTGTCATAAATGGGTAAAGTTCGATTTTCCCTATTGAATACAGGGGTGGAAACCCTCGGTGATTGGAACCCACAGTTAATGCGAGAAATTCAAGGTCGATTGAAACTTCGCAGTGTATTGTTCACGCTTCTAGGTTCCTTTCTCGGACAAGGTCTGTTCCTATTCTGGCGATATCGGACCTTAGAGCTTAGGCTTGGCAGTTGTGAAACGGCTGACTTCTTGAAAAAAAGTCAGGAGTGTGTGCAAGCTGGAACTCACTATTTTTTTGTGAATTGGCAGGAATGGTGGCTACAGGTGTTCACCTGGGGCTGTATTTTTTTGATGTTTGGCTTGGTGGTTGGGGGCAGTTTTATGCTGATCAGCGATCTGTCCCAGGAAGATCGCCAAGGGACCCTCACATTTATTAGCTTGAGTCCGCAAACGGCGCAAACCATTCTTGTGGGAAAGATGATCGGGGTTCCCCTGTTGATCTTTTTGGCCGCGCTTCTCGTTTTACCCTTGCATTATGGATCGGGACTGTTGGCTCAGATTCCATTTGCAAAAATTGTCTGCTTTGATCTGTGGTTATTGGCAGGCAGTTTTTTCTTTTACAGCCTTGCTTTGCTATTGGGGTTAGTGGGGAATTGGCTTAGTGGTTTTCAGTCTTGGTTAGGGAGTGCAGGCATATTTATGCTGCTGTTGCTGCTCAAAAATAGCTCCATCTACAAAAATTCTGCAGATTGGCTGTATGCCTTTTCCCCTACTGCCCTTTTGCCCTATGTGACGAATACCTTTGAACAGAATGGCTATGGACGAGAGTTACCCTTTGCACATAAAAATATGGTGGATTTGCATTGGTTCACCCTCCCCCTAGGCAATACTGGCCTCCTTATGCTGTTGTTTGCCCTGATCAATTATGGATTATGGTCTGGGTGGCTTTGGCAGCCATTGCAACGTCGATTCCGTAATCCCCATATTTCCCTGCTGAGTAAGAAACAAAGTTATTGGGCAACGACTTGTTTTATTACTTGTTCTCTCAAATTTTCAGTCTATGCCAAACCCTCTTTTGATAGCAATTTTGTCTATGCCAAGCCCTCTTTTGATAGCAATATGGTGGTGGTTTTGATGACCCATCTGCTCTGGTTCTTGTTGCTGATTGTGTTGTTGCTCCCTCACCACCAAGCCTTGGAGGATTGGGCGAGGTTTCGAGGTGATTATCAGTCTGCCAAAGGCCGGAGGCAGAGAATCAAGGATTTAATTTGGGCAGACGATAGTCCAACTTGGGTTGCGATCGCCATTAATCTTGGTATTGCTGGCATCCCGATCATGGCTTGGATGCTGGTTTTTCCCCAAGGAAATCGAGTAGATGGGGCTGTGGGGCTACTTTTCAATTCCACCTTAATTTTGATCTTCGCCTTGTTTAATCAGGTGATGCTACTAAGATCTATCTCTCATCGAAATCTGTGGACAACTGCTACGCTCTTGGGGCCAGTAATTTTGCCTATATTCTTGTTGGCAATATTTGGGGTCCAATCAGGACAATGGGGGGAAAGTTTGTTCTTTCTGACTCCCTTTGCCTTTACAGCGATTAAAAATATTGCCTTCATGCGAGCTCTGCAAATATTTTTGCTACATTTGGGCCTGATCACTGGCTTGACTTGGCAGCTCAATCGCCAGCTTAAACGCTCAGGAGAATCCACCACGCAGCGATTACTTCGAGGTGATAAGTACGTAGAACAAGGGTAAGGAAGCTCAAACTTTTTTGGAACCCTCAAGATAGAGCTGATCTACCCCAGGATCTTCTCAACCCAAGCGATCGCCCGGACCAGCTTTGCCGAATGGATCGAGGTATTTTATAACTGCTCCTAGGGTACGCTCGTCCCTTGGATACCTGACCCACACACAGCCGATGGATGACTATGGCCTATTGGTTGAAGGGCTGCAGCCCTCTATGATAGATAGCTTATACGCTTTCTGTGAGGGATAACCATGACCCAGTCCTATCGCATTACATTATTGCCCGGAGATGGTATTGGTCCTGAGATTATGGCTGTGGCGGTAGATCTGCTGAAGGTGATTGGCCAGCAGCAAGATCTCAACTTTGAATTTCAAGAAGCGCTGATCGGTGGTGCTGCCCTAGATGCGATGGGTGAACCCCTGCCCGCTCAGACTCTGGACCTTTGCCGGGGGTGTGATGCGGTGCTGTTAGCAGCCATTGGCGGCTACCAATGGGATGGGTTACCTCGCCCGTTGAGACCGGAAACGGGTCTGCTAGGCTTGCGGGCTAGACTAGGGCTGTTTGCTAACTTGCGACCGGCTCAGATTTTGCCCCAATTGCTGGACGCCTCTAGTCTGAAGCCAGAGGTGGTGGAGGGGGTGGATCTGATGGTGGTGCGGGAATTAACGGGAGGAATTTATTTTGGTGAACCTAAGGGCATTTTTACCACAGAATTAGGGGAGCAGCGGGGTGTGAATACGATGGCCTATTCTGCAGCGGAGATTGATCGAATTGGTCGCGTTGCCTTTGAAACAGCCCGCAAGCGGGGAGGGAAGCTATGTTCTGTGGATAAGGCGAATGTGCTAGAGGTATCGCAGTTGTGGCGCGATCGCATCACTCTCCTAGCCACGGACTACCCCGATGTAGAGTTATCTCACTTATATGTTGATAATGCGGCCATGCAATTGGTGCGCTGGCCCAAGCAATTTGACACCATTGTCACCAGTAACTTATTTGGCGATATCCTCTCCGATATTGCGGCCATGCTTACAGGCAGTATTGGCATGTTGCCCTCAGCCAGCCTCGGTGCAGAGGGTCCCGGACTGTTTGAGCCAGTCCATGGATCTGCACCCGACATCGCGGGGAAAGATCAGGCCAATCCCCTCGCCCAAGTACTGAGTACAGCTATGATGCTGCGCTATGGACTCCATCAAAGTAAAGCAGCAGAGAAACTTGAGGCAGCGGTCCTCGCTTTCTTAGAGGCGGGCTATCGGACCATAGACATCCAATCTCCTGGTACAACGGTCTTGGGTTGCCGGGCGACGGGTGACCATTTGATTGATATTCTGCACCAAAGTCAGCCGTCGTCGCGCTGAGTAACGCTGGCTCTGTTTCACTTAAAGATGATGAAAAGTGTAAATATATCGTATTAGAGAGCTAAGTACTAAGCTGCTATTTCTTCTTCGGGGAAAACCAAATCAAGCCACCTATCGCTCCAGTCATCACTGATTATGCTCGCTCTAACTTGCAACACATTATGAGCCCCTTCTCTTGTCCATTGCATCTTCTGCATCTTCTTGCGTCGAGCATTAATGATGGTCTCAATATGAGATTCTACCCCTTGACTGGTATAAACTAGCCCTGCTTTATCTCGCTGATCACGGTACTGCTTTTTCATCCTTCTGTACTTGAATTTAGCGATTTATGGTGACCCTCTCATTACACACCGGGGACTCCTACTGATGCAGCAACGCCCATGAGACATGAAATATTGTCCTGTTAGGTTTCAGTTTTCGCAACCATCACCCTTTCGCACCCATTTCAATTTACCCTAACAATGAGTGCAGCTGGACTCTCTGGCAATTCGCTTATCAAGGATGTGTGGTAATGCAGGTTCAAGGATTCATCTATGGGACAATTGGTGTATGGGTTGCGATCTCCAGCAGTAGCCTTGCCCATGCTCTGCCCTTGTCCTCATTTTCTGTGATCGAACGCCTAGCGATCGCATCCTCCCAGTCAAAGGTTGACTTTGAGCGAATGAAATTACTGCGTTCAGTGTCAAAGACTGTGCGGCAGAGGCCTCGGTGCGACTATCAAAATCGCATCGATAACATTCCCATGGACACCCTGGGCACTCTCCCGGCAGCGCTCGCGAATGCAGTGATGCAGGATGCCCAGGAACGGTTCAACAAGGCTGAACTCAAATCCCCAATGGCTCCAGATACACCAGCCGATATCGGTGTCCAGGTTGAATCGATTGAACCGGTTACCTGGAACGAATGTGGCGGTGGTTTTGGCCCCTCCCAGCCGATTCGGGGCATCTGCCCCAATATCACTGTCTCTGGATGGCGAATAGTGGTTGCCGGAGAGGGCAGTTCCGAGCCGCTTCGCTTGGTTTACTACATCCCCGAAGGCGTTGATGCGAAGACTTGGACACCCCAACCGGATGGGTTACAAAGTCTATCAGAGGCTATCCAACGCCGAATTCTTGCCCAGATCGCAAAAAATGCTGGAGTTCCCAGCTCCAGTCAGCGCTTGTTCTGGGCAGATCCTCGCTTCTTTGATCGCTGTTTGAATGCCCGCGAAGGTGTCCCCAGTTGCGGTATGGATATTCGTTCAGGGTGGGAAGTGCAAGTCCTGGTCAGCCAAACCACTTCCAACACGCCGTTACAGCAACCCCTATGGGTCTACCACACCAATTTTACAGGGACTGAGGTTCGTCTAGTAAGCAAGGGTCTGTGGATGCCACCCCCGTGATAGTGCTAGTTATGCCCTTAGTATCGACACCAGCCTGCTGATGTCTTCTTTCACGTAAAGTGCGATCGCATGTAAGCGGCTGAACTTTGGTCTACTTGAATTGATAGTGGCGAGGTTCAAAGATTCGCCTCTATCGACGAGAATAAATCAAGACCCACAACAGTACGTAATGATACAGATGTAGTGGTGAACCTCAAACACTTGTCAGCTAAGCATTGTAGGGCTGTATAAAATACCAGAGTGATCCAATCTGCTTGACTGACAAAACTAAGAAACTGGAAGATGCCTGAGGACAACGAATTCACGCGCCAGAGAACGTTTAGATTGCTTCTTAGAAGCACTGGCAGGATGAGGGTCAGGCGCACTGGATAAAAACCAATAAACAGGAATCTGACCTTGATGGGTAATGGCGAGACGAATCCAGTTCCAGCCGAGTTTGAGATAGCTCATCCCTCGCCGCCAATGAGGGTCAACCCATCGACGCTTACCTGATGCCACGACTTGAGTTCCTTGCAACAGCAGAAACAACATTGTCATTGCAATGACGCCACACAACTGTGAGAGAGCAAACTCGTCTCTGAGTCTGGATGATTCCAAATTGAAGGCATTAGACTTTAGGTCTAAGAAGGATTCTGACCTTTACCCGAAAAAGTGGACAGGTAAGTTAAGCTGCCATGGTTTGATTTAGGTTGATCCAATAAAGTTCTTCAAACTGAACAGGGGACAGATATCCAATGGTCGAATGGATCCTTTGCCGG
>JAAUUW010000070.1 GCA_012030735.1 Acaryochloridaceae cyanobacterium SU_2_1
GTGATCTATAAAATAGCCCTTATCAAAAAAGCTGCTCCCTTCTCACTCCAGAATTACCTATTCACAATAGGCTGTAAGCCTTGCTGAATCTAGATTTATGCGATGCAATCTTACGCCAGAATGGAAGTAGGATGCCCTCGGCGAATTAAAGGATTCAAATTCTTCGAGGGCAATTCTGTGAACTGATACCATTGGTGAAATCGGATCTCAATCGGTCTTTACCTTGTACTCCATGCTTAACCTGTCAGGGTTCAGGGTAAGCATGGGCCTTGGCAAGCACTAGCGAATAGGACCGTTATAGGTGAGCGTGACCGCATTATTAGGCGCTACTGTCACAATAGTTTCAACACTAGGAATCGTATATCCTGGGATGCCCCCACTAAACCGAAAGGTGATGCTACCATCAGAATTTTTAACATGGGGAGCGGTGGCAGCAGGGCCAAACATAGATGCTTCCGGTCGATAGTTGCCTAGACCACCGTTAACATTAATGGCTGTTTGCCGAGCTATGTTCTTGGCGCGCGATAAAAATAAATCGGCATCAATCCCTTGAACCCCGCCTTGGGTTGTGGCAATGGAAGGCAATGTTGGTCGTGGCGAGATAGGGACGACCGAGGGCGATACCAAGACCGCAGAAACAGAGGGGACTTCCGATAGGCCACCCGTCGGTAGAGAGGGGGCGACGGCGGCGGGTGAGGTAGGGGTAATCGCGGGGCCGGTCCCAATCACGACTGCGCTAGATGGTTGAGGTTGAGACGATATAAGGGCAGCCGGTGGAGGAGAAACGGGACGCAGGGTGGGCAGCACCGAGGCGCGATTGGTTGGCTGTACCGCTACGGTTGGCTGTACCGGTGGCGGAGTGGTAGGAATCAAGATCGACTGACGCGGCGGTGGAGAAACGCTAATACGAAAGTCAGTCGGCTGTTGCTGTGTAGGCGACACGGCTGAACGCAGGGGACCATTATAGGTCAGGGTGACATTACCCGTCGGCGAGACAATCGCAATGGTTTCTATGGTTGGGGTTGTGAATCCGGGGGAACCCCCTGTAAAGGTGAAGGTAACGCTGCTATCTTGGTTTTCGATATGGGGTGAATTGATAGCAGGTCCATACATGGAGGGTTCAGCCCGATAGAAGTTTAGACCGCCGTTTTGCCGTTCTGCGGCTTGACGGGCCAGATTCTTAGCACGGGTAAGAAAGAAGGGGTCAGTTTGCGATCGCCCCGCCGGTCCCGGCACAGAAGTTTGGGCTTGAATCGGCAAAATCCCCAGTAGTAGGGGAATCATAAGACTACATGAACCAACAATGATCTGACGCATAACACTAACCCTGTAGAGATAAACAACAAAGGCATTCCCGCTCCCAATCAGGAATAAAACCTCACCCAAGATTTCTGACCCTTTCTTGGCCTGCAGAGTAACATGTCTAGGCCAATATTTGCTAACCCATTTCAAAAGAGATAGTTCGGAACAAGGAACTATCTCTTTTGAAACGATTGACCTAAAGTACCCTGTCTTTAATCACAGTAGAACTGTCTAGGGCCCTATTTAATCAACTCTTGAATTTGATCAACGATGCCCGGTACGCTACTAGGACTCGGCAAGGCTGGATCAGGTTCCACAGGCTGAGGCTGGACGGACACGGGCCGCACAGGACCGTTATATTCGATATTCACCAAGCCCGCTGATGTGACAGTCGCCACAGTTTCTATGGTAGGCGCAATAAATCCAGGTTCTCCACCTCTAAAACTAAAGGTGATACTGCCATCATCATTCTCGACATGGGGAGAATCAATGGCGGGGCCATACATCGAGGCTTCCGCCCGGTAATTATTCAACCCCCCATTGCGCTGCTCAGCCGCTTGTCGGGCCAGGTTCTTAGCGCGGGTCAGAAAATAAGGATCGTTGTTGTCAGCCTGAGCCAATTGAAAAGAGGGATCTTGGGACAGCAAAGATTGAGCTTGTGCTTCAGGGGTAATGGACATAGAGCCACTAACAGTTGCCAGACCTAAGGCGGAGTACAACAGAATTTTTTTCATATCCATTTACTGCTAAACAATATCGATGAGGCAAAATAACCCAAAGGAAGGGGTAATCTGTACAAGTTTGATACCACAAGCTAAGGGGTATCAACAGTGATCTAGATCGGTCTGTGGTTCTTAAAATTGTAGTTTTTATGTCTAACTCCATCTATTGTAAAATCTAAATCCCTTGGCAGAGTAGTCTAGGAATAGTTGACGGGAAACTAGCCTCCGGACTACCTACACAGATCGTCAAATGAGCAAATACGGGCAAATATGACCAAAATTCGCATTGGCAACGGCTATGATCTTCATCAACTTGTAGAAGGACGTCCTCTCATTTTGGGAGGGATTCAAATTGAGCATTCCCTAGGACTGCTGGGCCATAGTGATGCTGACGTGCTCACCCATGCGATTATGGATGCCCTATTGGGAGCCTTAAGTTTGGGGGATATTGGCCATTATTTTCCACCCACAGATCCTCAATGGGCTGGGGCAGATAGTGTGCAGTTATTGGCACAGGTCCATGAGCTCATTCGAGAACAAGGTTGGCAAATTGGCAATCTGGATTCGGTGGTGGTGGCAGAACGGCCCAAGTTGAAACCTCATTTGGCAGCAATGCGCGATCGCATCAGTGGCGTACTCGGCCTGCAAGCAGATCAGATCAGCATTAAAGCAACAACTAACGAGCAATTGGGTCCTGTTGGTCGAGAAGAGGCAATTGTCGCCTATGCTGTGGTCTTACTGACAGCAGACTCCTAATTTGACTCCTTTAACTTGATAAACAGCCTCCTCTGCCCATGCCTATCCTTTCCCCACCCCCCCTTGCCCCCGATGCTTTAATCCTGGGCATCGATATTGGGGGAACCGCGATCAAGCTCGGCTGCTGCACCTCAAAGGGTGACTGTGGCAGATTCCAAATCATTCCGACTCCCCAGCCCTCTACCCCTCAGGCCGTTGTGGCAGCAATTATCGATGCTGTTAATCAGCTCGACCCCCAGGGTGAAATCTCAGCTATTGGCATTGGCATGCCCGGTCCAGCAGATATTACAGGCCGTGTTGCCCGAGTCGCCATTAACTTAACCGATTGGCAAGAGGTCCCCTTGGCCGATTGGATAGAGTCCCAGACTCAACGACCCACCACCATTGCCAATGATGCCAACTGTGCTGGCCTAGGAGAGGCTCTATATGGGGCAGGCCGTCCCTTTCAGCATCAAATCATGCTCACCCTCGGCACTGGGGTCGGCGGCGCCATTATTTTAAATGGGCAACTGTTTACAGGACGGCTGGGGGCGGCTGGCGAATTGGGACTGATCACCCTCAATCCAAGCGGGCCACCTTGTAATAGTGGGAATCAAGGTTCCTTAGAGCAATATGCATCGGTGCGGGCCATTCGCCGGGCAGAGCATTGTGATCCCCATCAACTGGCAGAGCAGGCCATGGCCGGCGATCAAGCTGCGATCGCCTTTTGGCAAACCTATGGCCAGCAGCTAGGGGCAGGTCTAGCTAGCCTAATTTATGTACTCACACCCGAAGCAGTCATTCTCGGTGGCGGCATCGCCGCTAGCCTAGAGCTATTCTTGCCGGCACTGCAAGCAGAGATTGAGCGGCGGGTGATGCCCACTAGCCGGGATGGTCTGGTGATCTTGCCTGCGACCCTTGGCAACCAAGCTGGCATCGTCGGGGCAGCCCAACTAGCTAGACAGCGATTCGGACATTAGCGCTACAGCCGGACCGGGATCAGCTTCCACCGCTGGCTCAACCCCTTGGTAACTCAACCCAGCTTCCACAAAGCCCTTAAACAGGGGATGAGGAACATTGGGTCGTGAGCGAAATTCTGGGTGAAATTGAGTGGCAATGAAAAAGGGATGGTTGTTCAGCTCAATCATTTCCACCAACCGACCATCGGGAGAGGTACCACTAATCACATAGTCCGAGTCGAGGAATAACGGCCGATAGGCATTATTAAACTCATAGCGATGACGATGGCGCTCATAGACGACCGTTTCTTCTGGATACAAACGCGCCGCTAAGCTATTGGGCAACAGCCGACAGGGATAAAGACCTAAGCGCATCGTCCCCCCCAAGTCCTCTACATCTTGCTGTTCAGGCAACAGGTTAATCACTGGATTGGCGGTTTGGGGGTCAAATTCAGCACTATTGGCAGCCTCTAAATGGGCCAAATGACGCGCCCATTCAATGACCGCACATTGCATCCCTAGGCAAAGCCCAAGGAAAGGAATCTGATGTTCACGGGCATAGCGAATGGCGGCAATTTTGCCATCGACTCCCCGCGCACCAAAGCCTCCAGGGACAAGGATAGCAGCCACTTGTCCTAAATAGGCATCGGGTCCATGGGCTTCAATATCTTCAGAGTTCACCCAGCGAATCTTAACAGCCACCTTTTTGGACACCGCAGCATGCTGGAGGGACTCAACCACAGACAAATAGGCATCACTGAGTTGTACATATTTACCCACCAGGGCAATCTCTAAGGTTCTAGTGGGCTGCTCTAATTGATTAACCAGACCTTGCCATTGGGTTAAATTGGGAAGCCGTTGCTCCATATTTAACATGCTGAGTACCTGTTGAGCCAAGCCTTCCTGTTC
The DNA here is from genome assembly GCA_012030735.1 of Acaryochloridaceae cyanobacterium SU_2_1. Lineage (GTDB taxonomy): Bacteria > Cyanobacteriota > Cyanobacteriia > Thermosynechococcales > Thermosynechococcaceae > Acaryochloris. The sequence goes on from JAAUUW010000070.1 coordinate 4,628, forward strand.
TAAGATGAGGGGCACTTCATAAATACTCTGGGCGTCTTGAGCCGTGATCACCGCTTCCACATGAACATCACAAAATTCCGAAACCTTTTCTTTGATGCCAGGAGAAAGGGCGCGATCGCACCGACAGACCAGAATATCCGGCTGAATCCCGATGGAGCGCAACTCCTTAACAGAGTGCTGAGTCGGCTTAGTTTTCATTTCCCCAGCCGCCGGAATCCAAGGCATCAAAGTCACATGGGTATAGAGGATATTTTCACGACCGACATCTTTGCGAAATTGACGAATCGCCTCTAAAAAAGGCAGGGATTCAATATCACCCACCGTACCCCCAATCTCTGTAATCAAGACATCAGGGGTCGTTTGCTTCGCCACCCGCAGAATCCGATCCTTAATTTCATTAGTGATATGGGGAATCACCTGCACCGTTCCGCCTTGATAGTCTCCCCGCCGCTCTTTATTGAGAACCGCTTGATAGATCGATCCAGTGGTAACACTATTGAGCCGAGACATCGCCGTATCGGTAAACCGCTCATAATGCCCCAAATCAAGATCTGTCTCTGCCCCATCATCAGTCACAAACACTTCCCCATGCTGGAAAGGACTCATGGTGCCCGGATCGACATTGATATAGGGATCTAATTTAAAATAGAGACTGAGTAATCCCGAGACTTGAGGAGGCGGCCTAGGCTAGCAGCTACAATTCCCTTGCCAATGCTAGACACCACACCACCAGTCACAAATACAAATTTAGTCATCGGGGAGTCCTTTCTCGCTCATGCCTATCCGCCCCATTTTGCCATAGGCAGAGAATGAGATGCTGAATCACAAGTGAGGGTTTATCAACAACGACCGTTTCTCCGACTAGAAAGGGTTCATCCTGGTCCCAGGCTAACCAAAGGCCACAGACAGAGAGAGGTAGGTCTTCTTGATCCAGATATCCCCTGTCATTACAGACCCTATGCCCCTGTTGAGTCATCTGTAGCCCAAAAACTGTAGCCCAGAAAAGAGGGCCTTTTCTCTAGGATTGTCACAGTTAGAGTTGACGAATTCCTATAAAGTGTTGAATGATAGTGAATCGCCATCCAAGCGATGTATCAGCGGAACTGGCGGAATTGGTAGACGCGCTAGATTCAGGTTCTAGTGTCTGCAAAGACTTCCGGGTTCAAGTCCCGGGTTCCGCATAGGGATTGATTCCATGTTATCGAGTCTGCAAAACCCTCTGATTAAACAGATTCGGAAGTTGCAGCAGGCTAAGTATCGACGTCAGCAAGGCCAGTTTTTGTTGGAGGGCACCCATTTGCTGCAAGCTGCCTGTGCAGCCCAATGGCCCCTAGAGCTGGTCTGCTATACAGCAGACTGGCAAGCAAAGTCACCTCAGGTATTGGCAAGGCCTTGATGCCACTCACACTCGCCTTGAGCTCGTGACACCGGCGGTGCTCAAGTCAATCTCCACCACGGTTCATCCCGATGGGGTAGTGGGGGTGGCGCGATCTCATCCTGCCCTGCCGACTCCTCCCCAGATCACCAATCTAGGCTTAGCCATCGAAGCCCTTCAAGATCCAGGCAACTTAGGCACCATCATTCGCACCACTGTTGCCGCCCAAGCTGAAGTCCTATTGCTAGACGCAGCCGTCGTAGATCCAGAGAACCCTAAGGTATTACGAGCCTCCGCTGGGGCTTGGTTTTATCAGCCCATGCATCTTACCCCTAACCTGGGCGACCTCCTCCAAGACTACCAAAAACAAGGGCTGCAAATCATTGCCACTGAACCGACAGCCCAACATCAATATTGGCAAATCGATTATTGCCCTCCCACCTTAATTCTGATGGGCAATGAAGGCTCTGGGTTATCCCCCATCCTTGCTAAAAATTGGCAGACCATCGCGTCAGCATTCCCCTCGCAGAAGGGGTAGAGTCCTTGAATGTTGCAGTTGCCGCTGCCCTGATTCTCTACGAGGTCCGTCGGCAACGCTCAAACCACTAGCCCTGCCTCTGCTGATTCTAAAGGCTCAGCCCTGCTCTAGCCTGACCATTGGCTTAGTTCAACGAAGCCTCTAGAATAAGATCACCTAGCACTGAGAACCCTGATATGACTACCCAAGCTGCACCCACCTCCACCTCTGAACTACCTGCGGATAGCTATGTTGTGATTGGATTAGCCACCTGTTTTATCAAACAAGAAAACAAACTCCAACCCATTAAAATTATTGAGCCGATTCCCTCCGCAGCTTTAGAAGCCATCCTCAAGGGCATTCCAACCTCCTATGAAATGGCCATGGCCACAACCCTGGGTGCAGTATGGATCAATGATGCACCTCAAGCTCCACCGCAATTTACTGGCGATGCTGAGTTCTGTGAAGATTTTGGCTTTCGTCTGCAAGCAACGGCCCGCAGCTATGCCTCTCGACCCATTGCCACCGAACATCTGAGCCTCGGCACCTTAAAAACTGACTTTAACTTCTCCACCGAGCGCAAACGGATGCTCAATGCGGATCGAGTGGTCAACACTGAAGATAATGTCAAGCAACATTCCCATACCCATAAGGTGCTTTAGACAATATTGCTGGCCTCCCAGCAAAAATAAAGTAAGATTTTAGAAATCTGGCAACCTTTGCCTTGCAAGTCTTTGGTCCCAACAAAGGTTGCCCTCTGTCTATTCATGCAGAGTTTGTATCGAATGATACAAATACTGAATAGGCCTCTCCCTAGGATAAATAGTCGAAATCTTCAGCGTGACTCAATTGTTTCATTCTGATAGTGCTTAGGAGTAGATGTGATCTCAGTTATGGTTTAGCTTGCTTCAGCCATCAACCGTTAACCCATCGACACTGCCCGCTTCATTCACTAGCCATTAAAGGGCAGGCAAAATCTCAGGAACAATTTTACCCCCGGTCAATCCCCTGCGTTTGGCAACTACTGTTAAGGAGTTATTCATGGCCAAAACCCCCCAAGATATTTTGAATTGGATCAGCAACGATAATATTCAACTCATTGATCTCAAATTCATTGACATGCCAGGCATCTGGCAACACCTGACCCTCTATCAGGATCAAATTGACGCCAATAGTTTCACTGATGGTGTTGCCTTTGATGGTTCCAGCATCCGGGGCTGGAAAGCCATTAACGAATCGGATATGGCCATGGTTCCTGATCCAAACACGGCTTGGATCGATCCCTTCATGGCAGAACCAACTCTGAGCATGATTTGTAGCATTCAGGAGCCCCGTACCGGTCAACCCTACGAGCGTTGCCCCCGTTCTATTGCCCAAAAAGCGCTCGATTATCTTGCCAGTACAGGGATTGGAGATACTGCTTTCTTTGGCCCTGAAGCTGAATTTTTTGTCTTTGAAGATGTGCGCTTCGACCAAAAAGAGAACCAAGCCTTTTACTATGTTGACAGTGTAGAAGGACGCTGGAATTCAGGCGCAGAGGAAGCGGGAGGGAACCTCGGCTATAAGCCTCGCTATAAAGAAGGCTATTTTCCCGTCGCCCCCACGGATACGCTGCAAGATATGCGGACCGAGATGTTGCTGACGATGGCTAAATGTGGAGTGCCCATCGAGAAACATCACCATGAAGTGGCCACAGGTGGCCAATGTGAGTTGGGGATTAAATTTGCACCGATTATCGAATCGGGCGATGCCTTGATGATTTACAAGTATTGCGTCAAAAACGTGGCCAAAAAGTACGGTAAGACCACTACTTTTATGCCCAAGCCACTGTTTAATGACAATGGTTCCGGCATGCATACCCATCAATCTATTTGGAAAGAGGGTCAGCCGCTCTTTTGGGGAGACGGCTATGCTAACTTAAGCCCCATGGCTTTGCACTATATTGGTGGGTTGCTCAAGCATGCACCGGCATTACTAGCCTTAACCAACCCGAGCACCAATTCGTACAAGCGTTTGGTTCCCGGTTTTGAAGCGCCGGTTAACTTAGCCTATTCTCAAGGTAACCGGTCTGCCTCAATTCGCATTCCCTTATCCGGCCCTAATCCTAAGGCAAAGCGCTTAGAGTTTCGTTGTCCCGATGCCACTTGTAATCCTTATCTGGCGTTTGCGGCCATGCTTTGTGCCGGGATTGATGGAATTAAGAACCAGATTGATCCAGGTAGTGCCTTGGATGTGGATATTTATGATCTCACCCCTGAGGAGCTGGCGAAAATTCCCTCGACCCCAGGCTCTTTGCTTGACGCCTTAGAAGCCTTGCAAAATGATCATAGCTTCCTCACGGATTCAGGAGTGTTCACCGAGGACTTTGTTGAAAACTGGATCGAGTATAAGTTAGACAATGAGGTGAATCCCATGCGTCTGCGTCCTCATCCCCATGAATTTGCCCTGTACTATGACGTTTAGATAAATCAAGCAGAACCTTTAGGAAGCCACCGATGGTCTATCTCACCCAGTTAGATGGTCGGTGGCTTTTTCTATTCATTGGTTTGAATGGCCTCGATAGCAAACTGATAAAGAACGCTACCCTGGTTTAAGATCGGTTGACCGCAAGATGAACTTCTTCCTAGTGACCGCTTGCGTCAACTCTATTGCTAGGCAAGGTAGTTTAATGGCTCATGTATTTTTAGACTCTGCACCTCAGCGTCGTCAGTCCTTTGAGCTGGCGGCGCCGACCGCACTATAATCCCGATCGCCCTGGTCAGGTGGAGCATATTTTCTTAGATTTAGCCTTGGATATGGCTGCCAAAACTTGCCAGGGAGTTTGTTATATCCACCTGAATCCGGTTCGCAGTGGCCTCAAGACACTCATTCTGGATGCGGTTGATCTCAACATCGAGAGGGTGAAGGTGGGGCGTACGGTTCAACCCTTTGACTATGATGGTCAGCTGTTGCACATTCATCTCAAGCAGCCGAGCCAGGTAGGAAAGGGAATCAAACTTGCGATCGCCTATGCCCTGAGCAACCCTCAACGGGGCCTCTACTTTATCCAGCCCGATCCTGATCACCCCGATAAGCCCATTCAAGTTTGGACTCAAGGCGAAGATGAGGACTCGCGCTTTTGGTTCCCCTGCTTCGACTATCCAGGGCAGTTAGCCACCTCAGAAATTCGAGTTCGTGTTCCCCAAGACTACCGGGCCATTTCTAATGGTGAATTGATCGAAACCACAAGGGTGGGCAAGGACACAATCTACCATTGGTCCCAACAGCAGGTTCATCCGACCTATTTGATGACCTTGGCAGTGGGCAAATTTGCTGAAGTGCGGGATGAATGGCAAGGCAAACCTGTGCTCTATTACGTCGAAAAAGGTCGAGAGGCTGAAGCGCATCTGACCATGGGGAAAACACCCCGCATGATCGAGTTTTTTAGTCAGCAGTACGGGATGCCTTATCCCTATCCCAAATATGCCCAAGTTTGTGTGGATGACTTTATTTTTGGGGGAATGGAAAACACCTCAACCACCCTACTTACCGATCGCTGTTTACTAGATGAGCGCGCCGCCCTGGATAATCGGTCTTCTGAAAGCTTGGTTGCCCATGAGCTGGCCCATCAATGGTTTGGCGATTTGGTGGTCATTAAGCATTGGTCCCATGCATGGATCAAGGAGGGGATGGCCTCTTACTCGGAGGTGATGTGGACTGACCATGAATATGGGCCAGAGGATGCTGCCTATTATCGGCTGCAAGAGGCTCGTCACTATTTCAATGAAGATAGTCATCGCTATCGTCGCCCCGTTGTCACCCATGTCTATCGCCATGCCATCGAACTTTATGATCGCCATCTCTACGAGAAGGGGGGCTTGTGTTTACCATATGATTCGCGCGGAATTGGGGGATGAATTATTCTGGCGGGCGATTCATACCTTTGTGCAAGATTATGCGCATCAAACGGTAGAAACCACTGATCTGTTGCGGGCGATTGAAAGAGCAACAGGTCGTAATTTATTGTTTTTATTTGATCAATATGTCTATCGTGGGGGGCATCCCGAGTATCGGGTTAGCTATAGCTGGGATGCCGATGCTCAGATGGCAAAGGTGACGGTGACCCAAACTCAGGTCAATCCCAAGGCCAAGGATAGTCACCAGGATCTGTTTAACCTTAAGTTGCCGATTGCCTTTGGCTATCAGCGCCAAGGGCAGCCAATTCAGTTTGAAACTTTTACAGTACGGGTGCAGGAGCAAGAGCAAAGTTTTTACTTTAGCTTGCCAGATAAACCGACTTTCCTCAGTTTTGATCAGGGCAACCATTACCTTAAACAAGTCACCTTAGACTATCCCTTGCCAGAGCTCAAGGCTCAACTGCAACTGGATCCTGATCCCCTGTCTCGAATTCACGCCGCGGAGGCGATCGCAAAGAAAGGCGGCCTAGAGAGTATCAAAGCCCTCGGCACAGCCCTAAGCTCGGATGTTTTTTGGGGGGTAAGGGTAGAAGTTGCCGCTCAACTGGCCGAAATCAAGCTAGATCAAGTTGTCAAAACCTTAAAGCCGGGTCTTCGAGATGCTGATCCAAGGGTTCGACGGGCTGTGGTGGCCGGACTGGCGAGGATTAAGACGGATGAGAGTTTCAAGGCGATCAAACCCCTAGCGGAAAAAGGCGATCCGAGCTACTACGTGGAGGCGGCTGCCTTGCAGAGTTTGGGTGCGATCGCAGCCTCTAACCTCACGGACAAACCCAAGGAGGGCAAAGTCCTCAAGCTCCTCAAGTCTGTCCTGAAAAACCGGGGCGGTTGGAATGAAGTCGTACGCTGTGGAGCCATTGCTGCCCTCAGTCAAATGAAAACCTCCGTTGCAGCCCTTGATCTCGTCCTAGAGCATACTGGAACAGGCAGCCCACAGGCTCTGCAATTAGCGGCAATTCGGGCCTTGGGAACTCTTTCAGTGGGGCAAGCGCCCCCTGATCTAGAGCGCATATTAGATCGTTTATCTGTCCTCCTGGGTGAACCTTTTTTCTTAACTCAGGTTGCTGTTACCTCTGCCTTGGGGCAAATGGAAACACCCAAAGCCCTAAGACTATTAGATGCCCTAAGGGATCAGACTGCCGATGGGCGAGTTCGTCGACTCGCGGAGGAAGCAAAACAAACGGTGCAAGCTAAGGCAAAACCCGACCAGGCCCTGAAGTCTGTCCAAGAAGAGCTAGAACAGCTTCAGAAGTCAAATCAAGAACTCAAAAGCCGTTTAGCAGAGCTAGAAGCTCATGCTAAATCTCAGCCTAGCAAGGGATAGCGCTACTGGTGGTGCTGGTTGACTTGTATCTGAGGGTTGAACGAGCTTTTTCAAACCATGCTTTTGCCTGTTTATGCTTACCGATGACGAGTTGCGAAAACTCCCGTAAATTTTCAGCAGCATGATAGAAATCGACTAACTCGATAACCTGCTCAGTACACAGTCCTAAACGCTTCAACAGCGCTGGAATCCTTGGCCAGATCCAAGGGGCACCCTCTACAACCAACAAAACGAAACTCGCATGAACCACGCCCAATTTGACTAAATACATCTCTAAATAGAGCCATGAAGCCTGCCACATCAGCGAAGGTTCCATCCTCTAGGGTGTTAATCCGGTTGCTTTGATCATCAAGGGCATACACAGTGAACAATCGGTCAATCGTTCAATCCGTTGTTCACTCAATGCAATTCCCCATTCCTGCAACTGGGTGCGTGTTACGTAATCGACGCTCAGGCTCATTTGCACATTCCCCATGGTTTTTACCCTCACCTGCTTTTCCCTTGCCTTTAGCTGCCAAATCCTCTGGATGACTCGGTGCGTTTATGGGCCTGTTGTTGAGCCAGAGGCGCTTGGCTCAATGTGTTTAGCAGTAAGGCAATACATTGTCCTGCTAACTCCAGGCTTGTATGCCGAATTGCTTGTTCTCGCTCTTGGAGTCTTTTTCCATCCCAATCTCTCAATTCTTCCAATCCCAACAACGTCTGGATTTTGTTCTTGAATATTTCAAGCGTTTTTTCAAAGTCTAGAATTGCGGATATAGTCATAGTAAGAGTAGGGCCTCTCGTATGTAAGGCTTTGGCAATCTCACATTACTGGACTCCTAACCGGTTTCTAACCTATTGGATCGCTTGCTGCTTGACCATCTATTTCAATTTGCACCCTATCTTGAGAGGCTTTGGTATTAATGCAACAGCGCTCGAATGGGCAAATCTACCAAGATCTGGGCCTCTGCCGTCACCAAACTATCCCAGCGCCAGCTAACCCGCTCTCTCGGGTAAAACTGTTCAGCCAAGCTCACAAATAGCTGAGCATGGCGGGCTTCAGACTGAGAGATATTTTGATAAAAGGTTTTTAAGGGCCCAAGGGGCAACGCACCGGCAATCAGGCTGAACCTTTCTAGGCCCCGAGCCTCTATAACAGCAGCGACAAGCAAGCGATCTAAAAAATAATGCTCTGATCCTCTACGGATTAGGGCACGCAATTGATTCACATACAAATCCTTGGTGTCTGGCGGCAGGGTGAGGGATCTGGCCCGAATCAGCTTAAAGACATCACGGTAGTGACTGAGTTCTTCGATGGCAAGGTCAATCATAGCTGCAACTAAATCGGGCTTGTCTGGGTAATGGGCAGCAAGGGTTAAGGCCACCCCAGAGGCTTTCTTCTCATTGGCAGCGTGATCTAGCAAAATCCATCAAAATCATCCATGACCGCCTGTAGCCAGTCCGGAGAGCTATCACCCTTAAGCAGCATTACCATAAATTGAAAATCTTGCCAGTGAGGGTTTATTCTAAAAGATTCTAACTCCCCGCAGCCCGACGCATGGTCCAGAAGGGAAATTGCTGGGTTTTAGTAATCTGCGCATCCTTAATGCCTACCCCACTAAAGGCATATTCTTTACTTTGCACCAAGGGAATGTAGGGAACATCCTCGGCTAGCTTTTCTTGGAGTTGAAGGAGTAAAGCGCTTCTTGTTTGCGGATCTTGAGTTTGTCGTTGCTGCTCGACCAGTTGGTTTACCTGGGGATTGTAGTAGAAAGAGCCCTGGGCTTGACTAGCGCCCTGCTTACAGCCAGAGGTTGCAGACCCCTGAGCACAGGATAAAAAGGGCTGAATATAAGTATCGGCATCGAAGAAGTCAGGATACCAAGTCAACAAATAGGAAGGGTAAATGCCTTTGTCTAGATTGTTGTTACCCACTGTGGCCTCAACGCTATTGAGGTTGAAGGTGAGGAGGCCCTGGGTTCGGTCCTGGGCTAAAGATTTTAACAGACTGGCAATCAGAGTGCGGGGGACAGAATTAGAGGGATACCAAAGTTCTATCTTTAAGGGGTTTTGGGCCGAGTAGCCCGCTGCTGTTAGCAATTGCCGGGCGGTTTGGGCATTGCCTTCGCCATAGCTGTCTTGAAAAACAGGCCGAGCGACATCGAAGGTATCAGGAATGAGGCTATATAGAGGCTGGGCTTGATCTTTAAAAACTCGTTGGTTAATTAACTTGCGATCAATTAAATGTGCGATCGCCCGTCTTACCTCCACATCATCCAAGGGTTTTTGTTTCACATTGAGGACAATATAAGTCACTGCATTACCCTGGGCCTCTACCACTTGCCAACCAGCGCGATCCGCATCTTTTTTGCAGCCGCTGAATTTGATCCGTTTCTAGCCCTTGATAGGCCACATCAATGGCCCCAGTCTTAAAGGCATTAAACAAGCTAGCGGGGGTCGTTAACAGTTGTAGATTAACCCCCCGATTAGCCGGCTGCTCTCCCCAATAGTCGGCAAAGGGCTCGACACGCACCGAATCACTACCATAACTAGCCAATTTATATGGCCCTGTCCCCACAAAGATTTTGGGTTCAAACTTACCTGGGCCGATTTGGTATGCCTTAGGAGAGACGGCACAAGCCCCGAAAAACGTCAACAGCGAGGGTAAGGCTGCAAAGGGTTGCTTGAGGGTAATCGTCAGCTCATATTCACCCGTTGCTGTCACCTCAGAAATGGGTTCTGCCAGCAGAAAAGAAGGTTGACCGCCATTCTCCATAAACCGGCGCAGGGAAAAAGCCATGGCCTCGGCATTGAAGGGAGACCCATCATGAAAAACAACGCCTTGGCGCAGAGGAATCGTATAGACTAGCCCGTCGGCACTAACCTTGGGCAAAGCCGTTGCTAACTGAGGTCTGAGTGCTGTGGACTTTAGATCATAGCTATACAGACCCTCGCCCATGTTATATAACAGCGTGCCTGGCAATAGTTCATAGGCATCTGCTGGATCTAGGGTGCGAATTTTACTCGTTGACCTAGGGTAATGGGCTGGCCTTGCAGATTACTTCCCTGGGAACCCTGCGGAGTAATCCCTGAGCGGGGACTACAGCTCACTATCAGGATGAGAACCAGACAAATAGTCCAGCCCAGAACTGGGTCCGGTACCATCCCTGTCGAAGCCGACGCCAGAAAATCATAGGCAAGTATCAAATTGGGGTTATTAACAGAAGATCAGCTGACAGCAACTCTTATCCAAGCTAGTCGCAACCAAGGGTATCACGAGTGTTTCGACCGGTGACGGGATTGGTCCCCTCCGCAATATCACATAGAATTGCAACGGTATCATCTCGCAGATCCACATCAGTAAAATCAGCCCCCTCAATCAGGGCTTGCCGAAACTCAGCATTAAAGGCAAAGGCTCCTTCTAAGTTGGCATTTTTTAGGTTGGCTCGGGCCAGTCTGGCACTGTCTAAGGTGGCAACCGTCAGATCAGCACCCTCAAGGTTGACATCTTCTAAGTTCGCGGCAAAAAAGCTGACGCCGCGCAGATTGCTATGGCTAAAGTCACTCCCGCGAACATCGGCTTTAGTGAAGCTAGCATCTGACAAATCTTGGTTAGAGAAATCAAAGTTGAGTAAGATCTCTTTGTTAAAGTTATCGGCCCAGACAGGCATCACCCCAGGGATAAGGCCCAGGCAGGCCAGTGTGATTCCTAGCAAAGTCGCCCAAAAGAAACGCTTTAGATAGCTCACTAGGCTCCACCGATCTAGGCAAAATAGCGCGTGACTCTTCATTAGTTTTGTTATTAATTTCTATCTCTTAGACTATCAGGACTACGGATCCTGTTGCGATTACCTGTCCAATGGGCTAGGCCAAAACAGAATTTGAACATTTACACTGTCTTCACCGGGGTATTGAATGCTACGGTGTACACACAAGTCGGTTTTGAGCTATTTCCCATGCAAAGAACATAGCCTCAAACCGTTTCAGGCCGTGGGTTAGAGTTGCTGTACCTGGAGGTCTTTGAGACTGATACCCCTTCCATCC
>JAAUUW010000071.1 GCA_012030735.1 Acaryochloridaceae cyanobacterium SU_2_1
CCTCTTCCTCCTCCTCTTGCTCCTCTTGCTCCTCTGATTCCGACTGATCCGAATTCTCTTGGGGGGGGCGGGGGGGGGCGGTTGATCGGGGGGGCGGTGCTTCCGACAATGGTGGCCCTGGGTACAATCACTAATTCCACCGCTCGGCGGAGATCCTCTGCCGTCACCTCTGAACGGCCATTAAGGGCTGCATGGGCCTTAGCAACCCGGACGGCAAATAGCTCAGCTCGATGTCCCTGCACTCCGCCACGCAAGGCTTCATTGACCAAATAAGTAATTTGTGACCGTTGAATTTTCACATCCTTGAGCCATTCCCGCGCCAAGAGAATCTGGGTTTGCAGATCTTCCGTTTCCTCGGCATATTGCCCTAAAAAGTCCTGGGGAGAATTGGCATAGGCCAAGGCTTGATCGACAGCTTGTACTCGCTGATCTAACTCCAACACCTGATCAGCAGAGAGAGAAATTGCAATTCGATCCAGTAAATGCTCGCGTAGCGATCCCTCCTCGGGATTGTAGGTGGCAATAAAAATCGGCAGGCAGGGATGCTGGAAACTCAGCCCCTCCCGCTCAATTTGGTTGCGTCCTGCACTCAAAACGCTCAGCAACAGGTTAGAAATTTGGTCATCCAGTAAATTAATCTCATCGACATATAGCACCCCCCGATTGGCCTCAGAGAGCAACCCTGGTTGAAAGACTGTCTCACCGCGTTTAACAGATTGGCTAACATCCACCGAGCCGAGTAGTCGGTCTTCGGTAATTCCCAAGGGAACCTGGATAAAGGGGGTCGGTATAATTTCGGTCGGTGGTTGAGGTTGTCCCTCAACAATGGGAATGTCTCCCCGCTGCAATTGGGATAAGAGATCATCATTCCAGGTTGAAGCTGCCTCAGGATCGCAGTTGCTGATCGACCCTTTTACCACCTCAATGGGCGGCAAAAGGGTATGGAGCGCCCGAGCCATTACAGATTTGGCAGTTCCCCGTCGTCCAGCAATCACAACTCCCCCTAAACCAGGATCAATTGCGGTGAGCAGTAAAGCCAGTTTAATGGCCTCTTGACCGACTACGGCTGTTAGGGGAAAGCTAGCTATACGAGAGGAAGATTCAGCGACTGGCATAATGGGCACAATAATAGTCTAGACCTTCAGAATACCAAGATCCGTAGACCTTACTCAGGGACTGCTTCAAAGGGTGATCACCAACATAGAAAAAGGGTCAACCCTTCAACGAAGATAGCAGGAAAGAATTAAGGTATTTTCGCTCGCCCTTTGATTGGGCTGCTCAACAACGGTCTAAACCAGGGAATGGGCCTGATGCTCCATAGAGCAGCAATTACCACTTGTTGATGCCTCTCCCTAAAATCCATAGATATTAAAGTTGCTGAGTGAGAAGCTCATAAATTAGTCTAGGAAGAATCCCCAGATCGGCCCACAGGTTGGGTTGCTTAGGTTACCCTAGAAAATACCCCAGATAGCAAGTGAACATGAAACAGACTCCAGGCCAGGGCAGATGGATTAAAGGTCTTTCCGCTATAGTGGCCAGTGTTTTACTCTCTCAAACGATGTCCTCTGTGGCCCAGACTAAAGAGGAAAAAGTCACCTATAGCCAATTTCTGAACTATATCAAAAACGACCAGATTAAAACAGCGGTGATCTATGACAAACAGGGTAGGGCAGAGTTTAAGTTAAAGAATCAACCGGACAAAGCGCCCTTCTCTGAGGTGTTGCTGTTTGAGAAAGATACCAGCCTCTACAAAAAGCTTCGAGAAAAAAATATCAACTTTGAGCAAAACCATGATTCGGGCGAAAACCTTTTCCTTGAAATTTTGCCCCAGTTGTTTTTGATTCTGATGATTTTGGTGTTTTTTGTGATGTTTTTGAGGCGAGCAGCCAGCTCTAGTAGTGGCCCTGGCCAAATTCTCAATTTTGGTAAATCCAAGGCTCGATTTCAAATGGAGTCAGAGACAGGGGTAACCTTTGCTGATGTAGCAGGGATTGAGGAAGCCAAGGAAGAACTACAGGAAGTGGTGACCTTCCTCAAACAGCCGGAACGATTTACGGCGGTGGGGGCCCGCATTCCGAGGGGGGTACTGCTGATTGGCCCGCCTGGCACGGGAAAAACTTTGCTGGCAAAGGCGATCTCTGGGGAAGCAGGCGTACCTTTTTTTAGTATTTCTGGCTCGGAATTTGTGGAGATGTTTGTGGGGGTAGGGGCCTCCCGAGTTCGCGATCTGTTCAAAAAGGCAAAGGATAATGCACCTTGCTTAGTATTTATTGATGAGATTGATGCGGTGGGCCGCCAGCGAGGGACGGGGATTGGTGGCGGCAATGATGAGCGTGAGCAGACCCTCAATCAGTTGTTGACGGAGATGGATGGGTTTGAGGGCAATACCGGCATCATTGTGATTGCGGCCACCAATCGTCCAGATATTCTTGACACAGCCTTATTGCGGCCAGGTCGTTTTGATCGACAGGTGACCGTTGACTTGCCTGCTTTTAAGGGACGACTAGGTATTTTAGAGGTGCATAGTCGAGACAAGAAACTAGCTCCTAAGGTTTCTTTGGAGGCAATCGCTCGCCGTACCCCTGGATTTTCTGGGGCCTCTTTGGCTAACCTACTGAATGAAGCGGCGATTCTCACGGCTCGGCGTCATAAGGATGCGATCACAACCTTGGAAATTGATGATGCGATTGATCGGATTACGATTGGGTTGTCGATGGCTCCTCACTTAGACAGTAAGAAAAAATGGCTGATTGCCTATCACGAAATTGGGCATGCCCTTCTAGAAACACTCTTAAAGGATGCCGATCCTCTGAATAAGGTGACTATTTTGCCCCGTTCAGGTGGGATTGGTGGCTTTTCGCAGCCGATTTATAACGAGGAACGGGTGGATAGCGGTCTTTATACCCGCGCTTGGATGTTGGATCAAATTACCATCCTATTGGGCGGACGAGCCGCTGAGCTGGAGGTGTTTGGTGAGGCTGAGGTGACTATTGGAGCGAGTAGCGATCTCAAAAATGTGGCTAGTCTGGCACGGGAAATGGTAACCCGCTTGGGTATGTCTGATCTCGGCTATGTCGCCTTGGAAACCGAAGAAAAGAGCAATGTCTTTTTGGGAGGCGATTGGGGGAGTCGAGCCGAATATTCAGAGGATATGGCGGTGCAGATTGATCGCAAAATCCGAGAGATTGTGACGCATTGCTATAGCAAGGCTCAAGTCTTACTGCGAGAAAATCGTCGCTTACTCGATAAATTGGTGGAGGTCTTATTAGAGAAGGAGACCTTGGAGGGGGATGAGTTTCGGCAAATTGTGGTTCACTATGGTCAGAGTGTGGAGAAGAAACCAATTTTACCGGAACCCTTGCCCTTGCTTCCCTAAGGCCATCATGCTCTTTGATCGGGGGAGGACTAACAATCCTTGGATGCTTGTACTGCTTATCTGTTGGTTGCCCATGGTAGCCGAGATCCGCGATCGCAAGTTGCGCTGCGCCAATTAGGCAAATTATTTCAAGCCTCCTTACCCCAGTCTGGGCTGCGGGGCTTTATCCTTGGGTCGCCACTGGCAACTTAGAGTTTGGGCCAATTTCCCTAGAGCAACAGATTTGTGATTGGGCGACGATCTTGGTGAAACACCAGGTGGAGCGATTATCCATTCTGCCGCTGTTTTTACTGCCTGGGGTCCATGTTCAAGTGGATTTGCCAGCGGTATTAGAGGCCGTCGGGCATCAGCTAAACTTGCCCTTGCAGATTGAGCTGCGATCTCATCTCGGCAGTCATCCCGGCATCACTCAACTGGTCAGCGAGGCCATGCAAGCCCAACCCATCGATCAATGGATCTTGCTAGCCCATGGTAGCCGCCATCCCGGGGGCAATGATTCTGTAGCAGAGCTTGCAAAACAATTAGGAGCAGTTGTGGCCTACTGGTCAGTGTCACCCAGTCTGCACCAACAAGTGCAGGAACTCTCATCAAGGTCCATCAAACGCATCGGCATCCAGCCTTACTTCCTGTTTTCTGGCAGTATCATGGATGCCATTTTGTTAGAGATCGATCAGCTAAAATGTAACTTCAATCACCTTAATTTTCTATTATCATCGCCTCTGCAGCCCACCCCTCACCTCGCCCATTTGCTCCAAACCTTAATCCCAGCCTGAACCCGATTGTCCCTTCCTATCCCTCCGATTATTTATGACAGCTGATCCTAGGCAAGCACAAGCAGGTTGCCTAGGCAAAGTCTATTTGGTCGGGGCGGGGCCAGGTGATCCGGGCTTGATGACGCTTAAGGGCAAAACACTGCTCGAATGTGCAGATGTTGTCCTCTACGATGCCCTAGTCAGCCCTGAAATCTTGGCTATGATTGGCAATCAAGCCGAAAAGATACCTGCCGGTAAACGACGGGGCCATCATTCTTTGCCCCAAGCTGAAATTACTCAGCTCTTGATCCGTAAAGCTCAGACCTATCCGGTGGTTGTGCGCCTCAAGGGAGGTGATCCCTTTGTCTTTGGTCGGGGTGCCGAAGAGATGGAGGATCTGCTCCAAGCAGGTATTCCAGTAGAAGTTGTGCCAGGGATTACTGCTGGCATTGCCGCCTTGGCCTATGCGGGCATTCCCGTCACCCATCGCCACTACAGTTCTTCCGTCACCTTTGTCACCGGCCATGAGCCGGTGGGAAAATATCGACCACCGATCAACTGGCAAGCGATCGCAGAGGCCTCTGAAACCCTGGTAATCTATATGGGGGTTCACAATCTGCCCCATATCTTGGCTGAATTAGCAGCCGCTGGCAAAGATCCAAACACCCCCATTGCCTTGGTTCGTTGGGGAACACGCCCAGACCAAACAGAATTAGTGGGTCATCTATCAACCATTTTGGCTCAGATGGAAGTCACCCAATTTGAGGCCCCTGCCATTGCTGTGATCGGCAAGGTGGTGGATCTGCACCAGAGGCTGGCCCCTCCCACAGGCCCCATAAAATCTAACAGACCCATCTCTTAGGATGCGGTGCATAGAAAACTAATAGTTCTCTCAGGCTCAACTCAGCTAGACCCCGCATCCCTCAGCTACAATACAGTCCATTCTTGAGTTATTAAAGGAGGCTAGTGCAGCCTTGGCGACGGACTAACTGCGCTTGGCAAATGAACCCTGCTAATAGCCGCCAACTCAGCTTGAGAGGGCTAAAACTGGTCAGGAATGAGCATTACTATTTTGAGTTCACAGTCGAGCATGATATGCAAACCAGTTGGATAGATAGTTGGCCAGAGAATATTCTTAATCTCTATTTCGTCATTTTGCTCATTATTGCTATCTATAGCATTCATAAATTTGTCATTGTCTGGCGATATTATCGCTATCGGGACCAAGCCCCCCAACCAGTCGAGTATTTCTCGACATCAGACTTGCCACCGATTACCATTCAACTCCCCTTATTCAATGAAATGTATGTGGTAGATCGACTATTGGATGCGATCGCGGCCTTGGACTATCCCTCAGAAAAACTGCAAATCCAAGTCCTAGACGACTCTACGGATGAAACTCAGGATCTCTGTCGGACCAAGGTGGAGAGCCTGCAACGGGATAATCACAACATCGAGTATATTCATCGACCCAACCGGCAAGGCTATAAGGCAGGGGCCTTGTCCTATGGCTTGCAGCAGACCTCTAGTGAATTAGTGGCGATCTTTGATGCGGACTTTTTACCCGCTCCCGACGCTCTGTTGAATATGGTTCATTATTTCACTGACCCTCAGATTGGCATGGTGCAAGCCCGATGGGGACATCTTAATCGCAATTATTCGCTGTTTACAGAAGTGCAGGCCCTCATGCTAGATGGCCATTTTGTGACGGAGCAAACCTCTCGCCATCGGTCGGCTTGTTTTTTTAATTTCAACGGTACTGCCGGTATTTGGCGAACTAAAGCCATTGAAGATGCCGGCGGCTGGCAACATTCTACGGTAACAGAGGATCTTGATTTGTCCTATCGGGCGCAATTGCGAGGCTGGCGAGCAGTCTATTTGCCAAATATTATTGTGCCTGCTGAATTGCCGATGGAGATGAATGCCTTTAAATCTCAGCAATTTCGGTGGGCAAAGGGGGCAAGCCAAGTGGCCAAAAAGTTGCTCTTAAGGATTTTCAAGGCCCCGATTCCCTTCTATGTAAAATGCGAGGCATTTTTCCATCTGACCAATAATTTTAATTATTTGTTGCTGTTGCTGTTGCTGTTGTTGTCCTTGCCCTATCAAATCTCGCTCACCCATGTGACCTCAGGCTATGGGAGCTTGATTCATATTCCCCTATTTTTGGTGACGACCTCAAGCTTACTGAGCTTTTATTGGGTTTCTGAGTTTGAACAGGATCGCCACCCCTCCTTTTGGCAGTTGACCTCTAGTTCCTTGTTGCTGATGGGGGTGGGGATTGGGCTGAGCCTGAATCAGTCCTTGGCGGTATGTGACGGTTTGTTTCGGGCGGGCAAAGAGTTTGTGCGGACGCCCAAACATGGTGTAACTCGCAGTGATCAAACCTGGAGTACCAAAAAATACCGAGCTGCCAAAAGCTGGGTTCCCTATTTGGAACTATCGATGCTGGTCTATTTGCTGATTACGCTGGGGGTCGCCCTAGTCAACCAACATTATTTGTCGTTGCCTTTTCTCACCTTATTTGTGGGGGGCTATCTCTATGTCTTGGCGATGGGTGCTTTTCAACGTCGCTGATTGACCCTGAAGCTAGGGTTGCTAGCAGCTTAGGTCCATTGCTTACTCAGAATGGCTCGGCAAACCAATGCTCCACACCAAAGCCAAGGGCGCGATCGCCAGTGGCCAGTTCCTGAGCTAGCTGCAAGCAAGCCTGACGACCCACTGCCGTTTCAAAGACCGAAGAAAAAACAATGTCTAGGCGATGGGTCTGGCAAAATTCTCGTAATTGATGCGGGTAACCCCACAGGGCAGGTTTAATGACGACGATGCCTGACCAGCCGCGATCGCAACAATCTTGCAGAGCAGATGCAGTCGCCACCGACTCATCTAAAGCCAAGGGCGTTTGGTATTCCTGTGCCAAGGCGATCATCGCCTCCAGTTGATCTACTGGCAGCGGTTGTTCTAGATATTCAAGGCTGGCGCAATGATGGCTATTGTCCTCTCTCCCCCAGGCATCAGCTACCTCTAACCAAGCATGAGCCTCGGATAAATCTAATCCTCCATTAGCATCAAGCCGCAAACAAATATCGGCAGGTAGGCATGCCCTTAAATCTCGCAGTAGATCAATTTCCCTTGGGGTTGCGGTGACACCAATTTTCCATTTCAAGGTGCGATACCCTTGCTGCCAAAGTTTTGGCCATTGATCTAGAGCCGCACCCCCCGTTGGCAATAAGCCACATAGAGGCAAGCCATCCGAAATCTGCTCAGCTTCTAGAGACAAATTCTCCCAAGCCGTCCCAACCAAACTCGGCAAGCGGGTAAATCACTAGGAACTCCAAAAATATCTGCCTGAGTAAGTTGGCGGGGCAATTGATGGCAATAGTCCTGGGCCATGGCTAAAGTTTCAGAGCCAAAGGCTGGCAGAGGAGCAATCTCACCTCGACCAATCTGCCCTCGCTCATCGATCAAAGTAACAATCAGCCCTTCTCGGACAGACCATATTCCATGATGCGTAGACAAAGGCTCTAAAAATTGCCGTTGATAGGAATGAAATCCAAAGGAATAGTTCACGATGGCTCCATTAAGCGGGGAGAGGGATCAAGACAGGGGAAATCCCATTCGATGAAACGTCCTTAGCCTATCAGGATTACTCAAAGAATCACCGCCTCGTCGGTGGGCCTAGGGTCCTTGCTCTGTGATGGCCTAGATCACCCTAGAAATGGATTGAGATCACTGCACAAATGGGATGGAAAGAACTAAGGTGAATAGAGAGATATTTTTTGCAGGATGCTGACCCATAGGTGGATGTATGACTCATTCCGCGAACCCTACACCTAATATCGAGCCTTCTTCCACGCCCATCTTGCTGAACAATCGCTACCAAGTCCAGAGAGTACTCGGCGATGGTGGGTTTGGGACAACCTATTTAGCTGTGGATACCCAAATGCCCTCACACCGCCCATGTGTGGTCAAGCAGCTCAAACCCATCGATGACAATCCCCAAATCTATCAGCTCGTCAAAGAGCGTTTTCAACGAGAAGCCGCAATTCTAGAGCATTTAGGTGCAGGGCATCCTCAGATTCCTTGCTTATATGCCTTTCTAGAAGAGCAAGGTGAATTCTACCTCGTAGAGGAATGGATTGCTGGTCAAACCCTGAGCCAGAAGGTTAGAGAATCTGGACCCTTGAGCGAGACCGAAGTTCGGAGCATTTTAGTGCAACTATTGCCCGTGGTGGATTATATCCATCAGAACCGAATGGTGCATCGAGATATTAAGCCCGACAATATTATTCTGCGCCATTACGATCAATTGCCCATGCTCATTGATTTTGGGGCAGTCAAGGAAACCATGAGTACGGTGGTCAATTCCCAAGGCGGTACCACTCGATCGATCGTGGTGGGGACCCCAGGTTATATGGCCATGGAGCAACTTGCAGGTCGTCCGGTCTATGGGAGCGATCTCTATAGTTTGGGTCTGACGGCTGTTTTCTTGGTGACAGCTAAATTCCCGCAACAACTAGAGTCAGATCCAGGGACTGGTGCTTTGATCTGGCACCAATATGCCCCTAACCTTAATCCTGAATTTGTCGCCATTATCGATAAAGCTATCCAGTCTCATTCGGTGGATCGCTATTTGAGTGCTGGGGATATGTTGAATGCTTTGGATTTACCCAGCACCGCTAGCGTAAACAGGGCCGATTTGAACACTGTGGCTCGATCAACGCCCCCTGGCATGCTTCCTACAGACATTATCAACCTTCATCCCCAGACAGTTCCCTCCGCCCCAACTCCTATCGCTGCCGTCCCCCAAGCCCAAGCTGCTGTGCCCCCATCCCATAGTCCGGTGGTGGTTTCTCCCCCGTCTATTACTGAACCGACCCAGGCAGTGATTCCCCCATCTCCCCCAGTGGGTGGCGATGTCCAACCATCCTTAGCAGCGGCAGCCATCCCCCCGAGACGGTTCCCAGAATGGCAAACGGCCATACTGACGGGTAGTGTCGTTGGTATTTTCATTCTGTTAGGGGCAGTGCTATTGCGGGAGCAGATTTCTAATTTGGTAGCGGGTTCCGTGGATCCCTCCACCCCAGCGCTGCAGAAGAGCAGCTCCTCTGCGTCAAAGTCAGTGGATCCTAAGCTGACTGGCGCTGCCCCACCGTAGAAGAACCGCCCCCCCCTGAGACCCCGACAGCTAGTCCACCGGTGGAGGTACCGCTGCCTGAGAATGCTGAGGAAGCCAATGCCAAAATTGTCGGTGAACCAGGGGCCAAAAATATTCGCTCTGGCCCTGGCACGAATTACTCACCTTTGCATCTTGCCTACCCAGGAGATCGAATCAGGATCATTGCCACTCGTCAAGATAGTGGTGGCCATTCTTGGCACAATGTTTATTTCCCGAAGTCCCAAGCCCAGGGTTGGATTGCTGCCCAGTTAGTAGAAGAGGATCAAGACTTGCCAATCAGTCCCCCATCCCCTATTCCCGAGAGTCCTCCCCCGCAAGAAGACAGTCAAACCAATGCTACGATTGTTGGCAAACCTGGGAGTAAAAATATTCGCTCGGGTCCGGGGACAGACTTTAAGGAGCAACATATTGCCTATCCGGCGATCGCGTCAAAATTATTGGTAGCCGTCAGGGAAGAGGGGGGTTTCTTGGTACCAAGTCTATTTCCCCAAATCTGGTGCCAAGGGCTGGATCGCGTCTCAGTTAATTAAGGTAGATTAATCCATGGAGACAAACTTTTGATCAACAGCTCTACAACCCATTTTTTAGTCTGATTATATCCCAATATTACTCTTTTAAAGAGTTTCAGAATCTGATAGAAACAATACTAGAGCTATTGTAGCTAAAAGGCACTAGCAGCTATTTGCAGGTAGTTCTAAAGCCATTTTATATGCCCTCATTAGTTGGAATAACTTTTGATAATCAAAACTTCTAGGATCTGTTCTTGTTCCAGAACGATCAATTTCGCGATGAGTAGTTATTCTAGACTCTGGAATATTCGCCTTACCTAATAACCAAGCAAGAGAACGATATTCGGCTTCAGTATAGCCAATATGAGCTTTATTATCATTTCTCCCTTCAATCGGGGTTTCTAAACTAACATGATAAGCAAAATTGTTCACTGAGGGAGGAATATTAGGATTTGTTTGAACAGTTTCAATTACTTTATTAGAATTAGTAAATGCAGAATTACCCGCACCAAACGCTCTCTTTTCCCATGGGACAAGAGAAATAATAACTCCGTCAAGAGTGACTAATGCATGATAACTAGCTTGATCTCCATCGCTTGGATGAGGAGTTTGAAATTTTCTGACTGTTTCTGAAGCAGAGATAACTGTTTCGTGTAATACCACAAGTGGTTCATTTGATACTGGTTTACCAAAACCATCTACATTGACTCTATCTCCATAATTGCTTACATCTGCTAATTTTGTAATTTGTTTAGGTTGATACTTCAACAAAGCGGCATTCTGCTCAGAAATATCTTCGGGCTTTGTTCTTGAAGTGTTATTGCATTTGGTTGTTGTATTTATAGTTTTTGAAGTAGATGGCGCATGACCAAATGGTTCAGTCAAAGGTATTGGAAAATTGGTACTAGGGTTGTCTTGGTCTTGATGTGAAGCAGGTATCGGAGAAGAAATGGGTATCTTCTCGACACTAGGTTGCACAGACCCAGAAAAATCATTAACTAAAAGAGCAACAATAATTCCTATAAGAAAAAAGGTAGTATTGTTAATACTAGTATAATTCTTGACTTTTGATTCGGCATACTTTGATATCACATAATATGAACTTAAAATGTATATTTTTCAAGACAGATGATTAATGAATATAGCTAGCTATCAACAAGAGCTGTTTGAATTTACAGCAAATCTATATATATTCATTAAATAAAATAACCTTCCAAAATTAAGACTTCTAGAGATCTTTCTTTGTGTATACACAATCTATATCTCGATGAGCAGTAATTCTAGCAACTGAAATATCAGTCTGAATTAGTAGCCAAGCATGAGAATTGGTATAGGCACTATGATTATTTCTATCTTTATCAAAGCAACCATCATAAAGAGTTTTTAAACTCACAAGATAAGCAAAATTATTAACAGATACAGGTGTTTTAGAATTGACTTGAGCTGCTTCTTCTAATCTATTTTTATTTTTAAACATTGGGTTTCCAGCACCAAATACTCCTTTTTGCTGTGGCACTATAGAAATAATAGTGCGGTCGAGTGTCATCAAATCATGATAACTAACCTGTTCTTCATCTTTCAAATGAGGTTTGAAATAATTTAATTGTAGCTGTAGCAGAAATAATAGTTTCATGCAGTATGATTAACCGCTCACTAAATAACGGCTTACCAAAAGCATCTATTGCAAATCCTTATTCATAATTACTTGGACCTGCTATTTCAACTCTTTGCATGGGTTTATAAGTCAACAAGTCTGTATTCTTTTTAGACAAATTATCTGAATCTTTGGTCAAAGCAGATTTACATTTTTCATATTTACTTATTTTTTTATACTAACTATTGGTGGTGATGGCTGACTTAAAGAAAGAAGAGCATTAGAGCTAAAATTATCTTTACTTGGAGATAATCAGACGTGAGGAGCAGACGATATGTTCGGTGTTTGAGATTGAATTGATTGACGTAAAGTTATACATACAAAAGCAAAAAGAGTTTTCGTCAATAAATAAATGCTGATATTATCATTAGAATTCTTGTTTTTTGCTTAGCATATTACAAATTCTATTAAATATCTTTATAGTCTTCAATTTTCCATTGGCCGTCTACACGACGAAGCATAAAGCTTACATACTCACTGGATGACCCACTTTTAGTTGGATCAATTTGACCATTTACAAAAAGTGAGCGATTCTCGGTCCAGCTTGCATGAACTTCTGCTGAGACACCATTATTATAGATAAGTTGAATATTACTGATATTTAAATTGTCGTACTGATAATAAGCATTATTTTTGATGAGCCAATTAATTACTCCTTTCGATCCTGTATTGGTGAGATCCCAATACAATTTTCCAGTTGTTAGCTCTGCTGCTAATTGGAGATCGAATGGAGAAGCAAATATTCTTGATCTGGACTGTAACCAGTTAGAAACTAAGCTAGTTGTTTCATTATTATCCGCTTCAGGAGTTGGCGAAGTATTTGGGATTGGAGAAGCAACTGGAGGTGGAGAAGCAACTGGAGATGGCGTTGGTGTTAATGTTGGAAGTGGATCGCTTCTTTCAGTTGAAACAGAAGTATTGTTAGAAGCAATAATGTCACTAAGCTGCGCTCTAATCACAAAAGCTCCTGCCAGAATTGATACTCCTATGAGGCCGCCCGCAATAATAGCATCTCGTTTTTTCCAATCTCGACTTGTGTAGTCCAATGATGAAGATACTATGGGCGTAGGAGACGTTGGTTGACCTTGGGAAATACTTCCAGTAATTGGATATGGCACCTGAGGTATAGATCTTGATGGTGCTACTGAATCTGAAGGGATTACTGTGGGTTCAATGCCTCTCTTTAATAAATCTAAATCGGCAAGCATATCTGAAGCAGTGATATAGCGATCTCGCAGATGAATTTGGATGGCCTTATCTATTACATTTGCTAAACTAGGATTCATATGGGGAACATGAATTCGCCAGATAAAATCCCCGGTTAAGCTTTCAGTCTCTAACGCTTGAGGGTGTTTACCTGTCAGTAGATAAATAGCTGTTAGACCCAAACTGTAGAGATCGCTAGCATAAGTAGGTCTTCCGGCTAATTGTTCAGAAGCCATAAACCCTGGTGTACCGACTACAATGGATCGAGTTGTACCGCCTTGTGAGTTAATCACTGTAGTCATTGTTTCTTTGACCGCTCCGAAGTCAATCAAAACGGGTCTGCCATCTTTTTGCGCAGAAGGATATTGTCAGGCTTAATATCCCGATGGACAATATTTTTCTGATGAATATAGTGTATTACTGGTAATAGGTGGATCAGAATATCTCTTACCGCATCTTCACTCAGTAAACCTTGTTGACAGACTCTTTGGCTTAAGGTATCCCCTTCTATCCATTCCTCTACCAGATAAAAGCAATCGGCTTCGGTAAAGTAAGCATATAGACTAGGTACTTGATTATTACCTTCTCCTAAATGCTCAAGAATCGCTGCTTCTCGCTGAAATCGCTCCTGCACCAATTGACGAATTTGAGGGTTATCATCGATAGGTTTGAGCTGTTTGACTACGCATTGACGGCAAGATGGCATTTGTATATCTTCGGCTAGCAAGGTTGTACCAAATCCTCCCTCTCCTAAAACTCGAATAACGCGATAACGGTTATTCAGCAAGGTATAGGCTGGTGGATTGTCAGTATTATTGGTCATTGTATTAATACTTCTGGACAGTGCGAAGTTCTCTCGTGGCGGGTCAAATGTGTGTGGCTACCGAAATAAAGAACATTCCCTCCTCAAAGGGAGAATTCTCAAAACTTATGGAATCAACAGAACTCAAGCAGCTCGATTATGCACCTATACCTAAATTTCTCACAAGTCTTGGCAAAAAGGTACTGCTTGACCGATAAAACGAAGAAGCTGGTAATTGCTTTTTCATCCTCACAATACCCTCAAGTTTTACTTCTACACTCAATCAACAAACATCTATAGACATTTGCCTTGAGCATATCTTGATATTTCTAGAGGGGAAAGTTATGAAGACTAGCCATCATCTCCGCGGCATCATGCACCACGATCCCTATGGAGTTGTTTTTGCAGGTTCACTAACATTGTTATTCCTGCTCTTTTCTCTGGCCTCTATTTTTAATCTCTTGTAAAGGGCTGTCGTTTTTCTACATTCTTATGTCAGTGACATTGAATTTAGGTGGGTAATCATCTTGCCGTAAAGTCTTAACCCATTTCAACCGTTTAGGCCGCAAGGATATGCGCGCAGTGACAAAGGAAACCACAAAGAACCAATGACAGGCATAGAGCGTACCCTGCAAAGTCTGCAGCAGCATTGCCCAGGTGGAAATGGTTTGCTCTTGTTCTCGGCGAGCCTGATCTAGCCCTTTCCACATACCCACCAAGGACAGTAGCATGGTCACACTGGTCATGGGCATCAGTAAGGGGAATTGGTTGCGGGTGGTTGCCATCACTAAATCTGGCACTGCCGCAGTCGGCAGTACATATTGTGCCAACCAAAACACAATCAGATCAAAGGTCTTTCGATACCCCAATCGATTGCGAAGAATGAGGGGCCAATAATCTAAATAGCGTTGATAGCCTCCCTCTGCCCATCGATTGCGTTGGTGCCAAAGTGCGATCGCCTTAGTCACCCCCTCTTCCTCGACTGCAGGAACCGGAAGCACCCCAATATCCCAATGGTTCAAATGTAGCCGGAAGGTCAAATCTAAATCATCTGTAATTGTGGCTTCATTCCATCCCCCACAACTTTCTAAGGCCTGACGACGCACAAATTGGCCATTACCGCGTAATTCTCCGAGCCCCCCAAGAGCGATGCGCTGTTGTTGCAAATAAAGATCTAGACGCATTTCTGCAGCTTGCCCCTGAGTCCAGAAATTAGTACTAGCATTAGCAATCTGCTTACGCACCTGCACCGCTCCCATCTGGCTATTAATAAACAGCGGCAAAACACGACGCAGCAGATCTTGAGAGACTTGGGCATCTGCATCAAATACACCAATCACCTCCCCCTGGGTTAAGGGCAAGACTTGGTTTAAGGCCCCAGACTTACCACCACCAGCATTAGCGGCGCGTGATCAGATGTAACTGCGGATATTTCAGAGCAAGCTGAGCCAAGACATCAGGAGTCCGGTCTGTGCTATTGTCATCCACAATCCATAACTCATAACGATCCTGTGGATAATCTAATTCACAGAGGGTAGCAACCAACGCCCCAAGCACAGACTCCTCATTCTTGGCAGAAACCACTAAAGACACAAAGGGCCATTCCGTGTCCGGGCAATCTGCCAAGGGTTCAGGTAGAGGCACCGGCGTAGCCCGAATCATCCGCAGCCAGTGCATACTAATAACCGTGGTCAGACAACAAACCAGCCAAAACCCCACCGAAAACAGATGGAGAAGGATCGTCACACTCCAAATTACCGTCAACATTAAGGCAGCCTTGCGCCGGCGCCCTTCACCTTCAGGATAATCCAAGGCTAAATCTGACAGATCGACTAGACCCGGACTAGGAAGCTGGGCATCATTCAATTTAGACATGCTGTAAGAATTTTTTCTAGCTAGGAATTCTCCGACATAGCTGACTTGGTTCAAGACCCAGTACTTATCAATGCCTTGGAAAAAGCTAGGAATGAGATAGCACCAAACCGTACAACCCTCACAAACCGATAACTTGCCTTGCGACAGCCGGTATTCTTCTACGACCTCAGATTCTCGGTAT
>JAAUUW010000072.1 GCA_012030735.1 Acaryochloridaceae cyanobacterium SU_2_1
GAGTTTCGAAAGTTGACGCCGGTAATCTGCCCCCACGTTCCAGGCAATTCGGTTATAGCCATGTCGAAAATTTCGACTGTTTCTGCATATTGGCCATTCCCTTCCAGGCCCTCAAAAAAACCTCTTGGACAAGATCATCCAATGTAGTTGGATCACAAAGGTAATATAACGTCCCACGCACAATCCGCTGGTGTCGTTGATAAAGCATTCGGAATGCCTCCGCATCCCCATTCTGACAGGCTTGAATCAGAATGGCATCAGAACGGGCATCACCCCTGGGTTGATCTGTCATTCCTTTGCTTATTGATGCTCAGGACAGCTTAAATCGAACATATCCCTCTTCCCTTAACACCAATTGTACAAACAAAAGGAAACCGGGTGAATACCAGTTGGTATTCACCCCTCTTTGATCTAGATTGACTGTGTTTAGCGCTCAAACACCTGATGACTAGCAGATCTGCTTACTAGCGTAATGCTAGCCGCCAACCTATCTCAAACTAAAGCTTGCCTCCTTGTCGCTAATATCCTTGCTTTGAAAATGACTCACATGATCGCCGTTATTATCGCTCCAGAGAATCTCAAATTCGGCATCAGTCACACATTTAATATTCAGCTTAAGGGTATCTGATTGCTGCCCGTTGGCAGCCAAATTAGCAATGGGGTTGTCTAAACTCAATTGATTCCATCCCTCTAAGCTCCCTGGGTTCTTCACACGATGACCTGTTTGGGGAATGGTAATCGTGCCATTGGTGTTATTTTTGAAGGTCAGTTCTACATTTTTGCAATTTCCGGTTATGGAAGCTGTGGCTGGCTTAAGGGATAGATGCGTAAAATTAACCAGTGCTAATCCGCAGGGTACAACAGCCAAAAACAGTCTCGTTACAGCATTAGTTTTCATCTTTATCTCTCCTGCAAAGGCTAGATATAGGGTTGATTTTGTCGGGGAACCACTACAGATGATTACTATCCTCAGACGCTGAGATTGAATGCCAACCTCAGTGAGTCTCAGTCATGCTTTTGGCGATAGATTTTGTTAGACTGCCGATTAAGCTGGCGATTGAGGCGCAGAAACTCCTTAACCGACAACCCGCCGCCATCGCGGATTTGTTTTTGGCGTTGGGCCTCTAGCTTATCCTGTCTGTTTTCCAGTCGTTGGTACTCTTGCAAGGTTAACTCGCCATTTTGTACGCCTTTATAAATGCGTTCTTCCTGCCGATCTAAACGATTCTGCAAGGGACCTGCATAGGCAACAGAAGGAAAGGCGATTAAACCAACAAGACCAAGGGCCAATAATTGAATCCGTTTCATGGTTGTTCTCCATTTTATAAATAAGGTACAGATTTCAGAATCAAATCCAAAATCTACAGGTTAGACTTCAGATGTTCGCCAACGGTTCAATTTAGGTGCAATTATTTTTTAAGGGTGAAGCTGAGCGTTTATTCCCTTGCGCCTCGCATCAGCATAGTCCTTTCCCCATCAGGCTTGTATTGAAAATGGCTGTCTTCCTGCTCCATCTGTGATAAGGATCAGGTTGTCGAGAAGGATCCACCGATCGTAGCCTCTCTCGGTGTTCGCTGTTTTAGGGTAAGGTCATATTGGCTGATGAGCAGTGAGACATCAGAACTATGTCGCAAAAGACTAATCAGGGCAGAAAAGACAAGCCGCCAGAGCCAAGGGGGAAGCAACTGAACCGCTCCAAGCTGGGATGGGGTTGTTTTAAGGGTTACATCAGCCCTAGAGCACAAGGGCCAAGACCATGGACAGCCTCTGAAACAGAGTTAACTGCAATACTTGTTTTCCTGAAAATGAGAGGGTGCTGATGATCGCGAGTGCTGACATCGTGACAATGCCCTTAAAGGCGGCCCCAGGGCTGTCAGTGGCGGCGGCTGTTGAGCTTTTATATAACAGTCAAGACCGCTGGTTGGCAATTTTGGAGGGCCAAAGCCTTAAAGGCTGGGTGGGAGATCGCCAAATCATGCAGGCTTTGGGCAGGGGGCTAGACCTAGAGTCCACTCCTGTGCAGGTAATTATGAGCCAGCCTCCTATCTGCTTAAGCGCAGCAGAAACTTATGAATTGGAACGATTGGCACAACAGATGCCACCTCAAGACTCTCAACCGCTAGCCTTGGTGGATGCATCGGCTCAGTTGGTGGGCATGATCACCCTAGAAACCTTAGTCCAACAGCTGATTCTAAGCCAAGCTGAGCATCAGCAAAGCCTTGATCAGGCCCAACAGCGTCTAGAGGATTTACAGCATCAAGTGAGCGATCGCACATTATTAGAAGCGAAGCTCCGCAGTTCCGAAGGCAGAATTCGGGCAGTGTTTGAGGCAATGGAGGATTTGGTCTTTGTCTGCGACGTAGAATCGGGCAAGATCGGCAACATCGAAGTTGCGCCCACGAACTTTAGCGAGGCGGGTGAAGCAGATGTTGATTTAATCAGTCCCACGATTGATCAACTCTGGCAAGATCCTGAGCAGCGATGGTCGGCCATTATCCAACAAGCGGTTGAGACGCAGCAAACCGTTAATTTCGACTATCAACTGACCATTGGCAACCGCCCCCTGTGGTTTACGGCTAGTGTTTCTCCGCTACTCCATCAATCTGTGGTCTGGGTGGCCCGCAATATTACCGAACAGAAAGAGTCTGTGGTCTGGGTCGCTCGCAATATTACCGAACGCAAACAGTTCGAATCAGAGCTAGCCAAGCTCAACCAGGAGCTCCTGCGCTCCAACCAAGAATTAGAGCAGTTTGCCTATGTGGCCTCCCATGACTTACAAGAACCCCTGCGGATGGTGATTAGTTTTACCCAGCTTCTCAGTCAAAACTATCAGGGTCAATTGGATGAGCAAGCAGATCAAATGATTAGCTTTGCGGTGGATGGAGCAACCCGGATGCAACGGCTGATCCAAGATCTGCTCAGCTATTCGCGGGTGGGCACTCACTCCCAATCCCCAGAAAAGGTGGATTGCAATCAAATCGTAGAGGTTGCGATCGCAAATCTTCAGGCTGCAATTCAAGAAAGTGGCGCCGTCCTCAAGGTGGACCCTCTACCAACCATTGTCAACCAACCTCTCCTGCTGACCCAGCTTTTTCAAAATCTCATTGGTAATGCCCTTAAATACCGAGGGGAAAACCCTCCCGTGGTTACCATTGGCCATCAACCCCAAGCAGACCAGATTTTAATTTGGGTTAAGGATAACGGCATTGGCATTGAAGCCCAACATGCCGATCGAATATTTATGGTGTTTCAGCGTTTACATACCCGCCAGCACTATTCAGGAACTGGTATTGGTTTGGCAATCTGTAAAAAAATTGTCGAGCAGCAAGGCGGCAAAATCTGGGTGGAATCTCAGATTAACGAGGGATCAACCTTTTTCTTTACCTTGGCTGCTGAACTTGCCCTTAGCCCCGACCAAGAAAAATAACTCTACATTCATGGTTTAATTGTTAAGCATTTATACATGAGTATGAATGCTTAAATTTTCTTGATGAAAAATTGCATGATTTGCCTGAAAGATTTTTAACGGGTCCTTGAGGCTTTTTGAAGGATGATTCTGAAATCAATATTCCTTTTTGTATGTGTAAAAATACTGTTACATATCGCCCTTAATATGAGCCTTTCACCCAGAAAATCACCTCTAATCTTCATGAACTATTGTTAACTAGATGATGGGGATCGTAGCTATGATCCCATCGGGAGCAGAATTCAGTCACTCAAGTACAGATCTAATCAGAGTTGGATCATATATCTAGAGAAGACTTGAGAAATTTTAGAATTAATTAAGCTAGTCCATCTCCGCTAGTCATAACAGCTGAGAAAAGTCTCGCAACTTCTCAGGAGATGTAAACATTATTAAACATCCGCACATATTCGGAGGTAGGATCGATATACTAAAAAAACTTGAATTGATATAAATAAGCGCTCTTACTAACTGCGGGAGATAAAAATATGGCACTTGCTGAAGCTTCGATCAAACAGAATAGCTTTGTGTTTATAGCCAAAAGCTTCTTGGTTTGGACGTTTATATTGACGGTTTGTTGGCTGGTAGTCGGATTCCCAGTGGTGGTACTCATGGCTACGGGCGGGGCATTGGCTGCTGTTGCCTTGCAAGCGGTATTTCCGATGAGCGCGGTTGCCCTCATCGCTGGCTTGATCCTCGCCGCTAATGTGTTAGCGATTATGGTGAGTGCGGCAATGCTCACCTTTAAAGGGATTCATCCCCATGAAGTTCGATGGTTGAGATGGTTAAGTGGTAAAGCCAATCCCATCAGCAGCGCAGTCTATGCAACTTGCCCCCTGACTTGCGATCGCCTTTAGTCACCCGCCTTATTTTTACCTCTCTAACAGCGCTAATGTTCGCAGATTGAGCTTTAGCGGCTGTCTTTTTTTAAACCTGTTTGGCTAGGGGCTATTTTTTGATTGATCTGGCTGTTGATTGCCGAGCAAGTTTGTCAACATGGAGATAAAGCAGCGCAGGTAAAGCCATGAGCATCTTTGAGCAATGGGGTTGGAGCTGGACAAGCTGGCATCGGGGCGAGCATGGAGAATATTGGTTCCTAGCACAGGTCCTCAGTTTGGTCGGCTTTGTTTTGATGCCTGTTTATCCCATTGTTGCCCCAGCTTTGCTGAATCCCTTGATCAACCTTGGCCGGGTCGCAACGGCTGGGCTTTTGGCATGCTAGCCCTCATTTTGATGGGCAAGGGACTATTGGATCTAGGCCGCAGTTTAACGCCGCTCCCCTATCCCCGCGCCGATGGAGAGTTGGTGACCACGGGGTTTATAGTCTCGTTCGCCATCCGTTGTATACAGGCATTATCAGCGCTATCTTAGGCTGGGTGCTGTTTACCTTGAGCTGGCCCCATTGCTTAGGAGTCTTTGCGATCGCCTATTTATTAGACCAAAAGGCAAGCCTTGAGGAACAATGGCTAGAGCAACGATATCCCGATTACAATGCTTATCGAACTCGGGTCAGTAAGCTTATTCCTTGGCCTTGGTAGACTTTGTCAACCTGGGTACAGGCAATCACCACTTATATAGTGGATTTATTCGAAAGCACTGTGGCCGATAGCCTCGACAGATCGGTGAACTAGCGCTCAAGCTGACTGAAGGGAATATTTAGGCCTCCAAGTCATCGAGATTGACGAGATTTTCTGCAAGCGAGGCCATCGGGATTTTGCTGATTGCCTTGAGAAGGTCTGGGCCAGTCTGTTCAATGATCCCTTGCCTCAACTCAAAACTGGTTCGTGGATTATTCAATAGGTTCGATAAGATAGGACAAGTCTTTGAAGATTAGCTATCCCTTAGGTTATCTATGTCCGCTACTCAGCAACCCGAACAACAGGTTCCCAGCATTTCTTTGCCAAAAACCAGTGAATCTGAACAACTAAAGAGAATTCGGCATACGACTTCCCATGTGATGGCAATGGCTGTCCAGAGGTTATTTCCAGGAACCCAGGTGACCATTGGTCCTTGGATTGAGTCGGGTTTTTATTATGACTTCGATAGCCCCCAACCCTTTGCCGAAGCTGATCTAAAGACGATCAAAAAGGAGATGATCAAGATCATCAAGGCTAAATTACCTGTGATTCGAGAAGAGGTCAGCCGAGAGGAGGCAGAACGGCGCATTACAGCTCTGCAAGAGCCCTACAAGCTGGAAATTCTAGCAGAGTTACAAGAACCGATTACCCTCTATCATCTAGGTGATCAATGGTGGGATCTCTGTGCAGGTCCTCATGTGGAATCGACAGGGGACTTGAATCCTAAGGCCTTTAGCCTAGAGACTGTCGCTGGGGCCTATTGGCGAGGGGATGAAACGAAGGCCCAATTACAACGCATTTATGGGACTGCATGGGAAACTCCTAGGCAGTTGGTTGAGTATCACCGCCGCCAGGAAGAGGCATTGCGACGGGATCACCGCAAGCTGGGTAAGGAGCTGGGATTATTTATCTTTTCGGATTTGGTGGGACCCGGCTTGCCTCTATGGACCCGAAGGGGACTTTGCTGCGATCGCAACTCGAGGATTTTCTCAAACAAGAGCAACTGAAGCGGGGGTACCTAGCGGTGGCAACCCCCCATATTGCCCGTGTGGATTTGTTTAAAACCTCAGGCCATTGGCAAAAATATCACGAAGACATGTTTCCTCTGATGAGTGAGAATGAGGCAGATCGGCTCTCTGAGCAAGGCTTTGTGATGAAGCCCATGAACTGTCCCTTTCATATCCAGATTTATAAAAGTGAGTTGCGATCCTACCGCGAGTTGCCGATGCGCCTCGCTGAATTTGGCACCGTCTATCGCTACGAGCAGTCAGGCGAATTAGCTGGCCTCACGAGGGTGCGGGGCTTTACCGTGGATGATTCTCACCTATTTGTAACCCCCGATCAGTTGGATGATGAGTTCCTGAAGGTGGTGGATTTAATCCTATCGGTCTTTGATAAGTTGCAGCTTAAGAATTTCAAGGCCAGACTCAGCTTCCGCGATCCGGCCTCTGATAAATATATTGGCTCCGATCAGGCTTGGGAAAAGGCTGAAAATGCTATTCGTCGGGCCGTAGAAACCCTGGGGATGGATCACTTTGAAGGCATTGGTGAAGCGGCCTTTTATGGGCCAAAGCTAGACTTTATTTTTCAAGATGTCTTAGACCGAGAATGGCAATTGGGTACCGTCCAAGTGGATTACAATTTGCCCGACCGCTTTGAATTGGAGTTTGTGAGTGAAGACGGGAGTCGCCAACGCCCGATCATGATTCACCGGGCCCCCTTTGGATCGTTGGAACGGTTGATTGGGATTTTGATTGAGCAATATGCTGGCGATTTTCCCCTCTGGCTGGCACCAGAACAGATGCGCTTGTTAACGGTGGGTGCTGATCAAAGGCCCTTTGCGGAGCAGGTGGTGGCAACTCTGCTGAGTCAAGGCATCCGAGCAACCCTGGATGAGAGTGGCGATCGGCTAGGCAAGCAGATCCGCAATGCTGAAAAGGCTAAAATCCCGGTGATGTCTGTGATTGGCGCGCAGGAGGTGACTGCCAACAGTCTCAATATTCGCACTCGGGCGGCGGGAGAGCTAGGGGTAATGCCCCTGCAGCTTGTGGAGCAGAGGTTGCAAACTGCGATCGCAACCTATAGCAATTTTTAAGCCAAGGGCCAGGCTAATCTAGCCCCTATCCAGCATCGTCATTACTCAACCTAGTAAACCCTCCCTGAGCAATGCTTCTCTCTAGCGCCTAGGGAGTCACCGCTAACAATTGATCCGCCTGCTTGACAGTCTCAAAGAAAAAGGCTGCGTTCTCCTCGGGCGTGTTAGGTAAAATACCATGCCCCAGGTTCATAATATGGCCGCTGTTACCGGCCTTGCGGATGGTGTCGAGGATGCGATCGCGAATAAACGGCTGTGATCCAAACAACACGCCCGGATCCATATTGCCCTGCACATGCAACTTGGGACCCAGCCTGCGCCGCGCGTCCGCCATATCCACAGTCCAATCCACACTAATGATGTCCACGCCAGATTGGGCCATGCGCTCCAGGAGTCCAGCGCTGCCACTGGCCAACAAAATTAAGGGTGTGTCAGGATGAGTTTCCTTAACTTGGCGCACCACCCGTTGTTGATAGGGCAAGGCAAAGGTCTCAAAATCAATGGGGCTGAGTTGGCCTGCCCAAGAGTCAAACATTTGCACCACTTGGGCACCACTATCGATTTGATAGCGCATATAGATTGCGATCGCATCAGCAATTTTCTCCAAGAATCCGTGCAACATCGACGGCTCAGAAAAGGCCATGCCCTTAATAATCGAATAATTCTTAGAACCTTTACCCTCAATAGCATAGGCAGCCAAGGTCCAAGGTGCACCCACAAACCCCAAAACCGTCGATTGATTACCCACCTCTTGGCGCAAAGTTTGTAAAATTTGGCGAATAAAGGGCAACGACTGTTCTGGTTCTAACGTCTTGAGAGCATGAACCTGCTCCCAAGTCCGAATCGGATCCTCAATAATAGGGCCCTTCCCTTCGGCAATATCCATCTTGATTCCCATTCCCGGCAAGGGCGTCACAATATCCGAGAACAAGATCACCCCATCGGGCTGAAAAGCACGCCAAGGCTGTAGAGAAACCTCAATAGCCACCTCAGGGATTTCAGACCGCTCTCGAAAAGAAGGATACTTTTCGCGCAGATCTCGATAGGCCTTCATATATCGACCCGCCTGCCGCATCATCCACACTGGGGGACGATCCAATGCTTCACCACGGGCCGCCCGCAATAGACGAGGGACATCTTGGGTAGATTCAGCCATCTGAGTATTTTGCTCCTTCCTAAGGTCTATGCAGCGGCGCTCATTCAAAACCAGGATAGGGAAATCGTCACCAAAGACCTCCTCTTCACCCTAATCAGCTGAGTGCCAGATCTAGTTTAGGATTGATCGTCTACATTTGCAGATGTCAGTGGCGGTATCCGTAAAAATCAATTCGGTAATCAGAGATCACAACCCCAGTTTTTTTGCTCGACTTCAGCAATCAACTCCGCTGGCAGTTGCACTTGAATATCAATAATTTGGTCAGTATCTAAACAATTCACATGACTATGTGAATCACTGATATTCCCATACAAGCGGCCATCCGCACGCTCAAGACATTCAATAATGCCCTGTTGACATAAGGCCTCTAGATTTTGATAGACCGAGGTATGACCAATCTCTTTCCCCGATTGATTGAGGCGATCATAGATCTGGCGAGCCGATAGATGTTCCTCCGTTTGCCAAAGCAGCTCTAGAATAAAGCGGCGTTGCCGACTCAGGCGCATCCCCAACCGTTGGCATTTGTCTAAGGCATCTGCCAAAGAGGTCATGGGTTTCACCGATGCTTTATCGTCCCCAACATTCAACACATCACATCCTCTTATCCATAGTGATTTATAGGGTCCTCAGGATAAATATCCTCAACAAAGCAGTCCTTGGCGCAGTCGGTGTCAGGCCTAAAATATCCTTAAATATCCTTAGTAAATTCAAATAAAGACCCGACGGTTAGCCTATTTTTGAGGGCAAACAGCCGTGCAAATCCCTGTTCACTACCATGATACCCAAAGCCAAACCGATTCCGTATTAGGGCCTAGGCTAAAAATTCATAACCGTCACTTTATTTAAGCAGGTTAGGATCAAGGGGGTTCTCTCAATCCAGCCACTTCAACCTCCATGAGATTCGCCACCATGCAAGTTGCCGTTTTTAGTAGCAAAACCTATGACCGAGAATATTTAGAAGCTGCCAATATTAGCCTTAATCATGAATTGGTTTTTTTTGAACCGAGCCTTAACCCCCAAACTGCCCCCTTAGCCGCTGGTTTTCCAGTAGTCTGCGGGTTTATCAATGACTGTTTAGACGCACAGACCTTAAGAATCTTAGCCCAGCAAGGCACTCAGTTCATCGCTTTGCGCTCTGCGGGTTTTAACCATGTTGACTTGCAAACCGCTGCTCAGCTCGGCTTAACAGTGGCACGGGTCCCTGCCTATTCTCCCTATGCAGTCGCCGAACATGCCGTTGCCTTGGTCTTAATGCTAAATCGCAAACTCTATCGAGCCTATAATCGGGTACGAGATGATAATTTTTCCCTAGAAGGATTACTAGGCTTTGATCTGCATGGCTGCTCCGTGGGCATTGTCGGCACAGGCAAAATTGGTCAATGTTTTGCGCAAATCATGAAGGGTTTTGGCTGTCACTTGTTAGCCTATGACCCCTTTCCTAATCCCGATTGCCTAGCTTTGGGAGTCACCTATCTAGACCTCACCGATCTTATGGCTCGGGCCAATATTATCTCTTTGCATTGTCCCTTAACACCAGAGTCTCATCATTTAATCAATCACCAAAGCTTACAGTCTGTGCAGCCTGGCACAATGTTAATTAACACCAGTCGGGGTGGGTTGATTGATACAGTTGCCGTGATTGATGCGATCAAATCCGGTCGGCTGGGATATTTAGGCATTGATGTCTATGAGCAAGAAGAACAACTATTCTTTCGGGATCTCTCAGATACTGTGATTCAAGATGATGATTTTCAGCGATTGCAATCTTTCCCCAATGTTTTAATTACAGCTCATCAAGCCTTTTTTACCCGAGATGCCTTAGAAAATATTGCAGCAACCACCCTGGGTAATATTACAGACTTCGCCTTAGGACGCCCCTGCCCAAATCAAGTCCAGTGGGACCCGACCAAGGTATCCTAGTCACGGTAATCTCTAGATGTATGAAGATTGCCTGGCATGATCTCAATCGACTCCATTCCTTCACGCTGATCACTATCCATGACCATCAATACTGTTTATACACATCCCTTCACTGACCAAAAGCCAGGCACCTCTGGATTGCGCAAACAAGTGTCAGTTTTTCAGCAATTCCACTATTTAGAAAATTTTACTCAGTCTATCTTTAATAGTCTGGAGGGCTATCAAGGTCAAACCTTGGTGGTGGGCGGCGATGGTCGTTTCTACAACCGCCCCGCGATTCAAACTATCCTAAAAATGGCTGCAGCCAATGGATTTGGACGGGTCTTGGTTGGCAAAAATGGCATTTTATCCACCCCCGCTGTATCCGCAATCATTCGAAAATATAACGCTTTTGGGGGAATTGTCTTATCTGCTAGTCACAATCCTGGCGGTCCCGATGGCGATTTCGGTATCAAGTACAACATTGGCAATGGGGGACCGGCCCCAGAAAAGGTAACGGAAGCCATTTTCAAGCATAGTCAAGAGATTGATCACTACCGCATCTTTGAGGCAGAGGATATCAATTTAGATCACCTGGGTGCTGCTTCTCTAGGAGAAATGACAGTAGAGGTAATTGATGGGGTGAGCGACTATGCTCAACTCATGGAGTCTTTATTCGACTTTGAGCGGATTCGCCACTTGTTGACGGCTGGTTCTTTTCGTCTGGTAGTTGACGCGATGCATGCTGTAACAGGTCCCTATGCCCATGCACTGTTTGAGGATCGCTTAGGGGCAGCGGTGGGTACGGTGCAGAATGGTGAACCCTTAGAAGATTTCGGCGGTGGCCACCCTGATCCGAATTTAGTCTATGCCCATGATTTGGTTGCCACACTGTTTGGAGAAAATGCGCCGGATTTTGGGGCGGCCTCGGATGGGGATGGCGATCGCAACATGATTTTGGGGCGACAGTTCTTCGTCACACCCAGTGACAGCCTGGCGATTCTGACAGCCAATGCCAGCTTAGTGCCTGGTTACCAAGGGGGTCTAGCCGGAGTGGCACGGTCAATGCCCACCAGTCAAGCGGTGGATCGAGTCGCCGCCCAGCTCGGCATCGATTGTTACGAAACGCCAACAGGCTGGAAGTTTTTTGGCAATCTGCTTGATGCTGGCAAAGCCACCCTTTGCGGCGAAGAAAGTTTTGGGAGTGGTTCTAGTCATATCCGCGAAAAGATGGTCTATGGGCCGTGTTGTTTTGGCTGAATATCTTGGCAGTCCGTCAGCAATCCGTGGCAGAGATTGTCAAAGATCATTGGCAACAGTATGGCCGCAACTACTATTCTCGGCATGATTACGAGGCCGTTGACTCAGAAAAAGCCCAGCGCTTAATCGAGAACTTGCGAGATCAGACCACTCGCCTTGCAGGCCAGACCCTAGGTGGGTATCAAGTCGCCTATGCCGATGATTTTAGTTACACTGACCCCATTGATGGCAGTGTTAGTCATCAACAAGGGGTACGAATTGGATTTACCGATGGGTCACGTATCGTCTTTCGGCTCTCAGGCACAGGCACTCAAGGTGCGACCCTCCGCGTCTACCTAGAAAGTTATGAGCCAGATATTAGCAAGCAGGGTCTTGATCCTCAAACCGCTCTAGCCCCATTGATTACCCTCGCTAATGATCTAGCCCAGATTCAAAAATTAGTCGAACGAGATCAACCCACGGTGATCACCTAAGCGAGTCTTTATCTATCAGACTGTTGAGATGACCTTGGAGGTTAAATTAGGGGTTACATTAAATGACGTCAACTGGACAAGGGCAGCAAGAGTCTGACCTTGAGGAGGCAGAACCTGGTCAGCAACATATAAATGATCCAGCTGTGGCCATTGCTATCCTCTATCAAGACCAACATTATCTGATGCAACTACGCGATGATATTCCAGGCATCGCCTATCCTGGGCATTGGGGTTTCTTTGGAGGACATTTAGATCCCGGCGAGACGCCAGGGGCTGCCATCCAACGAGAATTATGGGAAGAGATTGGCTATCATGCCCCTACCCTCAATTTGTTCGGCCTCTATCCCGATCCAGGCGTGGTTCGCCATGTCTTTTATGGTTGTCTAACTGTCTCGGTGGCTCAGTTAGACCTAAAAGAAGGATGGGATTTGGCCCTGTTCAGTCAGCAAGACATCCATGCCAGTCAGCGCTACTCAGCCAAGGCAGGAGGCACTTACCCCTTGGCAACAACCCATCAGAAAATTCTCTTAGATTTTCTGAAGTTTCAGGCTCACCTTCAACAACAATGATCCTGACCTGTGAGGGTGTGAAAAGATTAGGCTTGGGACGCTTAACCCTATGCCAGTAATTCAGAATCTGCGGCCCTAGAGCTGGTCGCAGATTCTTGCTTGATTTGATCTAGTGTTCGATTCAATTGTGGGGCATGGAGCCACCCAACAAAGCCACTATAAAGGCATTTCCCATCGGCTGAGGCGACAAACACATGATCCACACCCAGAGGATTTTTCCAGCGGTAAAGACTGAGCCCCCTGTCTAGGACTAGCCAGACCTGCGCTTTACTAAAGTCTCGACGATGCCCATCTGTCATACCAGGCACTTCATGCAGGCGTTGAATCAGCGCCTGAGCGAGATTGGAGGGTGCAGACAAGGGCAGGAGGGAGCTTTGCCAAAAGGCTTGAATTGCCTGATCAATGGCAGGGGCTTGGCGCTGATCGCTATGGGCAATATTGGGCAGAACAACGGTATGAGCATGGTGAAATTGGGTGGCCCCATACATGATCAACCCATCACTACCGTCGTCAATATCGCTGGCAATAGTCAGGGTCGGAATGTGAGCAGCAATTCTCTCTGCCATTGACCGTCGATTTTTCCCCAAATCACGGGCAATTCCCAAGCCAAGGGCTAAGGGATCTATCAACCGACAAATATCAGCGCCCCCTACGGGACAACCAATCAAGACCAAAGATTCTACCTCGGCCCACCATTCAGGGTGGCGATTTAAAACCTCTAGCCAGATTAATCCCCCCATGGAATGGGCCACAATCCGGATGGGTAATTGAGAAGATTGCAATCGGGTTTGAGTCACAATTTCTTCCAGATCCTGTACCAAGGGTTCAAGGCGTAGCCAAGTCCGCCACCATCCCAGATTAGGCACAATGATTCGAGTATTGGCGGTCTCTAGACGATGGGCTAGATGCACCATGGCACGATTGGTATCGGCCCATCCATGCTGTGCATAGAGAATCCGTTGAGAGGTTTCAGGTTGGTGGTCGTAAACTACAAGCATGGCGAGGGTCGATAGACTCATAATGTTCTTGCTGTCCCACTGCTTCTGTAAGGCTCATGCCTTCCCTTACCTGAGGCTGAGCTGTCAATCCTAAGGGGAACAGCAGAGTAGGACTTGAGGATGCCAGCAAGGATGGTTCTCCTGACTATGCTATCTCTGATGCTAGTCAGTTGACCAAGGCAAGTCTGCGTTCTGTGAGTTACCAACCACCACCGCAAGGGTTTCACGCTTGTTCAGGTTAGTCTCATCACAGAAAAACTTTTGGAGCAAGGGGATGAGCTATCTGAACCGTTTTCTGGATTGTTGGGGCTTGGGAAAGGTCGATTATTTTCGGGATACGGTCACTCGTTAAACCTAGTCTAGGCGGACTTTTGTGTACAGGGTAGGATAAAGAGATGACACAATCTTCAACCCACTGGAGGAAAGGGATCACCCTCCTTAGCTGCTTGCTATGGATGGTGATCATGATTCAATTTTCGACTCAGGCTTGGAGCGGCGCACGAACGTACTCCTTACTCGAGCATTTGTTGCAATGGGGGTCGCCACCCATCGCAGCTCAGCTAACGGCGGAGAGGATGGCTGGGCTGAATTATCTAGTGCGGAAAATGGCCCACATCACTGAATATGGCCTGCTGACAATCTTGGCTTATGGGCTGGGTCGCCTGGGTTTCCAGCAACCGCGTGGGCTGGTCTTACCCTTAGCCTGGGGAGGGGCAGCTTTATTTGCAATCACCGACGAAGTTCATCAGTGGTTTGTCCCTGGCCGAGGCGCATCTCCCCTTGATGTTGGCATTGATCTGCTGGGCGCTTCTTTGGCGGTCGGCTTGATTTGGGCAGTATCTCTGTTGCGATCTGGGCCTCAAGTTCATTGAAGTATTCGCTAGTCTACAGTCCCCTTGATGAGCATTCCCCATCTGGCCAGAATTGATCTCTATCCCCTCAAGTCCTTAGATGGACAAAGGGTTGAGCGGGCAAGAATTTTGCCCAGCGGTGCCCTGCAGCATGACCGCGCCTATGCTTTATTTGATGACCAGGGTCAGGTGGTTAACGGTAAGCGGTTTGCCCAAATTCATCGGTTAAGGTCTCAAATATCAGCCAGTTTTCAAACCCTCACCCTTGTTCACCCCTCTCTCGGGAGAGCGGTCTTTGATTTGGAGGGCGATCGCACTGCCTTAGCTCAATGGCTCAGTGAGTATTTCCAGATTCCAATCCAAATACGTCACAACCCAGTTATGGGTTTTCCTGATGATACAGAGTCACCCGGCCCCACAGTCATCAGTACAGCAACCTTAGAAACCGTTGCCTCTTGGTATCCAAACTTGACCGTAGAAAAGTTGCGATCGCGGCTTCGCACTAATCTAGAAGTTGATGGCGTACCTCCCTTTTGGGAAGACCAGCTTTTTAACGAGACAGATGAAGGCGTTATATTCAAGATTGGCGACACTTGCCTGATCGGCATCAACCCTTGCCAACGCTGTATTGTTCCTACTCGGGACCCGCATTCTGGCGCACCCACTCCAGAATTTCAAAAGATTTTTATTCAGCAACGTCAACATAATCTACCCAGTTGGACTACACCTTCTCGCTTTAACCACTATTATCGACTGGCCGTGAATACCCGGATTGCCAACACCGAAAGCCATCCAGTCCTATGTCAAGGAGATCCTGTGATGCTTCTATAGTATTTCTTCGACTATAGATGTAGAAAGATCGTAACCTTTCAGGGGGTGTTGCTATCAGCAGGGAGCAAGGAGGGAGCAGGGTAACCTTGTCGAGCAGCCCGACAAGCCTCAACCAGATAATCCAACACAGGACGGTTTTGGGAACGCAAAGTCGTGA
>JAAUUW010000073.1 GCA_012030735.1 Acaryochloridaceae cyanobacterium SU_2_1
TTTTCTGCCACCCTGTCTGCATCCTCATGTCCTCCAAGCTCAGGTTTCGCTCATCGTAGCTGAATATGGACTAACTGCTTAGAACCTCCATCTGGCAATGCCTCCATGACTTAACGTGAAAAGTCAGCTTCCCGATGGCATCAAAGGTTTGGGTATGCTCCTCAACTGCCAAGTGGGATTCTTACTGTTTTTTCTAAGTCGGGTTCATTTTCGCCACCGTCCTTCTAGGAGATAGATCCTAGTGCGGCTAGTTTTTGAATTCGGATCATCAAGACCCAGAAAATCTTTGCTG
The DNA here is from genome assembly GCA_012030735.1 of Acaryochloridaceae cyanobacterium SU_2_1. Taxonomy (GTDB): domain Bacteria; phylum Cyanobacteriota; class Cyanobacteriia; order Thermosynechococcales; family Thermosynechococcaceae; genus Acaryochloris. The sequence continues at coordinate 293 of JAAUUW010000073.1, forward strand.
ACCTAACCTTGGTACAGTAGTCAGTACCCTCGATTAGCCCAGATTTGCAGGCGATGATGGAGGGCAAACCCTCACCGAAGAGAAGAGAAGAGAAGCTGTGACGCGAACTGCTGCTGAGATTGATCTGGCTCAATACATCGATCACACCCTCTTAGATGCCTGCGCCTCTGAAGCTGCCATCGCTCAACTCTGTGAGGAGGCGATTCGGTTTAATTTCCCGACGGTTTGTGTCTATCCTATCCATCTGCGCCAAGCCGTTGAGTTGCTCCATCATGCCTCCCCAAAAGTCTCAACGGTGATTGGTTTTCCGACGGGAGCCCATACCTCTGCCGTTAAGCTCTATGAAGCCCAGGCAGCGGTTGATAAGGGGGCAACTGAGCTAGATGTCATGATCAATCTAGGTTGGTTAAAGTTGGGTTATGTCGATCAGGTTCATCGAGAACTTGCAGATATTTGTGAGGCCACTGGACAAACTGTGAAGGCGATATTAGAAACGACCCTGCTTACGGAGTCTGAGAAACAATTAGCGGCAGAAGTTTGCTTAGATGCAGGGGTGGCATTTCTCAAAACAAGTACTGGTTGGCGTGGTGGAGCCACCGTTGCTGATATAAGATTATTAAAAGCGGTAGCTCGCGATCGCGTCGGTATTAAAGCTTCTGGCGGTATTCGTACTGCCGAACAGGCCCTAGCGCTGATCACAGCTGGGGCTATCCGCTTGGGAACATCACAGGGGGTCAAATTTGACCCAGGCCACTGAGACAGACTCCCCCAGTCAAGACCCAGAAACAGGCTCAGTCTGAGACCTGCCCCCTTCCTTGCTTCTCGTCAACCTAAGTTGTGATCCACTGAAGGTTGTGATGGCTTGTCGCAGCTTAGCCACCCCTAAGGGTCTATTGAACAATTCAGGTTATGCCATCATGAGCCGAGTCTATAAAGCGACTGGAATCAACCTCAGAAGCATGCCCTTAGGAGAAGCAGACCGCCTCCTAACGATCTTGACCCGTGAATATGGATTAATTAAAGCTGTAGCGCCAGGGTGTCGCAAGCCCAAATCATCCTTAGGTGGTCGTAGCGCCTTATTTGTTGTCAATGAGCTGTTGATGGTTCAGGGGCGGTCCTTGGACAAAATTTCCCAAGCTGAAAGTCTAGAATCTTATCCCGGATTAAGCCAGAATTTAGCCAAGCTCACCGCCAGCCAATACCTAGCAGAACTGGTTTTATATCAGGCCCTCAGTGGCCAACCTCAGGCCGAGTTATGGGAGTTATTTTGTCAACAACTCACCCTGTTGCAGCGGGCTGATCCACACCAGATTCCCTATTATTTAGTGATTGGGATTCTCCAGCTACTAGAAGAAGCGGGGGTTGGCCCCCAAGTTCAGACCTGTTGCCTGACCCAACAACCCTTGACACCCGACAGGCGAGATCCGACATGGCGTGTGGGGTTTAGCCCGCAAGCAGGGGGGACTATTACCTTGTCAGCTCTAGCCTCCCAGTCCCCATCGCCGCCACTTCATCTAAGAGAGAGGGCTGGGCCCAAAGGGGAGAGAGGTCTTGGTCCTATTCGACTGACCATGGAGGAATTGTTTCTCCTACAACAGCTCAGCCATTCCCTAACCGATGGTGGTGACCTTGTAGATCATGCGAGCCTTAATCTATCGATGGCAGAACAAGCTCTACCTTTAGCTACCTGGCAAGGGGTTGAATTTGCCCTGCGTCACTATGCCGAAGCTTATTTTGGCAAACCTATTCGCTCTGCGGCGCTGATTGACACTTGTTTTACTGCGCTGCTTGACTTACCCTCTCCTGTGCAGCTATGACCCACGTACATGATCCAAAACTCGATGGGCCACTCGCCTCTAACCCCGCTGAAGGATCTTCAGCGGGTATAACCGTTCAGCCACCATCGACTCCGGTTGGTTCAGTGGGGTCAAAGACCCAGTTGGGAACCCAAGGGCAATCCCTTGGCCTTGATAAAGGACAGGGATTTGGGCCTGTTTTGCGCAATACCAACTTTCTCCTGATGTGGATCGGACAAGTCTTTTCTCAAATGGCCGATAAGGTCTATTTAGTGCTGATGATTGCTCTGATTACTACTCGTTTTCAGGCGAGTGGTCAGTCGGTGAGTGTTTGGGTCTCTTCGATCATGATTGCCTTTACGGTCCCAGCGGTGCTGTTTGGATCGGTAGCAGGCGTGTTTGTGGATCGCTGGTCGAAGAAATGGGTATTGGTGCTAACGAATGTCTTGCGCGGCGTTTTGGTCTTAAGTTTACCGGCTTTGCTCTGGTTGAGTGGAGCGCAGATCGGCTGGTTGCATATTCCCTTGGGGTTTTGGATGTTGTTGGCGGTGACCTTCTTGGTGTCTACCTTGACCCAATTCTTTGCCCCAGCCGAACAATCGGCAATCCCCTTAATTGTGCAGAAGGATCAACTCCTAAGTGCCAATTCCCTCTATACCTTGACAATGCTGCTGGCAGTGATCGCGGGGTTTGCGGCTGGGGAACCTTTGCTAGAGATGGCGGCAGTCTTGTTTGCCCATTATGGCTGGAACCTGGGTCGAGAAGTTGTGGTGGGGGGAAGTTATGCGATCGCAGGTCTACTCTTGCTGCTGCTCAAAACCGGCGAGACCGCCACAGACCGCTCTAACTCAGATAATCATGTTTGGACTGATATCAAAGAGGGTCTGCGTTACATCAACGATCATCGGCGCATTCAGATCGCCCTCATTCAGCTCATTATTTTATTTTCTGTCTTTGCAGCCCTCGCGGTGCTAGTCGTGCGCATGGCTGAAGTCTTGCCCGCGATTAAGGCCTCCCAATTTGGATTTTTGCTAGCCATGGGCGGCATCGGCATGGCCATTAGTGCTGGTCTCCTGGGCTCCTTGGGTCAGGGACTACCTCGCTATCGACTCAGTTTCTATGGCTCAATGGGGATGGCCGCTATGTTAGTGGGTCTATCCTTTTCCACCCATATCCTCTGGCTCACCATGCTCTTGTTGATGGGTTTAGGCAGTGCAGCAGCTCTGATCGGTGTACCCATGCAAACCACTATCCAAGAGAAAACCCCAGAAGAGATGCGAGGCAAGGTATTTGGCCTTCAGAACAACGCGACTAATATTGCCCTCAGCTTACCCTTAGCCTTGGCAGGTATCGCCGAAACTTTTTTGGGATTGCAAGTGGTATTGCTAGGGTTAGCAGGAATTGTTGTGATCGGAGGGGTCTTATCTTGGTATATTGCCGATACCCCCCATATCTCCCTCTGACTCCTCTTCCCGTCCTTCTCGTTCCTCCCTCTAGTCCATATGCATATCGCTTGGATTGGTAAAAAATCCCCCTCCTGTGGCAATGTCACCTATAGCCGTGAAATCACCAATGCTTTACTCGATCGCGGCTATCAGGTTAGTTTCTTGCATTTTGCTCAAGATGCCTTTGACGATAACGAAGGCAAAGTCTATAGCCCCCAACAGCCCAAAACACCTTTGGAATGTCAAGAGGTCCCTCTGCCTTTCCTTTACAAATCACAGGTCTATACCATTCCCACCCTGAAATCAAGTAAGGTACTAGCCCAAGCCCTCAAAGACCTGAAGCCTGACTTGGTCCATGCCTCCTTGACCCTTTCACCCCTTGATTTTGTGCTGCCAGAAATTTGCGAGGAGCTTAAGGTGCCCTTAGTGGCAACTTTTCATCCACCCTTTAGTGACAAGCATCGCAACTTGTCCTCAGGCACCCAACATTTCATGTATCAACTTTATGCCCCATCCTTAGCTAATTATGATGCGGTGATTATTTTTCTCAGGCGCAACGAGATCTTCTCATTCGCCTCGGGGTGCCGGCAGCCAAAATCGTGATCATTCCCAATGGCGTTGATGTGAATAAATACTCACCCGGCCCCTCCACCTTCAAAGCAGAGCTTAAAACAGAGCGCATCTTCGTCTATCAAGGTCGAATTGCCTTGGAAAAAAATGTCGAGTCTCTCCTCAAGGCTTGGCGACAAGTAACCATGCCCGTACCCGCTAAATTAGTACTAGTGGGAGATGGGCCTTTAATCAATTCCCTCATGGCAACCTATCGACCTGAGCATAATATCCTCTGGATGGGGGCGATTGCCGATGAACATCGCCGCATCGAAATTCTCCGTGATGCCGATGTATTTCTCTTGCCCTCCTTTGTTGAAGGATTATCCCTCTCTTTGTTAGAAGCGATGGCCTGTGGTGTAGCTTGTTTGGCCACCGACGCAGGTGCTGATGGTGAAGTGCTCTCGGGTGGTGCTGGAATCATCCTCAACCCTCAGCGAGTGCGGGGTGAACTGAGAACCCTGCTGCCGATCTTGGCAGAGCATCCAGCCATGGTTAAACTCTTGGGCGAAAAGGGTCGACAGCGAGTTTTAGATCGCTATAGCCTGAGCCACAATTTAAATCAACTGGAAAAGTTTTACACTCAACTCTTCCAGCGCTCATCCGCCGGTTTGCCCATTGCCAAGCACTGAGCCTATGCTACCGAGGGTTAAGGTTGGCGGGCTAAGGTGGCCTCAGGGAGAATGAGCATCGCATCTCCAAAGGAATAAAACCGATAGTGATTGGCGATTGCAACCTCATACAAAGCCAACAAGCGCTGACGACCGATCAAGGCACTCACCAACATCAGTAAACTGGACCGGGGCAGATGAAAATTCGTCATCAACCCATCCACCACCTGCCATGAATAACCTGGATAAATAAAAAGATTGATCTGCCCCTGAAAAGGGCGAAGAGGCCCAGACTGGCAGACCCCCTCCAAGGCCCGTGTGACCGTTGTACCCACCGCAATTACCCGTCCCCCCTGAGCATGGGTGCGCTCAATAGCCCTCACCGTAGCCTCTGGTAAATCAACCCATTCCGCATGCATTTCGTGGGTTTCAATGGCCTCTGTTTGCACTGGACGAAAGGTGCCGAGACCCACATGGAGCGTCAACCAAGCCTGCCCAATCCCCTGGGACTGTAAAGCGCTCAACAGTTCAGTCGTAAAATGCAATCCCGCTGTAGGGGCCGCCACAGCCCCTAGGCAATCAGCATAAATGGTTTGATACTGTTCCGGTGCAGCCGTTGAGCGCTGGATGTAAGGCGGCAAGGGCAATTGTCCCCACTGATCCAGAACTTCCTCAAAGGAATCATCGGTAAGGACTTCAAAATTTAAGATCCGACCTCGGGTCGCTGGATCTGTACCCTGAACTCGAGCCCGCAAACAGGGGTGATCTTGTCGCCCAAACTCAATCACCGCACCAGGCTTTAATCGACGCCCAGGTTTGACGAGAGCCAGCCAAGTCAACGGTTGCTGCGGAGTCAATAACAGGACTTCAACCTTAACCCTTGGTCCTGCCCCTTCCTGTCCAGTTTTCCATCCCCATAACCGTGCCGGCATGACTCGGGTATTGTTAAACACTAACAAATCGCCTGGCTGCAGCAGGTTGGGTAAATCTCGACAGCTATGATGCTGATGGCCCGTCGAGTCCACAACCAATAGCCGGGAGCTATCCCTAGGCACCGCAGGAGTCTGCGCTATCAGCTCCTCGGGCAGATCATAGGTATAGGCACTTAATTGTCCATCCCATCCCAGCGACATCGTAACAACCCTCAAGCGAAATATCAGTCAGAAATTATCCCAGTTTGGGTAAAACCCCCTACTAAAGTATGGGGGTTTCGCTCTATTCGCAAGCTCAACCGACGGTAGATAATGGGGATCAGCGTTCCTAGCAACCCATCCTTGTGGCCAGTGCCAAGGTAGGCACAAGCCAAGGTAGGCACAATTATGGATTACCTCTACTATCTCGGAACCGCCAGTCTAGTTCTGCGCGTGGTTCAGCATCTACGTCGGACTGCCGATCTGCCTGTACAGTTTGTGACCGTCGTTCACCAACTCAACGGTTGGATTCTGCGCATTAAGACCGCCTCTAATTGGACTGATCAAAATGTCGAAAATTTCGAGCTTTTTTAAGTGAGCTTGGCATTCCCTATCAAGTTGATTCTAGGGTTAATACTGTGCTTAAGGCGTTAGAAGCAGGAGACTCCCCCGTGGAGGTTATGAGCCGCTATCAAGTCGCTGTGATTGCTCATGGTACGCCCGACCTAACGGAAATTGAAGCCTTTCGACAGCAGTTCATTCAAGGCTTAGGATATTGTCCTGAGACCCTTGCCTAGCCAAGTTCAATCACCCTTAACCCATCTAAAGCCATCGCTATAGACAGGCCGCGATTGCCAAACAGGCTTGGGAACCAACTCCTTATCCCTTTCCCTGAAGGAGCAGGGATGGCTGATCTCCTCTGGCTGATGAACAACGGCTACCATCCAATTTCTCCGCGATATCCAAAAACTGAAGGTGTAGCTATTCTCTTATCTGAACTAAGGGCAGGAGAGTGAAAACCATCAAGCTGTTCAAACTCTCTAGGCCCTTGGGCAACCTAAGGATAGTGAATTGCGATCTTGCTTAACTTAATTAGCCGATTCGATTCAAGCTATTCTTATGCCTAAGCCTGAAGGAAAATGATATGGATGATCGTCTAAGAGCATTGGTTGTGATGCGAATGCGCTACAAAATACCGAGAGATCAGGCAATCGCTATGGGAGAGGCCTGGTTAGCAGCGAACCCTAGCTATACCTGGACTCAGGTACATGATCTACTCCAGTCTTCTCGGATTGTTGTTGTGGGGGATCAACTCGTTGTTGCTGGGGGAGCATCTCTATCCCAAGTAACTGCTGCAGCCTCAAGCAATAAACCTCAAGGTATGAAGTACCGAGGTCGCCCTGTTGTTTAGCATGGCTTAAGGCTGGCTACAAGGCATACAGGACAGCGTTCCTGTTACTCTAGAGAGCAGTGACGAAAACAGAGATGCTCGCGACTGCATAAACTAGAACCATGGTCATCCATCAAATTCGCTTGCTCAATCCTGAAATCGGGCTAGATCAAACAATCGCAGTGCCCGAAGATCAATATATTTTAGATATTGCCCAAGAAGCTCACATTTCCATTCCCTCAGCCTGCCAGCAAGGTGATTGTTCTGCCTGTGTTGCGCGCTTGATCAGTGGATCTGTGGATCAAAGTGAGCAAAAGTTTTTGAGGCCCGCAGAAATAGCCGCAGGATATATTGTCACTTGCGTTACCTATCCGCGCGCCGATTGTGTTTTAGAGACCCATCAAGAGCAAGCGCTCTACCAAGGGTCTCTCTATCAAGATTAGAGACCCTTGGGATTAGGGTTGAGTTTGGGCTGTCAACAGCTCTTTCAGCTTTTCTAACTCATCCGCCCAGCGAGGATCGGGCTGAGCTGCCTCAGCTTGCGCGTAGGGGGCGGTGTTGCTGCGTGCTTTACCTCTATTGTTATTGCGACGAGGGGCAGCATGATTGCTGGTAGGAGCCTGGTGCTCAGAACTGGGTTCCTTGGCCTTGGGAAGCGCCTTTTCAATTTTTAAGGTACTGTCCTTAAATGCCTGACCATTGAGCTTCTCAATCAGCTGATCTGCTTGCTCCTCGGTCTCAACCGTCACGAAACCAAAGCCCCGGCATTTGCCGGTTTTGCGATCAGTCACTACCTTTGTGGAGGCCAATTCACCCGCAGCTTCCGTGAACAATGCAGCCAGTTCATCCCGGTCTAATTCCTTGGGCAAATTACCGACATATAGACGGATGGACATTGAGAATACCTCCAGAAGATTGATAGATGAGCCAAATGAAGTCAAGAACACTAGAGGGCGAATGCCAAGCAACCTTAAACGCAAGGTTCAAGGTGACTCAATCGCCAACACTCAACCCTGCCGCTTTACCATGACTGCAACTCATTGATAAGCCTCTGAAATCGAGAGCAGTACTCAACCTTACAGTCATCTTGTCACTGAAGATCGAGGTGAATGATCAGGGAATATAGATTGCACGAGTGAATAGATCGAATTGAAAAGTCTAATGCTGCTGTGAAGGTGTTTCCAGAAACTCTTTCCAAATAAAGCACACTAGTTGTTAAGGTATCACGGTCGAAGACCTTCAAGAGATCAAAATGTAGACAAGTTTTGGGCAAAGGCTTGATCTGTGAACCTGGAGAAAACCAGCCAATTAAAAAAAGGCTGGTTCAAGGAGCTGTGTTTAAGGGAGGACAACTCTTACAGAAGTAGAGGCTATCCCAGAGAACTGGTTAAAGTAAAATCAATCTGTTAAGAATTGTAATATCAAGTGAGGTTTGTTTGCAATATTTCTTCATGTTTTGCTGTGTAAAGATTGTTTCCAGCCTTAGAGTTGCTTGAGGATACTCACTTATGCTTCACTGCTGGTGATGCAGTCTTCTATATCCTGCTTCTAAATCCTCTATGGAAGATCGACATAATTCCCGAGACGCAAGGCTGGATAATTTACTCCGTTCTTTGCCCTTTTTTGCAGGCTTGCCCGACTCTGTTGTTGAGCAAGCGGTTTCCCATGTGATTACGCGGGAACATCCGCCTAAAAGCGCTATTCTGCGGCAGGACGATTGGGGGGAATCTGTGTATTTCATCCTAGAGGGCTGGGTCAAAATTCGCACTTATAACATTGATGGCAAAGAGGTGACGCTAAATATCGTTGGCAAGGGTGAATTGGTGGGTGAGATGGCCTGCTTGGATAAGGTGCCCCGATCAACAGATGTCTTGACTCTGACATCGGCAACGGTTGCCAATATGCCAGCGAAGGACTTTGTGGGCCTGATGGAAACCCATGCTCAAGCTGGAATTTGGCTGGCAAAGTTGATGGCGCTGCGTTTGCGCCAGCTCAATCGTCGTTTGCGCTTGCGAGAAGCAGATGCCCGGGCACGAGTGGCGGATATTTTAGTGTTTTTGGCTGAGGGCCAAGGTAGAGTGGGGACGGAGGGGATTGAGATCCCTAATTTGCCGCATCGAGAACTGGGTAGTCTTAGTGGTATGACTCGCGAAACGGTGACTCGGGTTTTGGGGCGGTTAGAACAGAAAGGGTTTATTACGCGAGATCAAGAAAAGCTATTTATCTTGGATATGGACGCTTTAGAAGATTTGATTCCCTAGGAATGGTTGCTAGTAATGACCTTTGCTCGAATTTTAGTAGCCTTGGATCAGTCGGAGCTACGGGAGACTATTTTTTTGCGATCGCTCACCTTTGCTCAAGCTTGTCAGGGGAGTTTACACTTGTTGCATGTATTATCTCCTAGCTTTTTGGGTGACCCTGGCTTCTCCTCGGCCTCAACCACCTTCTCTGATCTGGGTACCTATCCCACCTTTGTAGATCCTACGATTTGGCAGCAACAAAACCAAGCTCAAACTGAACAAGCCGCTGCTTGGCTAGGTCAATATTGCCAAACTGCCCTTGATCAGGGGATTGAAGCATCTTTTAGTTATCCAACAGGCGAAGCAGGTCACGAAATTTGCCAAGCCGCCACAGATTGGTCAGCCGATTTGGTGGTTGTGGGCCGCCGGGGGCGTAGTGGTTTAGCCGAAGCCATCATGGGGAGCGTTAGCCAATCGGTCTTACACCATGCCCCCTGTGATGTGTTAGTGATTCAATCCCTTGAGATTGCCGCTGCCCCCCTTCAACAGTCAGAATCAGAAGGAGATTGAGACATTCTGGTCTATTTACCTTGAGAGCGCCACTAGCTGTTGATGCCTAGGAGTCCCGAAATGACCCATAACACCACTCCAGAGGCTAATATTAATCCCCCACCCATCTCTGATCGACCGTTACCTATGGTCGAGACTGCTTTCTTAGCCAGTGCCACAGCGCTGATCTGGCTCATTAATACTTATTTTCCCATGGGCCCTTGCTGCGATTTTTTTTCCCCATTCCCACAGCCTTAATCTATTTACGGTGGGGAAAGCGGTCTGCCTGGATGAGTGCTTGGGTAACGACCCTGCTAATCTCTGTGTTGATGGGGCCGCCCCGTAGTCTGCAATATCTACTCCCCTACGGTGTGGTGGGTGTTTTACTGGGACGATTATGGAAACGAAAAGTCACTTGGTATGTTTCCATGGGCTGGAGTTCCTTGGTGATGGCTATGGGTCTATTCTTTCAACTAGGTCTATTGTCCTTGCTATTAGGGACAGATTTATGGCTCTATATCAACCGCCAAATCACCGGTTTTTTAGAATGGGTGATGATTAAATTGAACTGGTTGGTGCAGCCCGATTTGATGGTTGTGCAATTATTCTCGGTGGGCTTGATTTTGGTGAATGCGCTGCTCTACATGTTGCTTGTTCATTTGGTCGCCTGGTTAGTCTTAGATCGGATCGGCAATTCCATTCCTGATCCACCCCTGTGGCTGCAGAAATTCCTTGAGTATGAAGCTGAGTAGGCGCTGATGTTGCGGGTCTATACCCAACTTGCCCAAGGCCAACAGTGGCTGCGGCAATATCAAGGTTGTCAGCCTCTTTATGCTTGCGTGCTCGGATTTACTGACACTGGACTTATTCCTGAGATTTCTACAGCGGGTGCTACTCCTGAAGCCCGCCGATGGACTGCCCTTGCTGATGCCGAATTTCTGGTGAGGGGTCCTCAAGAAGATGCGCAGTTTCCCTTGCCTTGGCTTTCTCAAGGAGTATCTCCTGTGTTTATCAGTTGGCCAGTGCTGAGGCATCAGCAGATACCGATGTTGATTTTCAATGCGGGATTGCCGGAGCAGCCCCCGATATCGACAATCGACTTGGGCGGTAGACCGGCTGCCTGTTTGAGTACGGGGGCTGCCTTACCTTTGGTTGTGGTGCAGGCGCTGTTGGTTGAGGGATTGGCCTGGGGAGAGAAATTGGCGGCTCACGTCTTGGATAGCTATCTGCTGCTGGCTGAATGTGTGGTGGGTGGCACGACGACTGCTCAGGCAATTTTGACGGGCTTGGAGATTGATGCGCAGGGCAAGGTCAATAGCAGTCACCCTGTCTGTAACCATGCTCAGAAGGCCGCTATTGTTGAGGCTGCATTACTGCGTGCTAGGCGGCAGCATCCGGGCACTTGGCGAGAGGATCCCTTGGGGTTGGTGGCGGCTGTGGGTGATCCGATGCAGGTAGTGGTGGCTGGGATGGCGATCGCAGCCAGTCGAACCGCTGGGGTCTTGCTTGCGGGGGGAACTCAGATGCTGGCTGTCTATGCTTTGGCTTGCCAAATTGCCCGTTGTTTGCAGCTATCTTGGCAGCCAAAAAACATCATTGTAGGGACAACGCGATGGGTAGCGGAGGATATCTCTGGAGATACGGTGAGCTTAGCAGCAGCCATTGGGAGGGTGCCCTTAGTGGCGACTCAATTGAGTTTTGCCCAGTCGCGCTATCCGCAGTTGCAGGCTTACGAGCAAGGGTATGTTAAGGAAGGAGTGGGGGCAGGGGGCTGTGCGATCGCAGCCCATCTCTACCAAGGTTGGCATCAAGCCGATCTCTTATCCGCTATAGAGCTAACCCTGGATACATATCGACAGGGTAAAGCTTAAGCAGCAAGGGGGGTGAACCTGATCAAAGCATCGCCCCAATCATTCTAGGTCACTCAAATTCCGTGGCGATTGCTTCCCAGCCCAAGCCCTCACGCACCACGAGCGGATCGGCTGTACATAAATCCAAAATGGTCGACACCGCAAAGCTGGGTTCTTGACCATTGTCAATCACGAAATCCACCTGCTTCTCAAAATAATCAAATAAATCTGGGCGAGACAACTGCTCCGTCCTCAGCACTGCATCTCCATCGGATCCCTCAGTCAAAACATGGGCAGAGGTAGAAATAATCGGGCTGGATAAGGTGGCTAATAGAGCCTGACAAATAGGGTGATCAGGAACGCGGATGCCCGTTGTCTTGCGTTTAGGGTTTTGCACTAACTTTGGCACAGCCTTAGTAGCAGGCAACAAAAACGTATAGGGACCTGGAATGAGTCGCCGCATGATTTTATAGGCTGAATCAGAAACCTGGGCATATTGGGCAATATTTGACAAGGACGGGCATAAGAAAGTCAGCGGTTTGGTATTGGACATTTGTTTAATTTGCCGGACTCTTTGTACCCCTGCTTTAGAATTTAGATCACAACCAATCGCATAGACGGTATCCGTAGGATAAAGCATCACTGCTCCTGCCAAAAGCTCATCTCGAATAGCACCAATCGTTCGTTGCTGAGGATCCTGGGGATGGAGAGAATATAAGCGGGCCATGGCTTCTCCTGAAGAGACCTTTACTTGCTACCGGTCGTCAACCATCCTAGAGACAAACATCACTATCTAGCTCGGCGATGGTGGCGTTAAAATACAGTTGACTTCTTTGCTGATCCTGAATGAACCTACCAAGGTTCAATTCCTGAGCTTCTCCCCCTATGTCCAAGCTAGCTTATTTTGAGTGTCCAACGGGAATCGCCGGTGATATGTGCCTGGGTGCTCTCTTAGATTTAGGTGTGCCCCTTACCTATCTGCAAGATCAGCTAGCGAAATTGGGATTGACCCCAGAATTCACCTTGCAAGTAAGATCTGTCAAGCGTCAGGGGCAACAAGCTACCTATGTTTTAGTCGATCTTGATCAAGCTGCCCCAGTCTCGGCAGAATCTGTCAGGCTGCCCAGCTTGTCCCACACCATGGCGCCTGATCAGCCGCTTGATCATCCTGATCCCTCAGATCATCACCAGACAGACCCTTATCAGATAGATCATCATCACCAGACAGACTCTCATCACCAGATAGACCCTCATCAGGCAGAGTCTGATCACTCCTCTGATCACGCTCAGGCCAGTTCCCATCATTCCCAGCACCGCCATTTACCAGAAATTGAACAACTCATTCAAGCAGCTAAGCTGCCCGAGCGGGTGACTCGGTGGAGCTTGGAGATTTTCCGCAATCTCGCGCTTGCCGAAGGCGCTGTCCACGGGATTGATCCTCTCCAGGTCCATTTCCATGAGGTGGGGGCCACCGATGCCCTCGTCGATATAGTCGGCACCTGTTTGGGGCTGGATTGGCTGGGAATTGACCAGATCTATTGCTCCCCTTTACCTACGGGTGGAGGAACGGTGAAGGCTGCCCATGGCCGCTTACCTGTGCCTGTGCCAGCGGTGCTGAAGCTCTGGGAAATGCGCCAAGTACCCATTTATGACAATGGCATTCATCGAGAGTTAGTGACGCCAACGGGGGCTGCGATCGCAATCACCCTCGCCCATGGCTTTGGTCCACCCCCACCCCTGATTCTGCATAAGATCGGCTTAGGCGCTGGTAGCCATGAGCTATCTTTACCCAATGTTCTGCGGCTATGGCTGGGCGACCCTAGCCCGATAACAGCCCCTATCGCCTCCCCATGCCCCCCCTCAGAAACCATCTACCTCTTAGAAACTCAAATTGACGATCTCAATCCTCAAGCCCTTGGCTATACCTGTGCAGCCTTATTCTCAGCGGGGGCTTTAGATGTGTTTACCCAGCCTGTGTACATGAAAAAGTCTCGTCCTGGCACACTCTTGAGCGTCATTTGTGAGCCACAAGTCGTTGACAATTGTGAAGCCTTGATCTTCAGGGAAACAAGTACCTTAGGAATTCGTCGATCCCAACAACAACGAACTCGCTTAGAGCGGACTTTCGCCTCGGTGGAAACACCCTGGGGAAAAATTCAGATGAAATTGGCCTGGCAAGGAGAGCAACTGCTTAACCTCCAACCGGAGTACGAAGATTGCGCTCGGATTGCCAAAGCTCACCAACTGCCTTGGCGGGAGGTGCATCAAACCGCCCTAAGGGCATGGCAGCAAAACCCCCAGCATCAATCCAGTGATCAACCTCCGCTGCACCAGTGATCCAAGTCATTTAGTCTTTACTGTTGAGACTTTATGCTGACTTTAAGCACAAAGTGTTAGACCCTCTAGATCCATAAAACTGATCAGCTGGATTTGCACCTAGCCGCCGTTGGTCTCAGCCCCTTCAAACTATCAAGGATATTTCCCATGAACCGTCCATCTCAAATTATTGCTGGCATAATGGCTACCACAGGCATCGTCGGCTTGGTGATGACTAGTCTACCCCTACCTTCTGGAGCGGAAACCGTGGCCCCTAAAAACACCTATGATCCTGAGCTCATCTCTCGCTATAACAGTGGATGTGTAAAGAAATTGATGGGTAAAGGCAAGACAGAAGAACAGGCTAAACAGCTTTGTCAATGTTCAATGAATAATATGCAGAACAAGAAGACACAATCTGAAGCCATTTCCCTCTTGATACAATCGCAGTTTAGCTTCTCCAAAGATCCTGAAACAGGGATGCCAAGAAGTCTGGCTGAGTATTTTGATGGCTGTAGTGCTTAACAGTTCTGTCTCACTGCCAGAGCCGCTGCCACCAAGGCTGTGAGTCTGGAATAGTTACCTTCATTTTGCGTCGGATATCTTCCACCTTCCAACCGGTCAGCTTTGCCAAGGTCTGGGCTTCTTGATTAAACCGAGCAGGTAGGGCGCGTTTATAGCTTCTGCCTGTTCGACAATCAACCTCACCGGTGTAGGGATGGCGCAGAACATAGCGTCCTTGGAAAGACTGGCGGTTGTTTGTTTCTTGAAAGATCAGATCTTCTGGGAATTTATCGCGGCTATAACGAGCATGTAGGCGGGTAATAAACACTCCCGTAGAGTTGGGGGGCATCACAACATCGCCTGAGGGGCGTTCTGTTAGCCAAAATACTCCTGCTTTGCGCAGCTCTTCTGAGTTTAGGGGTTCCGCAGAGCAGGGATCGCAAGTACTCATATCCCAAGCATATTCCCGGAAAACAACTTGCTTCCCTTCCCGTTGATGGGCCATTGCAAACATCGCTTTGTAAAATTCGCTAAACTCTTCTTTGATAAACGTGGGGATCTCTGGATCTGTAGGAATATTGGCGGTGCGATAATTGACTAGTACATCTTGGCGTAAATCTATCTACTATATAGAGGTACAAGGTTCGAGACTTTAAAGCGATGTCACCCCTGATAGCAGCGCCCCTGAATCTGAGTGAGTCTGAGAAAGCAGATTTAGAGAAA
>JAAUUW010000074.1 GCA_012030735.1 Acaryochloridaceae cyanobacterium SU_2_1
TCGACTCAGCCTGCTTCTGGCTGGAATGACCGTAGAGCGCGTAAGGCATCTCCATCCGCCATCCTGCCCGGTTCGTGCTAGTCGGTTCGGGGAATCCAGAGGAGGGTGAACTTCGACCACAACTGCTGGATCGGTTTGGCATGCATGCCGAGATCCATACAGTGAAAGACCCAAACTTGCGGGTACAGATTGTGGAAGAGCGATCTCAATTCGATCAAGACCCCCAGTCCTATCTAGGCAGCCACCAACAACCCCAGCAAGACCTCCAAGCCAAAATTATCAATGCCCAACAAAATTTAGCCAAGGTCAATATCGATCATGAGTTGCGGGTAAAGATTTCCCAAGTCTGCTCAGAACTAGATGTTGATGGGCTGCGAGGGGATATCGTCACCAATCGAGCTGCGAAGGCAATTACAGCCTTTGAAGGTCGCACAGAAGTAACTGAGGAAGATATTCGTCGGGTAATCACCCTATCCCTACGCCATCGGCTACGCAAAGATCCCCTAGAATCCATTGACTCTGGGTATAAAGTCGCTAAAGTCTTTAGGCAAGTTTTTGGCCTCCCAGAGGATGAAGAGGCTGATAGCACCAATCGAAATGGCACCAATCAGTCTCTCACAACGGCCTCTCGCTCATAACTTCAGGACATTTTCTATTGCCACCGGTAATAACGGAGGAAGACCTCCGAGGAAATACCTTTAGGATAACCCGGGGGGTGGCTGGGCTAAGTGAGCGTCTAAAGCAAGGAAAAATAGGAAAAATCAACTTTGCCAAAATGACTAGTCCAGGCAAGGTTGAGCTTTTCAAAACAATGAACAAGCCATTGCACATTCGCCTGAGGGACAGATTCGTAATGACCAAACAATAGGGCAAAGCGTTGCTCTAAGTAGGGCTTAATTTTTTTACAGACCAATACCACCTTAAGGAGCAAGCCAATGGTGGAGGTTGACCCCACATTATTAATTAGGTCCATAAAAATCCAATGCTTAGCCTGCTGACGGCTATCAATGACCAAGAAATTCAAGGTTTGCTGACAAGTTCGTGCTAGCAAAAAATCAGTCATAGGCCGATTGTTGCTATCAGGATATAGATTAATCAGGTGATTATAAAACTGGTTATTGAATCGACATTTACCAAATTTTGGATCTACAGAGGTGGCTAAATACTCATAGAAATCTTGCTTGAAATGTTGATAGGTATGGCCGCTGTCCTGGTGAGCTAAAAATTGCTGAGCCAAATCTCGGTGAGTATGGCGATGATCAACCTTACCCACAAAATACTTTAAAGATTGGTGCAATTCAATATCACTCAACAAGGTAGGGTTTTTACAGTCTGAAGGTTAAGGCTGAGAGGAGAGTGGTCTAACTGAATCAGTGGACGGGGGGAAGCGCGATATTTAAGCCGGTCCGTTAGGTAAAGAGACAAATCCCGTTCGAAATTTTCTTGGGCCTGAGTTTGGACTTGATAAATGATTTGCTGTTGTTCTTGGGTATCATTTTGAGAGGCCAAGCAATGCTGATAAAGGTAAGGATATCGTCGTAATAGGCCCACCAAAGGACGCTGGCCCGAGGCCAGCCCCTCTGGATTGATAAAGCTAGCGAAACGATCGAGTCGCTCAAAATGGTTGCTTTTCGTGAATTGGTTCACCAACATCCGTAGCCGAGTTGTCGATTGTAGACGTCCTAAGCTAGAGGGCATGGAACTGGACTGCTTTAATAAAGCCAGCAACTCGGAGATGGCAAATCGACATTCATAGTCAGATTGCCAGCGATTAACCAAAATATAACAACAACGATTGAGAAACAAAAAGAACTCTTCTTGCTTAGCTGTTGCCTTAAGAAGGGTGTTCAATGCCTGATTGATTTCAGTGTTCTGATAGCTAGAACTACTCAAGAACAGAGACTGAAAGCGCTGCAAAACTTCTGTTGGTGACTCCTTTCGTACGCAATCGAGCAAATGATCGTACACCGTTTGCTCATGGGAAAGGGGACCAGATAGATATGCCTGGGTTTTCACTTTTATTTCCGAGTGCTGATGAAGGTATAGAGCGAAACTTTCAGGACAAGCATCCTAGAACAGCCTTGTAAATTTCTGACTATTCCAATTTTCTAATAAATGAGAAAGATTGATGATGTCTTTAAGTATGCCCATTCTCTTCTTAAGCTTAGAAACAGAAAGTCGATTTGAGTGTGATCTATGTCACTTAAGTCACTAAAAATCTGGCAGCCTTGATGCTCAGGGGGTTTGACTACCTTGCAAAATCAACAGCAGGGCTGAATTTCGTGTATGGGTAGCACCTAACCTCTAGGAACACATTGCCCTGTTGATGCAAATCACTGATTTTACTCTGAAAAATCCATAACCTAAGTGCAGCCTCAAAACCAGAGTGAATTGATCAAGTATATTTACCAATCGCGATCCCTTAATTCTGGCTAGAGAGGGTTAGTTTGCACATACTATTGGAACTCTTAATCTGTTTATAAGTCTTGCTTTCTGGGAACTATAGAACTACGGATGTTCTTTTGCTTGAACCTGTTAGAGGTAACGTTTGATGTCGGCTATTCCACAGAATTCAGATGTAATTTATGCCGTTTATGACGGTCAAAGACAGGGGCATCGGTCTGAGTCAGTTGCCCAACAAGCAGAAATCCTTGAGTTTGATCCGACATCAGGCACAGAGGAGTCTGAGGATCTGGCCGTGGCAGATAACCCTAGCTCAGCGCGGCAACATCGGGCCACCACGGATTTGGTGCGCTTATATTTACAGGAAATTGGTCGGGTGCGGTTGTTGAGTCGAGACGAAGAGGTCTCTGAAGCTCAAAAGGTGCAACGATACATGAATTTATTGGCAGATCGTGAAGGTTTAGTGACTGACTATCCTTGATTGCAGAATATGCGCGTCTGATGGAGATTCGCGATCGCCTCACTGCCAAGCTGGGTCATCGTCCTTCCTTAGCACGGTGGGCTAAGGAAGCAGAGATTCCCTTAGCAGAACTTAAGCCGAAGATAGCAGAGGGTAAAGCAGATTGGGCTGAGCAGGCAAACCTAACTCCTCACGAGTTGGATCAAATTGTTAAGCAAGGGCTACACTCCAAGGAGCATATGATCCAGGCCAATTTGCGTCTTGTTGTATCTGTGGCTAAAAAGTACCAAAATCGGGGATTAGAGCTATTAGATTTGATCCAGGAAGGCACCTTAGGCTTAGAGCGGGCTGTGGAGAAGTTTGATCCCACTAAGGGCTATCGCTTCAGTACCTATGCCTATTGGTGGATTCGCCAAGGGATTACTCGGGCGATTGCCACCCAAAGTCGGACCATTCGTCTACCGGTTCATATTACCGAGAAGCTGAACAAAATTAAGAAGGCCCAGCGCAAGCTCTCTCAAAGCAAGGGCAGCATCGCCAGCATCGAAGATATTGCTCAAGAGCTAGAGATGACCCCAGAACAAATTCGAGAATTGTTGGTCCGGGTACCTCGTTCAGTCTCCTTAGAGATCAAGGTGGGTAAGGACAAAGATACCGAGTTGGGCGATTTGCTCGAAACTGATGAATTATCTCCAGAAGAACGGATGATGCGGGAGTCTTTACAGCAAGAACTCCGAGATTTGATGGAGGAGTTGACCAGTCGAGAGCGAGATGTTTTGCTGATGCGTTTTGGTTTAGATGATGGCAAAACCCATTCCTTGGCCCAAATTGGCAAAAATATGAATCTGTCGCGCGAACGAGTTCGACAAATTGAGTCTAAAGCATTGCAGAAGCTCCGGCAGCCTAAACGCCGCAACCGCATTCGTGACTTTCTGGAAGCCTTTGCTTAGTCCGTACTCCCCAAAGAGATCGGACTGAATGAAGTTGGCTTTACGACAGTAAATTGAGTGAATGGGGCTGGTGCGATCGCAAAAACAACCCACCCATTCCACAAGTTCAAGAGGAGATCATAGCTATAATCTCCTCTGTTGTTAAGGGCTACAATTCATGAAGAACAAGTCTTTAGCAGGCTAGACTCAAGTTTGACATCCACAACATATTTCTCAATAAACGCATCTTGTTGAAAGTGACATCTGGTTTGAGGTAGACTGTCAACAAGATCCTGTTCTTGAGAAAAAGCCATGTATACATCCAACTCACTCAAATCAGAGCTAAATGACCGAGGATGGCGACTCACCCCTCAAAGAGAAACAATCCTCAATGTGTTTCAAGATCTGCAAAAGGGTAAACATCTGAGCGCTGAGGATCTATACAATCTGCTCAAAGAGGAAAATAGTCCGATCAGTTTATCTACGATTTATCGCACTGTTAAACTGATGGCTCGCATGGGAATTTTGCGGGAGCTAGAGTTTGCAGAGGGGCATAAGCATTACGAATTAAACCAGCCCTATCCCTATCACCATCACCACTTAATTTGCGTTAAGTGCAACAAAACCATCGAGTTCAAAAGTGATTCCGTTCTCAAGATCGGAGCCAAAACAGCCAAGAAATCAGGCTTTCACCTGTTAGACTGTCAGCTCTCCATTCATGCCATTTGTCCCCATTGTCAGCGTTCAATTTTGCCAGCTTAAGCAATCCTGAAGCAAAAAAGATATGATTCTGCCAATCTTTAAGAGCAAGACAAAGACAGCCAAGGCTAAGCATCTACGGCAGTAGACGAACTTGAACTCTCACCGACGATCTCTGCTCCGTCCACACCAGCGCAGTTTTAGCCCACCAGGATTATTCACCTACCCCAAATAGGCTAGCTCTTGATACCTTAAAGATTAGAACTAGTTCACTCATCCTGACTTATGGCTCGAATTAAGCTGTTAGACACGCGCACTAACAGCTTCAGCGATTTGATCGACAATGGCAAGGTTTACCGAGTGGCACCTTTCCAACGTGATTATTCTTGGAATGAACAGTCGACACAACCGAAAAACATGTCATTTATCAACCAAAACCTAGACAATGGATGGAATTTAGGTATGCAAAACCTATTAATCAGTAAGGTTTTAAGGTAAACCTCTCTATATCTTGTGGAGAAAGAGCCGTCCTTCGGGACCAAAATGCCAAAATTTTTATTGAATATCCCTCATCTCTACTATGCATAACTGGACTTGGCAGAGCTGTGAAGGCCGAAGCTATTTAACTTGCAGTTTACTTGAATCATGGTCCCATGGTTTTTTTAGCCGTGATTTTTGGCCCGACTCACCCAGGCAGCTTGGTTCTATTATTCAACCAGAGGCCCAGAGTTATCGAGTCAAACAGGTGCATGGCAACGAGGTTCTCAGTACGGCAGCAGTACAAGCCCATGGGCAGCAATGGGCGGCAGAAGCGCAGAGTGCAGCCGAGGCTGAGCAAGGTCCTGAATTTCTAGAGGCAGATGGTCTTTATAGCCATGGACCAGCACAGGCTCTATGGGTCTGTACGGCTGACTGCACGCCCGTGTTAATTGCTGATCGCAACCAAGGTGGAGTCGCAGCGGTGCATGCGGGTTGGCGGGGCACTGCCGCCAAAATTGTGCCCCTTGCCCTAGCTCAAATGCAAGCGCAAGGCAGCCAGTTGCAAGATATCCGAGTCGCTCTAGGACCGGCGATTGGGGGTGATGTGTATCAAGTGACCACGGCAGTCGCGGCGCAGGTGGTCAGTACTGTATTGGCTCCAGATCTATTATCTTCAGCCAGGGACCCGGATCAAATCGCGGCCATGCTACTCCAAGAACCTAATTCACCCTTGATTGCAGATCAACAACCTGGACATGTTCGCTTGGATGTTCGCCGGGTGAATGCGATGCAGTTAGAGCAATTAGGGGTATTGCCCGCACAAATTGCGATCGCACCTCATTGCACCTATCAACAACCAGAGAAATTCTTTTCCTATCGCCGCGAACAGCGTCAGCAAGTCCAATGGTCAGGCATTGTCAGTCGGTAAGGGATGGCCTTGGCCGCAGAGGTTTGACTGACTTAGGTTGTTTGCTATTTTTCTAGATATCCTTTTCAATTTTGAGTGCTTTAAGCTGAGATCGGACTAGTTCTTGGATTCTTTGATGTTCTTCAATACCTTCATAGGCATAGCGATTATAGCCGTTCTTAATAATCAGCCATTCTAAGTAATGAATGCGATCTTGGCTGAGGGGATGGCTGGAGAACCAGGGCAATAGAGGGCCTTTCTCTTCTTGCTGGAGGGTCACCATCAAGTTGCGTAAACCATCAGCAGCATATCCTGCCGATACCAAGAGCCGCGTGCCCATCAGATCTGCCTGTTGCTCCATATCTCGGCTATAGTCGGCCTCTGCCAAGTTACCCAGCAAGCCGCCTACAAAGGGAAGAAATTTCGTTACCCCGCCCGTTGCACTACTTTGCGTCACCAGTTGAAATCCATGGGACAAAACAGCATGGGAAAGCTCATGGGCCATTAATCCCGCTAGTTCTGCTTCGGATTGGCTTTTGAGAATCGCGCCACCATTGATAAATACTTTGCCGCCCGGTAGGGCAAAGGCATTGAGCTTTTCGTCATTAATCACATAAAACTGATAGTCTAAGGGGCGGCCAGTCAATCTTGTCAGCTTGCTGCCAATTCGATCCACATAGGCTTGCACCTCAGCATCTTCAATCATGGGCAGACGACGTTGGGTTCGCTCTGCGATCGCATTTCCCACCGCCGTTTCTCCCCGCAACAGCAAAATCGAGGTCTGGAGAGTAGACAACCCCGACAAAGGATTACCTGTCAAGGCAATCCCCAAGGCCCCCGTCACCACACTGCCAATCGTATTATTAGTAATATCAGAACGTAAGCGCGCCTCAAATTTTTGTTGATAGGTCTCAGCCAACTGGGAAAACGCCAGCGCATCAGCATGGTCAGGATTGAGCAGCGTAAACTGACGAGCGGTAATAGCGGCATCTAGCCATTTTTTGCCCTGGGCTTGCTGCTGAATCAACCCCTTTTGCACCTCCGGCTGGTTGGGATAGAGAGAAGCAGCCTGGGTCATCACCTCCAACGCCTCTTCAGGTTTACCCGCGGCGGTGAGGGCCTCAGCTAAACGCAAATGTCCCGGCACAAATTGTGGATATTCCTTGACCAATAACCCTAAGGGGACAAAGATACGAGTTTGCAGCTTCTGCTGAAGTCCTGCCTCAGATTCTCGCCAATAGACTTGCCCAGCCCTCGGCAGGCTGGTAGGCGCAAAGATAGGCTCCGCCAAGGGCAAGACATTAGATTGGCCTGGGAACGGTTCCTTCGCCTGTTGATAAAGGGCTTCAGCTGCTTCCCGTTGACCCTTTTGATAGAGCTGATCGGCCTGTATTAAGAGCTGTTGGCGAGCGGCCAGATCAGGAGGCAGAGACGGATCCGCCTTAGAGGACGGCGCAGCTCCTGCTGCTGTTGGCAGGGTGGAGTTCGTTGGCAATTGGGTCTGTTCCGGCTCCGGCAAGGGTTTTGCTATGGGCTGGCTCGTCGCTTCAGTCCCTAGGCCAGCAGCATCCTGTTGTGCCTGTAATGACGGTACTGATCCCTGAGGACTAGCTGAATCAGCAGATAAGGGGTCCAATGCTGGGCTATCGGCCCTTAACTGGGGTAAGGGTGTAGGCTGAGGCATGGGGAGGGCTAAGTTCTCGACAGGAAGTTCTGTCTCTGCTGGGACCTCTGCCAGTTGTATCTCTGTGGTCAATTCTACAGAGATTTGATCGGTCGCCTCCAGGGTAACAGACTGATCAGGAACAACCCGTGCACTGACCACAGATGGAGTAGCCAGTGACAAAGAGGCGGCAGCTAGGGCAATCGCCCAGGCGGAGCGAGTTGTTTTGATAAAAAGGGGGAGAGCTGTCATCGCTACCTTAGAATGCACAGTGAAGCCAAAATTGAGTAAGAGGCAAAAATGATCAATCAATACAGATACAGGATGTATTGATCCCTTTGCTCAACTTTAGTCTGCCCTGGCTAAGACATCAGTGGACAATACCAAGCCACGCTCTTGACAATTCTAGGAATTTATCCCAAGGAAAGGGGCGAAGGCATTAAGAAGGATTACAATTCAGAACAGAGCTTGTTGGCATTCCTGAAGGACTGATCCCATCTTTATGACTGATGTTCCTGCCTCACGTATTCGCAATTTTTCGATCATTGCTCATATCGACCATGGTAAATCTACCTTGGCTGATCGGCTCTTGCAAACAACGGGTACAGTCGCCGATCGAGAGATGAAGGAACAGTTTCTAGACAATATGGATCTAGAGCGAGAACGAGGGATTACGATCAAGCTGCAAGCAGCTCGGATGAACTATACCGGTTTAGACAACTGCACCTATGTTCTCAATCTGATTGACACCCCGGGTCATGTGGATTTTTCCTATGAGGTCTCGCGGTCTTTGGCCGCCTGCGAAGGCGCTTTGTTGGTGGTGGATGCCTCCCAAGGTGTTGAGGCGCAAACCTTGGCCAATGTTTATTTAGCCCTTGAGCATGATTTAGAAATTATTCCTGTGCTCAATAAGATTGATCTGCCTGGGGCTGAGCCAGAGCGGGTCAAGCAAGAAATCGAAGAGATCATTGGCTTAGACTGTAGCAATGCAATTTTGGCTTCCGCTAAGTCAGGGATTGGCATTCCAGAAATTTTAGAAGCGGTAGTGCGGTTGGTGCCCCCGCCAGCGGACAGGACGGCGGAACCATTGCGTGCTCTGATTTTCGATAGCTACTATGACCTCTATCGAGGGGTGGTAGTTTACTTCCGGGTGATGGATGGCAGCCTCAAGCGAGGCGATCGCATCCGCCTGATGGCCTCTGGGAAGGAATACGATGTTGACGAGTTAGGCGTGCTTTCTCCCACTCAGATTCAGGTAGACCAACTTCATGCTGGTGAGGTGGGCTATCTGGCCGCAGCCATTAAGACAGTGGAGGATGCACGAGTCGGCGATACGATTACCTTAGCCAAGGTGAAAGCCACAGAGCCTTTACCGGGCTATGTCGAGGCTAAGCCAATGGTTTTTTGCGGCATGTTTCCCACCGATGCCGATCAATTTCCCGACTTGCGAGATGCCCTAGAACGGCTGAAGCTTAATGATGCTGCCCTACACTATGAACCAGAAACATCCAGTGCCATGGGTTTTGGCTTTCGCTGTGGCTTCTTGGGTTTGCTGCATATGGAAATTGTCCAAGAGCGGCTAGAGCGAGAGTATAGCTTAGATTTAATTATTACTGCCCCCTCAGTAGTCTATCGAGTTACAACTCTCAAGGGGGAGATCCTGCTGATTGATAATCCTAGCGCTCTGCCTGATCCTCAATATCGCGAAACAATCGAAGAACCTTTTGTCCAGGTGGATATGATCACCCCCGAGGAATTTGTAGGGACATTGATGGAGCTCGGTCAAAACCGCCGAGGGACTTTCAAGGATATGCGGTATTTGACCCCTGGGCGAACTACCCTTGTCTATGAATTGCCTCTCGCCGAGGTGGTCACGGATTTTTTTGATCAGATGAAGTCGCGATCGCGTGGCTATGCCAGCATGGAATACCATCTGATCGGCTACCGAGAAAACCCCCTCATTAAATTGGATGTCTTAATCAATGGCGATCCAGTAGATGCCCTAGCTGCCATTGTCCATCGGGACAAAGCCTATTACATGGGTCGGGCCTTAGTCAGCAAGCTGCGCGAACTGATTCCCCGCCATCAATTTAAGATTCCTATCCAAGCCACCATCGGGGCCAAGGTGATCGCCAGTGAAAGCATCCCAGCCCTGCGGAAAGATGTTCTCGCCAAATGCTATGGCGGCGATATCTCCCGCAAACGCAAACTCCTGGAAAAACAAAAGGCCGGGAAAAAACGCATGAAATCCGTTGGCCGAGTGGATGTGCCCCAAGCAGCTTTCATGGCCGTCTTACGGATTACTGATGAATAGATCAATGGCTAAAGAATGGCTCAGGGAGTCAACAGCCCCTCCCTAGGCCGAGGGATAATCATTGCTATTGGAGAATGATTGACGAATTTGTTTCTCTTGATACATGGTGGCATCCGCCTGCCTTAAGAGAGACTGTAAATCATTTCCATCCTGTGGATGGCAAGCAACACCAATGCTAGCGGACAGTTGCAGGGAAAACTCTCTATGCTTAGAGGGGTTTCTAGACGGTCTAAGATTCGGAACCGTGTATTCAAGGCT
Source organism: Acaryochloridaceae cyanobacterium SU_2_1 (assembly GCA_012030735.1). Classification (GTDB taxonomy): domain Bacteria; phylum Cyanobacteriota; class Cyanobacteriia; order Thermosynechococcales; family Thermosynechococcaceae; genus Acaryochloris. The sequence goes on from JAAUUW010000074.1 coordinate 10,114, forward strand.
GCCTCCCGGTTCGCTCGAAACAGTAAGGCTACAAATTCATCGCCACCGATCCGCGCCACCAGATCACCTTGACGAACACAAACCTTAATGCATTGAGCCGCATAGACCAGTACCGCATCACCAATTGCATGTCCATAGGTATCATTAATGGCTTTGAACTTATTTAAATCAAGATAAAGGAGGGACACAGGCCAAGCACCCTGGGTGGTGGACTGGAGAGCAAGTTCCCCGGTTAGCTCTAGCTGGCGTCGATTACATAACCCAGTCAGACTATCAAAATAAGCAAAGTGATGTAACCGCTCCTGACGTCTACGCTCTAGTGTGACATCTCTTATAATCACCACTAAACCCACAGGCCGTCCCCTAGACCCACTCAAGGGCCGGATTTTGACTTCCTTATACTCCGTCGTTTCAGTATGAAGGACAATAGTTTTGGTGCTCTCTTCTAGCACGGGAGTGGCTAAGAGCTCTGCATAGTCAGGAAAAGCATCGATAAACAGCTTGCCTAAAATTCTGTCTTGACCACTGGCTTGAGCTGCACTGGGATTGAGATCGACGATATGGTAGTTTTTATCTAAAAAGATCACGGCCTCTGTGGTGTTGAGAAAAACCGTACGATAAGAGATGGGAGACACCTCAAAGAGCTTACCTGGGAACAACCCCATATGCATCGTAATGCTGCTGAGGGCCAGACCCAAGGGAGTGATATCCATCCCATACAGAGCCACATCCGCCATGATGTAAAGAACGCTGAAGAAGAAGGGAATTAGGGTTGCACTGAGCAAGATTAAGGTTTGCTGTCGGTAGAGACGGGAACTAGCAAAAAAGGTAGACAGCAGCACACCCACTCCGCCCAATAGCAGCACGTAGTTATAGGGAATCATCACATAGCTAAACCACCAGCCATGCTCAACCACTAATTGCGGAGTGCGGCCGCCGACTAAAACAGCAGTTTGCCATATCAACCCATGCCAAGTATCGGTTAGGGCAAAAATCAAGCTAAGCAGAGGAATAACCATTAGAATAGCGACTTTTCGCCTGATTAAGTCCGAATCATTATGGGTGTACTGAAGGGTAAAAACCAGCCAAAATACTGCAAATCCAGAGATCCCAAAATACTGCAGCTTACCAAAAAAAATGCGCGTGCTTTGATCGGTGCTGAGATATTCAAACAGGGTAAAAAAGCACCAGATGAAGATACTGCTGACAAAGCCAAAAAAAGCCCTTGCACCCACAACATCCCGGCGCTGCCAAGTATAGATAGCAGAACTGGCCGTCGTCAGAGCCGCGATCGCAGGTAATAGCGCTAGAGCATAACGGATCAACATGGCATTGCTAGGGAATGGGTCGCAGAGTTAAGTAAGCCCATACAAATAGGATCGATTATCCAACCGGATGAGTGAGGAACCCACAGTAAAAAAGATCAAGGCACCTATGCAGAAAGGACGCTCAAACACTCAATATAGATGCATGGAGAAAGCCAATCGTTTTTCTTCTCCAAAGCAAATATACCGTGGAAAAGGCAACAACAAGCATCCGCGCCCTTAACCTGCGCTCAATATGTTGCATTCAGTCAATCCTAAATGTTAATGCTCATCATAATATCCGCAAGGGGGACGCCAGGTTCAATCCGGTGGCGGTCACGCCATAGCGCATCCTTCAGAGCAGGGGGACCAACATCCATAATCGGGTTATAGCGAACATGAGATAAAGTCCAGAGCAATGTCGCTTGTTGGGCTTCTCGATCAGCAACCGCTAAGGGATCATAGGCGGGGTGGTGAGTATCCCAAAGACCAATCGTGGCATAGCTGACATCACCCCCATCCTCATATTGTTTGTTATTAACCCAAGAATGGTAGAAGCTACTGTGATAAATCACATACACACAAAGTTGCTGCAAATCAGCCAGACTCTCTACGGCTAAGGTACCTAGCTCCGGCTTGAGGAGGGAATGGCTGACCAGATCCGCTGACATCGCCATAATTTCTGACCAGTAGGTGGTAATTCCGGCCTGATGTGCGGCTAAGAATTGACCAACATAGGTTTGCAGAAGATCCCAAAAAGCGATCGCAGCTTGATCAAAAAAGTTATTCAAAATAGCGTCTGGCAAAGCGCGATTCCGAGGAGACCAGCCTCGATAAGATAAGCGGCTGACCTCCTCTAGCAACACCTTATTTACCTCAGCCGGGGTCAAAGCAGAGGCTTCGGGAATAAACCCCGTCTCCCCCTTAATTAACCGCGCACCCAGCTTATTGATGCTCAGCAAGCCATCTAGATGGGGTTCAAGCAACAGACGCAGGGGATTATTCACCAGATTGCGGTAGTAAGCCATAGCATACTGATCCATATTCATATGGCTACGCCCCAGATGGCTTTGAACCTCCTGAAAAACAAACTCCACACAGCGAAATAGCCGTTTTCCCCATTCCCAATCCCTATCTCCAGGATGTTGCCGTTCCGTTTGGCCCTTCAGAGTAAATTCAATCGAGTGGGGATGTAAATATTGACCGCAGAAACAAAATCGAGCCTCGATCAGCGAGGGTAAAATACCGGCTGGCTCAACCGCATATTGACGAGCGTCATAGCGAATCACATAATGCCAAGGCTGCCCCTGGACCCTTTGGAGTCGCCCAGGATTAAATCCGTTCAAACGCCGCTCCACAAAGAAGTCATCGCTAAACTTATCCTGGCGATTACGCGTTAAATTAGGGGGCAGATAGGTCGTCGCATTCGTTCCCATCACTGCCGTTACCCCCGTAATTCCTAACTCAGGTAACTCTGGATCGAGCTGCCGAGGCGGAATCAACTTCAGGCCAAAATTTGCCCAATAGCGAGGCTTCGGTTTAACTCGAGCTGGCAAGGGCTGGGCTGGGTCAAAGAAGGGTAGGCTTTGATCGCCCTCTTGCAGGTAAGGATATTGTTGTGCCAAGGAGAGTTGCTGTGCCGTTCCCCAATCGACCAAGGCTGCGCTCGGTGACTGATACTTACGCATATCAGCGGAAATTTGATAGACAATGGAGCGTAAATGGTTAACTGAAGCCGTTTCACGGGCAGATTTAGCCAAAATCAGTCCCAAATCTGGTGGGGCATGATAGGGATTAAATTCTAAGGGTTCAGCCACCTCATCCGCTAGAATCTGATCCAAACTCAAGAGAGCCACGTCATGAAAAGGAGCCTCTGCCTCTAACCACGGGATCGTACAATCCTTGAGTTGCTCGTTAATCCCCTGATCCTCCGTAACCCTTTGGAGCTGGACCTGCAAACGATAGCGAACACCACCATGTTGAACTCGCTGGCGAAAGTCATCTTGCAAATAGGTGTCGGAACGAGTGTCGCTAGCAACCCTAGGCAGATAATCCAGCGGCATTTTCACGAGCTTGGGATCTAGCCAGCCTTGATCAGCACTAGGCTGTTCATGATTGAGAAGACGATATCTCAAAAAATAAGCTTCCCTCGATAAGGCCAGGAATTGATAGGTGGTCTCAGAATAATAATGGAGCTGCGTATAGGAATTGGGATCGCGAATAATTTCATTAAAAATCGGTACGATTTTAGGATATGCTTGCAACATTTTGACGCGATCGGGCATAGAACTGGCGACCCACTGACCAAAGGACAAGGCATCCGCCAAAATAAAGCAGCGCCCCGTGCTCATCAAAATATCAACGATTCCAGCCTGTAAGTTCAGCTCTGGCAAAGGGGTATGGGCTGCATCTGCCAAAATTCTAACCGTGGCCCCTCGCCCATCTAAAATGGCATCATCTCGAAAACCCTTAATATTGGCGTGGCGCAGAAGCACTGGATAACTACGACTAGGGCTAAAGAGGCTATGCTCAGGGATCGTTAGCTCAGAGAAGACCGTCAGCATCCCCTTGGCAACGGTCCCATAGGAATGGGTGGCGCGTCGTCCTTTAACATCGGCCAATTGCCCAAAGGCCCTCGCAATTTGAGAAATTAATTGCTGAAATTCAGGATCAATATTCTGGGTGCGGGGATCGCCAGCAAGAGTATTCATTGAGATCTTCCTCAAGAAGTGCTAGAGGTTAGCATCGCTAGTGGTGACAGCCTGTTGCATTAACCGATTGACCTCTTGCAAGTCACTCATCAACGCATTTTGTTGGGGTCGAGACTGTCCAAGGGAGGTATTGATTCGGTTCAAACGAGACTGAAGTGGTTCATAAAGGGTGGGGCTTTGGCGCTTGATCGTACCACCAAACATAAACCAGATTCGCCGACCAGGAACAAAGAAATTGTCTCGAGCAATGGCATAGTCTTGAGCTTTAGCCGCAACGGTCGCTAATTCGAATTGCTCCTTCATTACCCGAATCGACTGGCGGCGGAAGGCTACTTTTTCTTCTACGGTTAAGGAGGTTGTTAAGTCAGCAACTACCCCAGGAACTCGAAGGATAGCTGTTAATGCACTACAGCTAATTGCACAGGCCAAGATCACAGCTAGACGGTGGGGTCGCATAATATCTCCCTCTAAATATTTTATCCCGCGTTTATCCCGATGGTTTAGTCTTTGAGGTCGATGGCCACAATCTTGCCAAAGCCCTCCCTATGACAATTTTCAGGGGGTCATGGCTTAATTATGCAAAGTGCTGAAGTTTTTCAAGGAAGAGCTGCCTAGCCTTTAAGCAGTCTATTGAAATAGCCCTGCTGCCCCTCTATGGCTACGGTGTACACACAAGTCGGTTTTGAGCTATTTCCCATGCAAAGAACATAGCCTCAAACCGTTTCAGGCCGTGGGTTAGAGTTGCTGTACCTGGAGGTCTTTGAGACTGATACCCCTTCCATCCCCCAAGACGAGCAATAATCCAGGTGGCCCAAGCCAAGGAATTCATCGGATAAGGATTTTGTTGCTTTGTAGTTTTACCTTGGACTGTGGGGGCAATTTGTTGCAGGTATTGCTGC
>JAAUUW010000075.1 GCA_012030735.1 Acaryochloridaceae cyanobacterium SU_2_1
CCCGGAGGATTTAGGGGTTAAAAATGGACAATTAGCCCCTTGCCCGCCATCCCCCAATTGTGTGGTTAGCCAAACCGCTGATCCAGACCATCAGATCGAAGCCCTGACCTATCAAGGTGATCGTGAGACGGCCCGTCAAGCCTTGCTCAAAATTCTGACTATTGTGCCTCGTACTGAAGTTCTAGAGCAAACGGATGACTATATTCGTTTCACCTCTAGCAATGCCTTACTCGGATTTGTAGATGATGGTGAGTTTTACTTTCCCCCGGATAGCCAGACTATTCATATGCGCTCTGCTGCTCGACTCGGTGAGTCTGACCTCGGGGTTAATCGTCGTCGTTTAGAGCAAATTCGCTTAGCCCTGCAAGATTTAGGGGTTTAAGCATGATGTGTTTGCGGATGCGGCAACTGCTATTCCCCCTCCTGCTGAGTAGTCTCTTGTTGCTCACGGGCTGTAGCTTGCCCCAAGTCAAGGCTGAGGCACGTATTTTTCTAAATTTAGCCTTAGATTATTTAGGCGAATATTCCCTAGCCTCAACGCAATTTGAGGCAACCTCTGTGGGGGGAATTTCAGGGATTACCTATGATCGACAACGCGATCGCATCTATGCCCTGGCGGACGATCGCCAACGTCCTCGGTTTTACACCCTCGCCCTGACCCTTGACCAAACGGATCCTGATCAACCGCTGATTAACCAGATCACCGTTGAGGCAGTCACCTTCCTTCAAGATCCTCAAGGACAGCCCTATCCAGCAGATCAGCTTGATCCTGAGGGCATTGCCCTGACCCCCCAAGGCACCCTATTTATCAGCAGTGAGGGGGTTGCCTGGACCAATAGTCCACCAGCACTCTTAGAATTTGATCTCACCGGTCAATGGCAACAGCAGCTACCCTTACCTAAGCAATATTTAGCTATTCCGCCAACACCCGAGCAGCCCGATCCTCCCCCCCACGGGGTGGATGACAATCGTGGCTTGGAATCCTTAGCCATAGGGCCAGAGGGCGATCGCATCTTTACCGCCCTTGAAGCTCCCCTAGTCCAAGACTATGCCAAGCCAGCCAACCAGAACACCGATTCTCCAGACCCTCCTCGCCAGGACTTCAACCGTTTTTGCATTATTGGGTCGGCGAACCCCAACCTCTGGTCATAGCTGAATATCTTTATCCCATCGACCCGACGTCTCTATTGGGCATTAATGGCCTAACGGAATTATTAGCCCTTGACAGCAGCGGGCATTTTTTGGCCTTAGAGCGCGCCTATAGCCCCCTCACAAAGTTGAGTGCAAACCTGTTTCAAATTGCCACAGCCAGTGCAACAGACACCTCCACCTTAGATCGGTTGCCTGCTCAATTGAAGGGAATTTTGCCGATCCAGAAGCAACCTCTGTTGGATTTCAAAACTCTCAAGATAGAGATCACAAACTTAGAAGGAATGACTTGGGGGCCTATATTAGCCGATGGCCGCCGTTCTTTGTTGATTGTTGGCGACAACAACTTTAGCGAAGGTCAATCCACTCAATTTTTGTTGTTTGGGCTCCGTCAACTCCGCCAAAAGGTTTCCTAGTTTTTCTGGGGGTAGCGGGTTTGCTGCTCGCATTTCTGGGGCAAAGCCTCTTAGGTAACCAGAGCAGCCACTTTCAGCGTTTATTTTTCTGGCTCAGCAGGGGCAACCTCAGCCGCAGGTATGGTACCCAGCCGATTGAGAGGCCAAAATCGAAAAATAGCACGACCAACTAAGTCTTGGCGAGCTACCAGTCCCCAGCAGCGGCCATCGTAGCTATTTAATCGATTGTCTCCCAAGACTAAATAATAATCATCAGGCACCCTTTGAGGCTGTTGTAAAAAGGGTTGAAGCCCTTGTTGGGGTTCATTACAAGTATCCGTAGAGGTTGGACTGCCGTCCTCCACATAGCCCTCTTTAATTTGCTGGCCATTGCGAAAGACAGCACCATTCTGAAGGGCAATCTGATCACCAGGTACCCCGATTACTCGTTTAATGAAGGCATCCTGATAGAGGGGCTTCCCCTGTTCATCTTTACGTTTGCGTAGTTCTTGGGTGGGGTTAAACACAACGATTTCTCCCCGCTCAGGATTGCGAAATTGAAAGGTAACCTTATCAATAATGAGACGGTCATGCACTTGCAATGTCGGTTCCATCGAGCCGGAGGGAATGAAGCGAGCTTCGGCGACAAAGGTGCGAATACCAAAGGCCAAGAGCAAACTTAAACCAACGGTTTTTGCTGCTTCTAGCCACCAAGCCTCTTCGGCAGGATGTTTTGAACTAGCAAGGCTGGCGGGCTTGGGTTGAGGCATAGAAATTGAGGTCAGGTTGACATCCTTAGCAGGACTAAAAGCAACAGATTGGCCTTTGATTTAAGTTCAGCTTGTTGAATCAATGCTGCTTAATCCCTTGATTTATAGCATATCCAAGGCGGAACCAGCCTTGCTGTAGGTTACATTCTAACGCCGACAGGATGATCTGGCTCCCCAGTCAGCCTGTTTCTAAAAGATCTGTTAGATGCCTCAACTCGGGCAAAATGAGTTTTTCCATCCCTAGTTGAACTGCTGGGCGAGACCCAGGCAGCGCGAAAATTAACCGGTCTTGATATACGCCAGCAAGCGCCCGTGATGAGATCGCCCGTGACCCAATCTCCTGATAGCTCAAGAATCGAAATAGCTCCCCAAACCCTGGCAAGACTTTATCCAAGAGGCTAGAGATTGCTTCATAGGTGATATCTCTAGGAGCAATACCCCGTGCCCCCATTACAAATAATCACCTGCAGATCAGGACTTGCTGCAAAGATCTGCAACTGAGCGCGCAGGGGTAGGGGTTGATCGGCAACAATGGCATAAGCATGGACTAGATGGCCCGCTGCTGAGAGCAAATCCTGAATTAAGTGACCACTTTGGTCGGTTTCAGTGGTGCGGGTATCGCTGATCGTGAGTACCGCACAACCCACCGCAACTGCCTCAATATCTTGATGGGGATAGTGATCTTCCACCTTGGCCTCTTAAGCCTTGGAAAACCCTAGGCCGTGGGACTCTGCATAGCGATTCATAAACCGCATAAATCGATCCCAGTCTTGCTCTGATTTAATATCGTAGTTGGCTTCAACCGCTTTGGGTTTGCCGTTGACAAACTTGGCATTGACATCCATGGTGGACATCTCTCCCTCTTCATCCAGCATATACATCCCCATAATATTAAGTTTGCCCTCTTGCATAATTTTGGGGTTATCAAAGTAAAACATGGCGCGACCGCTACTACCATCCTTGGCACGGGTTAACCGCACATCGGGAATCACTTCTTCGTCTGTGCCCCGGATAAATTGAATTTCTGCTGACATAGCTTGGGTTAAATATTTTGAAGGTCAAGCTACTATAGTCACATAGACCGAGTCCTTGAGACAAATGGGCATCCCAAGAACTTAGGCCAGACTTCCCCAGCCTTTATCTCCCTAGAGTCACCCAGCGTGGCTCTCAGAGGCCTTAGCCCTAAGATTCCTTTGTTACGCGAATTATATTTTCTGTAACACTTTCGAAGGTGTCGTCATGACTAATCACGAATAATTGGTGAAAGGACTTCAAATGGCCAAGGGCTTCTGCCAATTGGCGACGGCGAGGTTCATCCATATTGGTGGTGGGCTCGTCAAAGAAAGCCACATTGATATCCACCAGGATCTTGAGTAAGGCCAACCGTACCGCCAGTGCTGCACACATTTGTTCACCACCAGATAAACTCTTAAAGCTTCGCCAATGGCCTTGGTCTTGGACTTGAATATCGTAGTCAGCAGTCCATTGAAGGGCTACATCTGGGCGATTGAGTAGCTCACGATATAGCCGATCTGCCTCCCAGGAGATTTCGCGCAGGTAGAACTGGGTGATTTTGGGGCCACTTTGCTTGTAGACGCTGCGGGCATCACTGATGAGTTGCCAAACCTGTTGTTTTTTCAGAAGTTCAGCCTGAGCTTGGTCGCGTTGGTGAGCTAAGGTCTCTTGATTTTTCAACTGTTGCTCTAGGAGTTGCAATTCAGTTTGTTGGGTGAGCAATCTGCCCTGGAGCTGATCTTGCTCAGTTTTTAGTTGCTCGTAGCGATGTGTTACTTGGGCTAGACGCTGGTGATCATGCTGTTGAGAGAGCTGCTGCCATTGGGCTTGTAATTGAGTGAGTTGCTCTTGTTGATGGCGATGCTCTTGAAGGGTAGCTTGGCGTTGTTGATCTAGATCTTTAAAGCTGTTCGCGGCATTGCGATGGCGTAAATATAATTCTGAGACCTTTTGATTCTCTTGCAGGATTTGTTGTTGGGCTTCGACTTGGCTGTCAAGGCTGGTCAGGGGTTGCAAACGGATATTTAGGGCTGCGAGTTGATCCTTGAGGGCTTGGCATTGCTGTTCGCTAGTGGTCAAGGCCTTTGCCATCGCCTGTTTCTCCTCTAGCTGCTGGGTGAGCATTAGGATGTGGGCCTTGGGATCTTGCAAGTCTTGGAGCTGAGTCTCCAGAACGGCAAGTTTTGTCTGGAGTTGGGGAAGGCTAGCGAGGTCTGTTTCGATGAGACTGCACTGAAGCTGTAGTTTAGAGATTTCAGTGTCTAGATCGGTTTGTTGCTGCTGCTTGTCGGCGAGGCTGAGCCATTTTTGTTGGGCTTTTTGCGCTGCTTGGACTTGAATTTGGAGCTGTTGCTCTTGCTCTTGGAGCTGGGTATGGGCTGCTGGATCCCCGAGTCCATCTCTTAGATTTTGCAGGAGCTTGAGGGTATGGGTCGTGAGGCTAATGCCCTGACAGAGGGCTGCAGCTAGTATTGCCTGGTGATCAACTTCAAGGGCAAGGCTAGGCAGGATCGCTAGGGCAGCTTCCACTTGCTGCTGATACTGATCTTGCTCTGGTGCGATCTGGTTGATGAGCTGCTGAAGTTCAGTCTCAAATTGTTGAGCGGCTTCGATACGGCTCCTTTGATCTTGGATTTGTTGGCATTGACGTTCTAAATGGGGAAGCTGGGCTACCTTCTCTGCTAAGGCTTGCAGGCTTTGGATGCTGCGGTCGATTTCCTGGCGACGGTCCTGCCCTTGGGCTAATTGTTGTTGGAGCTGCTGGTACTGATCCTGCTTGGATAATAGGCTTTGCAAGGTTTGCTGATCGGCGGTTTGTGTTTTTTGAAGGTGCTGTTGTTGGGGCAGGAGGTTCTGCCAATGCTGGAGGGCTTGGCGAATTTGACCAAGATGGTCTTGCTGGGCTTGGTATTGCGATTGTTTGATCTGCTGATCATGGAGTTGGGTTTGAATGAGATTGCGCTCTACCAACAACTGATGGCGATGGCGTTGCTGCTGGGCGAGGTCACTAAGGGCTGTTTGGGCCTGCTGATGCGCCTGGAAGCTGGGACGATGGGTAGTACAAATTTCTACGGCCTTTACTGCCTCTTGCCACTGCCGCTCTATGACTTGCAGGGTAGCTTGCTGGCTGGCAAGTTGGGCTTGCAGGGTCTGGATTTGGGTATCAAGACTTTGAAATTGCTGGGCTTGGGTTTGAAGGTGTTCTAGCTCAAGTTGGAGCTGATTGAGCTGATCGCTTAACTGGGCAATTTGGGCTTGATCTTGGCCAAGGCGCTCGGTCAGAACTTGATGCTGTTGTTGCAGGGGCAGCCAATCCACCAATTGTTGCTCATAGGTAGTCAGCTGTTGCTCGAGGTGATCGATCTGGGCTTGGGCATAGGCTTCTAAATGACGGCTTTGATCATAGGCTTGTTTATACTCTTCTACCTTCAAGATGGGGTCAAAGATCTTTTTGCGATCGCCCGCTCGCTTGAGGAAGTCAATGGCCAAGGTCCCTTGGGGAATGCCAATGGTTTCTGCAAAGAGCTTGGCTAGCTCTGTTTGTACTGCCACACCCAAATGCTGACAGAGCCACCGCCGTACATCTTCTAGCTTTTTAAGCTCTAGCTTCTGGTTGAGTTGTGGATCGTAAACTTCATAGCCCCGGCTGGTGCAACGGCGAACATCATAGACCCGTCCATCGAGACTAGAGATAAAAGAGACCCTGACTTGGGCACTCTTGGCACCCACCGTAATCATCTCTAGGCGAGTATATTCGCTATGGTCAAAGAGGACCCAAGCAATCGCTTCTAGGATCGATGTTTTGCCAGACCCGTTTTCCCCGCAGATGGCATTTGCCCCAGGCCGAAACTCATAATAGCGATCGCGGTGGGCCTTGAAATTTCTGAGGGTAACGGAGAGAACTTCCATCCAATCGGGTCAATCAAATCTTAGCCAGGGTCATCCGCAGGATGTTACCCCCATACCCATGGTATAGCTTGATTCTAAGCCATGGGTTGACCTCTAGCTTTCACGCTCAGTTTAACCCTCAGCGTTAGCCCTCGTTGCTAACCCCCTGATTGAACCTGCACAGGCATTGGACAGGTGACATTAGTGCCCCCGAGGCCACAATAACCACCCGGATTTTTGGCGAGGTATTGCTGATGATAGTCCTCGGCATAGTAAAAGGGAGGGGCGTCGACAATTTCAGTTGTGATCTCCCCTAGGCCAGCAGTGGTCAAGGCTTGTTGATAGCTATCCCGACTTGCGATCGCCCATTCCATCTGTTCAGCTCCATAGGTATAGATACCAGAGCGATATTGAGTGCCCGTATCATTGCCCTGGCGCATCCCCTGGGTAGGATTATGGCTTTCCCAAAACACCTTCAGCAAACTGGAGTAGGGAATAACCTTGGGGTCATAGACCACCTGCACAACTTCATTATGGCCCGTCATCCCTGAGCAGACCTCTTGGTAAGTGGGATGGGGTGTTAGTCCGCCAGCATAGCCCACAGCAGTGGTATAGACCCCTTGTTGTTGCCAAAAGCGGCGCTCTGCCCCCCAAAAACATCCCAAGCCAAACAGGGCTATTTCCATCCCTTGGGGATAGGGAGGCTGCAGGGGATGGCCATTAACGAAATGCTGATCAGACACAGACATGGGTGTTGTCCGCCCCGGCAATGCCTCCTCTGCGGTGGGTAGAGCCAGCTTTTTCCCAAACAATCCAAATAAAGCCATAGTATTTTAAGCGGCAAAGAATAGAGAACAAATTCGCGCAGATGTCTCCTTTTAGTGTACGCAAAGATTTTAGTGCCGGCCAAGATGGAGAGTGTTAGTTTCTCTGGCCCACCTGAGTTGGTAAGGGCCCAGGGACAACGGAGATGCTCAGTTCTTTACCAGCCCGCTTAATACCTAGCTTGAGTGAACTTCCGAGTTGAGTGTTATCCACCTTGCTTTGCACTTCGCTGGCTTTAATGACTGCCTTTTGATCGATCTCATAAATTATATCGCCGGGTTTTACCCCTGCCTTGGCCGCAGGCGAGTTGGGAACCACTTCAAAGACGATCACCCCTTTGTCCTCGGTAATCCGAAAATCAAGATCAGGGCTGCTATTGATGCGCTCCTTGAGTTCTGGAGTCAAACCCGCCATCCGAATGCCCAGGAAGGGATGATCCACCTTGCCCTTGGCCACGAGTTGATCTGCAATCCGCTCCGCGGTTTGGATCGGGATGGCAAAGCCTAACCCTTGGGCACCGCCGATAATGGCAGTATTCATGCCAATGACCTCACCGGCTTGGTTGAGCAGCGGGCCACCGGAGTTGCCAGGATTAATGGCGGCATCGGTTTGGATAAAACCGACGCGCTTGTCAGGAGCGCCCACATCATTGCTAGTTCGGCCTGTGGCACTGATGATGCCAGCGGTGACCGTATTATCTAAGCCGAGGGGGTTGCCAATTGCGATCGCCCATTCCCCCGGTTGCAGCTGATCGGAATTTCCTATTTTTACCGTTGGCAAATCCTTGGCTTCAATCTTGATCACCGCCACATCGGTCAAACTATCTTGACCCATCACTTTGCCTTCAAAACTGCGACCATCTTTGAGGACAACGGTTACCTTATCCGCTCCGTCTACCACATGAGCATTGGTGAGGATCAGCCCATCTTTGTTAAGAATAAAACCTGAGCCTGTGCCTCGCTGCACCCGAGTTTGAGGGCCAGGTGCTTCCCGGCCAAAGAAATCTCGGAAGAAGGGATCATCAAAGAATGGCGAGCGACGGCGGGTCACGGTGCGGGATGAGTCAATGCGGACCACAGCAGGGCCAACCCTTTGAACAGCGAGGGCGATGAAATTGGTATCCGTTGGCCCCGGCAGGGTTCTAGAAGACTGGGCGACGCTGGGCTGAGGGAATAACTGATGCTGGGGTGCTATCTGAGAAGTTAACAAAGTTCCCACAGATCCAGCTAGCACTAAGGATAGGTAAAGGGCAGAACGTTGAATAGAGGATTTTCTAGACATAGAGGTTAAACGGATTGACAACTCAAGGTGAAGGTGGGGAAGATGCTTGACAAGGATAATGGGTGATCTATAAAGAAGGGCCTAGCCAGGTTAAGGAGAGCAGGGCTAAGGGAGAATTTTGACTCAGAATCAAGGATCTTCCTGTGACCTCCAAGCCATAGAGTGGAAGGGCAAAGGGGCATCTAGCCCTTAAGGCCTAACCCCTTAGAGGACTAAATTTCCCATAAAAAAGTTTCTGAATGGACTATGGATCTTGATGACATCGTGGTTTGGGAAAAAGCCCGAGCAGGACTAAAAAAGTTCTGGGGATATGAACAGTTTCGGCCCTATCAAGGCGAGGCGGTCATGGCCATCCTCAATCACCAAGATGCTCTAGTGATGATGCCTACGGGCGCTGGTAAGTCCATTTGTTTTCAATTGCCAGCTCTCCTGCAATCTGGGTTGACCTTGGTGGTGTCCCCCCTAGTATCTCTGATGGAAAATCAGGTGCGAACTTTGCAGCAACGCCACCTTCCAGCTGAGCTAATTCACAGCCAGTTGAGTGCGAATCAACGCAGACAGGCTTTATGGAAGCTAGAGCATCAGCAATTACGCCTATTATATCTATCTCCTGAATCTCTGGTCAGTCTGCCCCTCTGGCAGCGGCTCTGTCATCCGCAGCAACAGATCGAAGCCTTAATCCTAGATGAAGCCCATTGCATTGTTCAGTGGGGCGGCGATTTTCGACCGGTCTATCGACGATTGGGAGCGATCCGGCCTGGGCTCCAAGGGGCCAATCTGGGGCAGAAGAACCCTAGTCTCAGCATTGCTGCCTTTACGGCAACGGCAGACCCCCAAACTCAACAGGAGATTCTATCAGTGTTGGGCTTAAAGGATCCTCAACTGCTTCGGGCTAGCCCCTATCGACCCAATCTGGGTCTCCAGGTGTCCATTGCCTGGACAGCGGCTTGCCGTCGACATCAAATTCTGAACTTTATGTTGGCCCATGCAGGGGCTTCGGGCTTGGTCTATACCGCGAGTCGCCGGAGCAGTGAAGGGCTGGCGGCTTGGTTGCAAGCTCAGGGCCAGCAAACGATGCCCTATCACGCTGGTTTAAGTCCAGCGCAGCGTCGTCAGATTGAGACAGCGTTGGTTGGTCGGTGACCTACCTGTTGTGGTTTGTACAAATGCCTTTGGGATGGGAATTGACAAGCCAGAGGTGCGTTGGATTGCCCATTATCAGCCACCCTTGAGTTTGAGTGCCTATGTGCAGGAGATGGGCAGAGCCGGTCGGGATGGAGAAGCTGCCCAAGCGCTGTTGTTGGTGAGTGAACCGACGGGATGGCTGGATCCGCAAGATCAACAATGGCGTCACCATTTTCAACAGCAGTTGCGATCTCACCAACAAACAGCCCGTCGTCTGGCTCAACAGCTTCCTTCTCAAGGTCATATTCAGGAAGTGCTACGGGAGTTTCCTCAAGCAGAACAAGCCTTAGCGCTTCTGCATCAATCGGGGCAGTTGACTTGGCAAGATCCCTTTCGCTACCAAATCCAAGCCTCAAGGATGCTCCCCTTGATCAATGCTCCAGCGCTTTCGACGCGACCCATGCAGCAGTACGTCGCCACTCGGGGTTGTCGGTGGCGGTTGATCTTGCAAAAATTTGGCTTTGCTGAGCAGGCTGCTGGGTTTAAATGTGGGCATTGCGATCGCTGCTGGCTTCGATCCCGATGAGTCAGTTTCTCTATAGTTGGCTGCGCGGCTGTAGAGAAACTGGTCTGAGGCAACAGAACTTCTGACAACCTGTATCTAGATCAAAATACAAGTTGTCAGGGAGGAATAAGCATGTTTTGATAGGGGTGAACGATATTGGCAGGGTCAATCATGCCTATTTTTCTGCGAGTGCTTGAGTCTGTTGGTTGGACCTGTTTAGGGGTTGTACTTTTTTACTTGGGTTTGCGCCTTTATGATCTGTTAGATCCCATTGATCACCGCGCTGAAATTCGGAAGGGAAATCTCGCTTCAGGGATGTTGCAATCTGCCATTGTCTTGGCCTTGGCCTCGATTATTATTGCAGTGATTCTCTCTCCCTAAGGGTGCGAGGATGAGGATCCTAGAGGTGATTTTGGCAAATGAAACCGCAGCTTGCGCTAGTTTTTCTGCTAATGATTGCAACTGAATGATGACAACTCAAGATATCGCCACTCAAGCCATGGAAACTTAGGGGATGGAAACTCAAGGAGAATCCTCTGCTAAGCATCATTGGAGCACCCAGGCGGTGGCCCTTGTCCAATCTCCTATTGGTAAGAAGCTGATCACTGGACTGACGGGTTTGGGCTTGGTGGGGTTTGTGGTGATCCATTTGGTTGCCAATCTCACCTTGTTTTACAGTGCTGAAGCTTACAATCATTTTGGCCATTGGGTTGCCAGCCTTGGTCTCCTGCGATGGAGTCTAGAGCTGGGGCTATTAGGCTTTATACTCTGCCATGCTCTCTTGGGGATTGGTATATATCTCAATAAACGGCAGGCACGCCCCCAATCCTATGCCATGTACCAATCGGCAGGATTTCCCCATAGCCTGCAGACCCTCAGTTCGCGCAGGATGATTGTTAGTGGATCTGCGATCGCAATTTTCTTGGTCTGGCATTTGAAAGCTTTTCGCTTTGCCCCCCACGATCAACGCCTAGGGCCTGGTGTTGAGGATCTGGCGGGTCTAGTGTTGAGGACCCTGAGCGAGCCCTTCACGGCGGCCCTCTATGTTGGCATTGCTCTATTGCTGGGCTTACACCTGCGCCACGGTATTTGGAGTGCTCTCCAGTCAATCGGTCTGATGGGGCAGCAGGTCAAACTTGCCCTCTACGGTTTCTCTACTCTGATGGCCTTGGCGATCGCATGCGGTTTTTTTGGGCTTGCCCCTTGCGATCGCAACTGGCTGGCTGGGCAGATAAACCCTCGATTCATAAATTGTCAGTGTTAGTCGAGCATTATCGGGATGAAAATTGCCATTATCACCTCTGGTTTTTTGCCCGTGATTGATGGGGTAACGGTTAGTGGTTACCATCGATTACAAAAGCTGAGTGACTGGGGCCATCAGGTGCTGTTATTTTGCCCTGACTACAGCATGTTGACAGAGATTTACCCAGACTGGTCAGAGTATATAGGCGAAATTCTGCCCAATATCACTGTGGTCAGTCTACCCAGTGACCCCTTTATGGGGCTAGACTTTGAGCGCAATATTAGTCGGCGGGCGCAGCAACCCTTAATGCAGGCCTTGACTGATTTTCAGCCTGACATTGTCCATGTGGATGAACCCGAACGGATCGCGGTGGGGCTGCTAAAGATTCCGGGGATTCGCTATGCCAAACAAGCCGGGATTCCCTCTGTGAGCTTTTTTAGAACCAATTTTATCGAATATGCTGAGGACTATTTCCCTTGGCCGGGATTTGCGATCGCGGCCCTCAAAGCCATCTTTAGGTTATTTCTAAGTCATGTCTACAATAGCTACGATAAAACCTTTGTCACTAGCCCGATTACCCATGCCAAACTCGTCAACCTTGGCCTCAAAACACTCAATATGCCAATTTAGTGGGTTTCGATGCTGCCCAGTTCAGCCCAACTTACGGCATCCTCATTACTTTGCCCAGAACTATGGCTTACCTCAAGTCGATGCACAACTCAAGCTGTTATTTGTAGGTCGCCTCACCCCCGATAAGGGTTGGGGATTTACCTGCAAAGCCCTCGAAGTATTTTTCCAAACCACCCCTGCTGACCAAATTGCCCTGCTCATTGCTGGAGATGGCTCTATGCGCGACGAAATCGCCCAAGCCTTGCAGCCCCTCACACCCCATGTCCATTTTCTCGGTCGCGTTGCTCCCCAGCAAGTGCCAGCTCTCTATGCCAACAGCGATATTCATGTCACCACCTCCGAGAAAGAAGCCCGTGGCCTAACGGTATTAGAAGCCTTTGCCTCTGCTATTCCTGTCTTAGCACCGCGAGCTGGGGGTCTGATGGAGAATATTAACGATGGCTGGAATGGGTTTTTATATGAGCCCCAATCGATCCCGGATTTTGTCGATAAACTGCAGCAATTGCATCAAAGCCCTCAACAACGCCAACAAATGGGGCAACGGGGCAAGGAGCAGATGGAAGACTATAGCTGGGAAAAAGCGGTGCAAAATTTAGTCAGCCTTTGGCAAGCAGAAATTGCTTCGTTGTCGCTAGGGCCAGAATAACCTAGGAGGCTCTGCTCTGCGCTCTTAGCCCCAGACAAGAGGCGGCCCAGTTACTATCTCCGCACCTCCAGAGAGCTCTTGGCCTTTGAAAGACAGCTTGTTGGTGCATAATACTAACAGCTTTGCAGGGGATCTGTGACTGGTCGAGGCGCTGGGAAACATTAGCCAGAGGTCGGGGGTTGTAGCCAACGTTGATAGAGATCGGGGCGGCGATCACAAGTCCGCTCCAATTGCTGTTGCCGCCGCCATTTCTCAATTTCAGCATGGTTACCCGATCTGAGCACCGCAGGCACCGACCAACCTCGAAACTCAGCAGGCCGGGTATATTGGGGATAGTCGAGCAACCCCGCCTCAAGCTTTCCAGTTTGAGAGATTCCTCCTTGCCCACCGTACCTGGTCGCAGGCGAATCACCCCATTTAACAAGGCCAAAGCTGGAATTTCACCGCAGGTGAGCACAAAATCTCCTAGGGATAATTCGCGCGTGACAAGATATTGGGAAACCCGTTCATCAACCCCCTCATAGTGACCACAGATCAAGATCAGTTGATCATAGTCAACAGCCAGCTCATGAAATAGAGCTTGATCCATCGTTTGCCCCTGGGGACTAAATAAAATCACCTCTCGCCTGGGTAGACAGGGCAAGGACTCCACCGCTGCAAAGATCGGTTCCGGCTTCATCAGCATCCCCACCCCACCCCCATAGACCTGATCATCAACGCGATGATGCTTATCCTGGGTGAAATCACGAGGATTTGTGAGTTGGACCTCCGCAATGCCCTTAGCCAATGCCTTACCTAAGAGGCTAGTGGTTAAAGGAGAGCTAAAAAACTCAGGAAATAGAGTGAGAACATCAAAACGCACAGTCGGGAATCCTCCTGCTCAACACCGAATTTACTGGTCTTTTAGCTGAATCGGCAAGGAACAAGCGAGAACAATGGTTAGCGATGGCAATTGTTCGCAATATAGGCTTGTTGCTAGGCATTAAGCCGTGAGCATGGTGCCAATCCCAGCATCGGTCAAGATTTCTAGGAGCAAGGCATGGGGAACACGGCCATCAATAATATGGGCAGACTGAACCCCCTGGGCTAGGGAACGAATACAACATAATGTCTTGGGAATCATACCGCCAGAGACCACTTGTTGATCAATCAAACTGCGGGCTTGGCGAATATCGAGTTGATGAATCAGGGTGGTCGGATCTTGGTAATCGGTCAGAATGCCAGGGGTATCCGTGAGTAAGATCAGTTTCTCGGCACCGAGGGCCGCCGCCAGTTCCCCAGCAACGGTATCGGCATTAATATTGTAAGCCTGACCCGCTTCATCCGTTGCCACACTAGAGACGATGGGGATATGCCCCCCCTGCAATAAATCCCTCACTAATTGGGGATTAATAGCCGAGACCTCTCCCACAAACCCAATTCCTGATTCTCCTTGGGGTCGTGCCACAATCAAATTGCCATCTTTTCCACAGACCCCCACCCCGGAACCACCGGCTTGGCTGATCAAAGAGACCAGCTCCTTATTCACGCGGCCCACGAGTACCATCTCCACCACATCCATGGTTGGTGCATCGGTGACCCGCAGGCCATTCATAAACTGTGGTGCAATATTCAGTTTTTCTAGCCAGAGGTTGATTTCGGGGCCGCCGCCATGCACTAACACTGGTCGAATGCCCACGCAGGCCATAAATACGATGTCACGAATCACCGTGGATTTGAGGTGGCTGTCTTTCATGGCCGCCCCCCCATATTTAACAACTACGGTCCGCCCTGTAAAGGCTTGAATGTAGGGAAGTGCTTCACTGAGAACTTGGACGCGATCGCAAACATCAAACATCAAACACCCATCGGCCATACAAACGGTTTCTAGCGCTTACCCACCGATAGCTTTAGCGATCAACGGAACCCATAATCACATCAATACTGCCTAAAATAGCCACAATATCTGCCACCTTCATCCCCTGCAGCAACTGGGGTAGCACTTGCAAATTATTGAAATCTGCAGCGCGAATTTTCCAACGCCAAGGAAAGATATTCTCATCCCCAATCAGGTAAATCCCCATCTCGCCCTTGCCCGTTTCCACCCGCGCATAGAGCTCACCCTCAGGAATCTTAAAGGTAGGTGCTAACTTCTTCCCTAAAAACTGATACTCAAATTCATTCCACTTAGACTTGCGCCCTTCCATCATTCGCTTGGCCTCCAGGTTCTCATAGGGACCACCGGGCAAATGTTCTAGGGCTTGCTGAATAATCTTTACCGACTCACGCATCTCTCGAATACGGATGTAGTAGCGGGCTAGACAATCCCCCTTGGTTTCCCACTGTACCTCCCAATCGAAGTCGTCATAGCATTCGTAATGATCAACTCGACGCAAATCCCAATTCACCCCAGACCCGCGCAGCATAGGACCAGAGAGGCCCCAGTTAATCGCATCTTCTCGACTGCATTACGTACCCACACCGTCTAAGCTGTCGCACGAAA
>JAAUUW010000076.1 GCA_012030735.1 Acaryochloridaceae cyanobacterium SU_2_1
GATGGAAGGGGTATCAGTCTCAAAGACCTCCAGGTACAGCAACTCTAACCCACGGCCTGAAACGGTTTGAGGCTATGTTCTTTGCATGGGAAATAGCTCAAAACCGACTTGTGTGTACACCGTAGCCTACCAGCACAGGACAATAGCTAAACAGGCTGTACATCTGAGTTCACCAGATCAAAGTGGGCTGGCCCATATAAATTTCTCCTGATGTCCTTTGTTTCTTAGCGCTGTCGAGGGCCAGCAGTGAATTCCATTGAATTGGGTAATGGACAATTCCATCAGCAGCCCCGCTCCAAACAGTCGCATCTTTTCCCGCCAAGGGAAAGACAATATATCGCCACCCCCGCCAAGTAATAGCTTGAGTTTGAGGTTGGAATATTTGCCCAGTCGCATCTACATATCTCAGGGTCAGCAGATTGCCACTGCCATCACCGTGAATCCAATAGCCCACTGCTTGGGGTTGTCCTGATATTTTGCTCCAGTCTTGATTTGGCGCAGCGGGAATCAATTGCAGGTATTTCCAGCCGGCTTGGAATTGGTAGGTGATTTTTAAGGCTTGCTCGCCAAAGGTGCTCGCCTGACGGCGATCTAGAGAAATAATCGAGAGCGCTTGTTGTGAAGCAACCTGGTTATCCCCACCAGGAATAATCTTTACTAGAGAATCAAGACTTTCAGGCCGGAGACTGGCAGGTCGAAGACTGGCAGGATCGAGGACATGCTTTAAATCGTTGCACAGGAAAGCGATGAATGGTTTGACGGGTTTGATCGGATAAAACCAAGCCCACCTGATAACTGGAGGCATTTGTGAGTTTTGTCGCCTTAAAACGTAGATATTTCTGGGTCTCTCCGGCTGCAAAGGTGATCCTTTGGCTAGTCTGTTGCAGCGTTAATCCCAGAGGGTTGACGAGGCTGGCTTCTCCCTGTAGCGCTGTCCTGCAGGATTGCGAATCACTGCTGTCAATTTATCGACAGCTAAGGGTAAAAACGTCACCTGTAAGGGGTTGGCTATCAAAATATCCGTGGATTGAGTGAGGGTGCCCAGACCCTGAATTTGCCACTCTAGGCGGACTGGCAGTATAGCCCTTGAGCGAGAGAGACTGAAAATGCTTGCTAAAGACACTCTTTGGTTTGGCTGTACCGTAGCAGTTTGGGAATTTGTCTTGATTTGAATGGCTTGAGTGAGGGGGTTCTTGAGACTCAAGGTGATCGCACTCTGCTGGGCAGCAGATCGGCTCAGGTCTAGAGGCAGGGTTTCCCAAGCGGCGGCCAACTGTAATAAGGGATTAGCAGCGGTGGGTATCAGGTACTGAGGTGCATCGGTCAAGGTCAAGGTAAGGCCCTTGTCCTTTGCTGTGAGGAGAGTTGAGGATTGACCCAAATGGTCGATCACCCGAAAGAGCCCTGCACTGGTGGGAATTTGGATGACATGGGGGCTAGGGTTGCTGGTCCAAGCGACGAGTTGCACCGCGTTGTTTTTGTTAAATAGCAAGACATAATCATCCACCTGTCCTACAGCTAAGCGCTTATTGAATTGAAATCCTGCCAAATTTCTGTTGAAGGTTTGGGCGGCTAGGTAGGCGGGCTTGGGACGATAAACCCCTTGTTTTTGCTTCGGATCAGAATATTCAATCAGACCGAAATTATGTTCTGGATCTTGAGGATTGTGACCGTCATTCTGCCAGTCGTACCAAAGGGAAAGGGGGATACCATGGGCTAGATTGTTCAGCCATTGACGCGCCAGAAATTTTGCCTGGGTGGCTGGGCTAATCACCTTGGCATTTTTCCATACCGTTGAGGAGGGATAGCCCCACTCACCAGAGATAATGGGGATTTGCCGGCCCTGGGGTGCATATTTAGCAATTAATAACCGCAGTTGACGATATTCTTCATTAACGGTCTCTGGATGGGTAATGCGATAGGGATGAATGGATACAGCCGACCAGTACTTGAGCAAACCTGACTTAAAACAAGCTTCTAAAAAGGCAAGACGACCGGGTTGATCAATGCTGCCAGCTAGGGCTGGTCCGATCATGATCTCACGGGGATAGGTGCGATGAATCGCTTCGCCAACAGTGGCGGCTAACTTGATGTAATCATCGACATTGGGTTGAGGGCTCCAAAAAGGTTTAATATTCGGCTCATTATACATTTCCCAAATAATGCCCCGTCCCTGAAAATGTTCAACGGCGGCTACCGCCCACCGGGCAAAGGCCTGTCGTCCGGCATCGGTGCGAGGTGAAAAACTTTGGTCATAGAGAGGGTTGCCATAATCGAGAATCAGAACAGCCCTGAGGTTATATGCTGCTAAGGAGTTGAGCAGTCGATCGTAAGCAGAGAAATCATATTTTCCCCTTTGCACTTCAGTGCGTAGCCAGACTAAGTCTGTACGAATCCAGCCTACTCCCGAGGCCGCTAGGACCTTCATCTCTCCGGGTTGAGCATCTGTAAAGTGAATATTGACCCCGACGCCATCAGGGAGGGTGGGAGCAAGAATGTTGGGGTGCAAGAATGTTGGGGGATAAGGGTCTGGGCTGGACTCACTGACCCTATCAGGACTGCGATGGTTAAGCAGAAAAGACTGAGCCAATAAAGGGGTGGGCGATGTTTAAATTTGCGCTTAGCGCGATGCCAATGTCTCAAGGTTTACCTCCCCCCTTTGCAAAAACTGCTGAAATTTTGGGTGCCTTGATGCAAAATTTTCAGGAAGATCCCCAGCTCATTCTGATCACTGGCTCCCTTGAGCCTATTCTCTAACACTGCCATCCAGAGGGCCAATATTGTTTGAAATTTATCTCAAGGAAGGGCAGTAATATTAGAATTTAATGTCTGAAATTGCTGCCAGCAAGAAAGAACAAGGATTGTCAGGTCTACGATCAACTTCTAAGATGTTGAAGCCTGAGGCGTCGTTTTGCCTAGATCTGCTACTTCTGTAGTCTGTACGATAACTTTTTTTGTGAGGGAATACTTATGGAGCCAGCGCTTTCCCAGTTTGGGGTTCAGATGTCTTCTCTCACGGGTGTGCGAGCAATCATGAAGGACATCATTGATACTCTGCGTGCTAGCCCTGGTCAGGACTTTATCAATCTCAGTGCTGGTAATCCGGTGATTTTACCTGAGGTAGAACAACTGTGGCGTCAGTCTACTCAACAGCTTTTGGCTAGTCCAGACTATGGCGAAGTTGTCTGTCGATATGGGGCGAGTCAAGGGTATCAGCCCTTAGTGGAAGCTGTGATTGCAGATTTTAACCGACGTTATGGATGGCAACTTTGCGATCGCCAAATTCTGATCACTCCCGGTAGCCAAGCCTTATACTTTCTGGCAGCCAACGCTTTTGGCGGTTACAAAGCCGATGGTCAACTCCAAAAAATCGTTTTACCTCTATCGCCAGACTATACGGGATATGGGGGTGTCAGCCTATTCTCAGAATCTCTCTTGGCCTATCAACCCAAATTAGAGATCAACGAAGCCGCTCACCGGTTTAAATATCGGCCTAACTTTGATCAATTGAAGATTGATAGCAGCACTGGCTGCATTCTTTTCTCTCGTCCCTGTAACCCGACGGGCAATGTACTCAGTGATGCAGAGGTCAAGCAAATTGCAGCCTTAGCTGCCCTTACGATATACCAGTCTTGATTGACTCTGCTTATGGACCGCCATATCCAAGTCTAAACTACACCGAGATGACACCCCTCATGGGTGAGAATATTGTCCATTGCATGAGCCTTTCCAAGGCAGGCTTGCCGGGAGAACGGGTGGGAATCGCCATCGGTGACCAGCGAATCATCCAAGTTTTAGAAGCATTCCAAACGAATATTTGTATTCATTCCGGTCGTTATGGTCAGGCCATTGCCGCCCAAGCTATTCAATCTGGAGCCTTAGCTGAAATCTCAACCCAAGTGATTCGTCCTTACTACCAAGCTAAACTAGCCTTGCTCCAGTCCAGCCTCGATCAACAGATGCCTCAAGATTTACCATGGTTCTTACATCAGGGAGAAGGGGCCATTTTTGCCTGGTTATGGCTACAGGATTTACCGCTATCAGACTGGGAACTTTACCAGCAGCTCAAGCAAGTGGGGGTAATTGTTGTACCTGGTCATTCTTTTTTCCCTGGCCTACAGGAAGATTGGCCTCATCAGCGCCAATGCCTGCGCATCAGCCTGACGGCAACCGATGCCCAAATTGTAGTTGCTATGGAACGGCTAGCCAGGGTGATTACTCAAGTCTACCAATCTTCTGAGGCTAGTACCATGGATTCTGAATCAGTTGTATTCAATTCAGGAACAGAGTAATGCATGATCCTTTTGCTGAAAACCAATCAGGACAGCCCATGAGTCCAGAGACAGAGCTAGTGGATCCTTGGCTGGCAGTTGGCCGAATAGTGGGTGCCCATGGTCTTGAGGGTGATGTAAAAGTCTATCCAGATTCCGATTTTCCTGAGCGATTTGAACAACCTGGACAGCGATGGCTTCGATCAGGCCAGAACGAGTCTAACCCTCAACCGGTTCAACTCCTAAAGGGGCGCTTTATTCGTCAAAAAGGGTTATATGTGGTCAGCTTTGTCGGTGTAAATAGCCGCTATCAGGCGGAAGAGCTAAGGGGAAAGATAATGCTGGTGAGGAGTTGCGATCGCCCCAGCCTAGCCGAAGGAGAATATTACCTCTCTGACCTAATTGGCCTGAGCGTCATTCACCAACAAAGCCGCAAAGCCCTAGGCACCGTGGTGAGAATCGCCAGTGCTGGAAATGACTTACTAGAAATAGAACTCTTAGATCCGCCCAAAATGACCGTTTTGGTCCCTTTTGTCACAGAAATTGTTCCTAAGATCGATCTTCTCAACCAAAATATTGAAATCTCTCCCCCTTTGGGCCTTCTACCATAAGCATAGATTAAGCAGTAAAGGGCAGCCCTATCTAGAGCTCGTCCCTTTACTGCTTAACGGTCGAGAACCGGCTACTTGAAACAAGAGCAATTACTTGATTCGAACTGGCTTTTCGCGGAAAAAGATAGCAAAAAAGAATAATCCAATCAAGCAAGCCAGAATAAATACGTAAGCGATGACTTCCATCTAAGTAAAACCCTCAATAACTGCTACTCAAACAAACAACAAACAAAGAAGGCTACCCGCACATTCTAATCAATTTTTCAGAGTTAGAAGCACCGAGTAGCCTTCATGTTGTATCTAGTGCAAACCTAGGAACTCAGTAAGTGCCCATCACAAATAGGCTGGGACTTGCCAATAACCTAGATACGAGTTGACGTATCACCCACTTTCTGGAAGACACCCCATTCGACTTGCTCTTCGGGCAAATTAGGATCGACACCTTCGAACACATCCTTGAAGATGGTTCGGGCACCGTGCCACCAGTGACCAAAGAAGAACAGCAATGCGTAGCAAGAATGACTAAAGGCAAACCAACCACGAGTGCTAGTTCGGAAAACGCCATCAGAATTGAAGGTCGCACGATCAAACTCGAAGGGTTCACCCAACTGAGCTTTCCGAGCATATTTCTTGACAGTAGGGGCATCCGTAAAGGTTTTACCGTTTAAGGCACCACCCGAGAAAGAAACCGTAACCCCTTTCTGCTCAAAGCTATATTTAGATTCAGCCCGACGGAAAGGAATATCAGCCCTAACAACACCATCTTTATCCTGTAAAACAACAGGAAAAGTCTCGAAGAAGTTGGGCATCCGGCGGACAAACAACTCGCGACCTTCACTATCCTTGAAGCTCGGATGACCTTCCCAAGCTTGAGCCAATCCATCACCACTGTTCATAGCACCTGTACGGAACAAACCGCCTTTTGCAGGACTATTGCCAATGTAGTCGTAGAAAGCAAGCTTCTCAGGAATCTGTCCCCAGTCTTGACCAGACTGAACACGGCGTTGAATTTCTTGTTGAAAATAGCCACTATCCCATTGATAGCGGGTCGGACCAAACAACTCAATAGGAGTAGTTGCACTGCCATACCACATGGTTCCTACCATGACGAAGGCAGCAGCAGCCACAAAGGCAATCGAGCTAGAGAGCACGGTTTCCACATTTCCCATGCTCAAGGCATTGTATAAGCGCTCTGAGGGACGAGAAACGGTGTGGAAAATCCCACCAATAATCAGGGCAATACCCGCAGAGATATGGTGTGTAACCAACCCTGTTGGGTTATAGGGGTCAAAGGCAAAAGGTCTCCAGTCTGGTCTGACTCCTTCAATATGGCCCGTTAGGCCATAGGGATCAGAGACCCACATTCCTGGACCGAGGATACCGGTCAAATGTAGAGAACCAAACCCAAAACAAACGATCCCTAAAATCAACAAATGTAGACCAAAAATCTTGGGCCAGTCACTAGCTGCTTCAGAGGCACCATCGGGATAGTAGACTTCTAAATCCCAATTGATCCAGTGCCAAACTGCAGCCAAGAAAAATAAACCAGCAGCTAGGATATGCATGAGGATGACACCCTCATAGCTGAAGAAGTTATAGTGTGCTCCTAAGATCCCCGGAGGGGCAACCCAAGGTTCACCAGTAACTGTCCACCCACTCCAAGAATGGGTGACCCCAATGCGAGTCATAACAGGCATCACAAAGGTGCCTTGACGCCACATTGGGTTAAGCACAGGATCGCTTGGATCGTATTTGGCCAGCTCATAGAGCGCCATGGAGCCTGCCCAGCCACTCACCAGGGCAGTGTGCATCAAATGCACAGAAAGTAGTCGTCCTGGGTCATTCAGAACAACTGTATGTACTCGGTACCAGGGTAGTCCCATCGACTACGCTCCTCCTCTAAAACGTCAATACTTTTACTTGCAGCATTTTATTAATGAGCCGATCTTTAATAGGATTCATCGACTGAAGATAGTTTCCGAATCCTTTTTTATCTATTGCAGTAATTAATTTAAGCCAACTGCTGTGGTCACTGTGATTTATTGAACCATACTTGGTGCTGCCATTGCATAAACCCGAGTTTGGATTCAGGCTATTGAGACGCTAGCGGGGCTAGGCTCTGTTGTTTTTTTTCAAAAACACAGAGACAGAACAAGGGTAAATGCTTGGTTTTACCAATGCCTGTATGTTTGGGGGCAACCTAATGTACGATACAAAACAATAAACAATATAAAGAAGTGTAACTATGCTCAGGACTCAATGCAAGAGAACTTAACGATTTGAAATTCCGCTTCATGGAATTCCTTCAGAGAACGCTGACCGATCCCCTGAGGCGTTATCTCCAACCTCAGGCGAGCTTCAACAAAACATCATCAAGGTGAGCCATTTGATAATGAGCAGTATTCTGTTTGTCAATGAGGAACAAGTATTCGAAGCTGAAGAGGGCGCAAATCTGCGTTTGGTGGCTTTAGAGCATCAGATTGGTATCTATAAGCTCAAGGGTAAATTAATGAATTGTGGTGGCTATGGCCAATGTGGCACTTGTATCGTTGAAGTGGCGGCAGGCTTAGATCAGCTATCGCCGCGAACGGAGACGGAAAGTCGGTTGCTCCGCAAGAAGCCAGAGAATTATCGTTTGGCCTGTCAAACTTTAGTTAATGGATCGGCTCAGATTAAGACAAAACCCTGAGAATAGCTTGTTTGGCAGGGGGAAGAATGCTAGCGATCGCAGAAAATTTTGCTTGCCAAAGGTCATGTAAAAGGAGAGCAGCAGGAGAAATTGGTCTTTTAAGGACTAGAGCCAAGAACTCTTAACGAAGAGGTTTAGCAAAAATGGTATTGTGAGTGTTATAAATGCCCAGTTGAGATAGAGATTAGTTGCTATGCCAGTTAATGATCTAGGTGCCATTAGCACCGCTTTATTTGTTTTTATCCCTTGTGTCTTTCTGATTCTTCTCTATGCCCAAACCGCCAGCCGGGGAAGCTAAGTAGGATTTACCATCTCTTCAAAGGGCCATAATGAGTCTTTGCTCATTATGGCCCTTTGGCGATCTTGGTCCTTTAGAGATTTCTTTGGACAAGACTTTATTTGATTTTAAACGGCTGCACCTGAGTAGGATTAGCGTTCCTTTGGTTTGGCTTTATTGACCTTGAGTTGACGTCCCATCCATTCGGCACCGTCAAGGTCAGTGATTGCAGTATCCTCATGGTTGTCTTCGGTCATTTCCACAAAGGCAAAGCCTCGCATTCTTCCTGTCTCTCGATCAACAGGTAATACGACCCGTTTAACAGTGCCATATTCTGCAAAGACTTCGCGAAGATCATTTTCAGTCGCCTGGTAAGACAGGTTACCAATGTAGATGGTCATGATAAAACTCAGCAAATAAAGATGGAAGGGCGAAAGGCAATGCGGATGTTCGGGATGCCTAACTATCTTTGCATTGTCTCATAAGACCATCCTGCCAACTTGTTTTTACCAGACATCCCTCCATCTATCTTAAGTAGGTCGCTGCCTTGGTGCTGGTTACGGCTGGGGCGGTAGATCGAGGGGTAGACCTGTCACTTCGTGATACATCTGGTTATAGGCTTGAGCAGATCTCTTCCAGCTAAAATCTGTACTCATGCCCCTGGCTTGTAGGTCTTTCCAGGGTTGTTGATAGTGAAACCCTTCCCAAGCCCTGACCATGCAGGTATATAAGTCAAGGGGTTCGTAGCGATCAAAGCAATAGCCTGTGCCCGTTTGCCGGATCGGGTCATGATGGATCACTGTGTCTGTCAGCCCACCCGTACGGCGCACAATGGGAACACTGCCATAGCGGAGGGCTAGAAGTTGGCTAATTCCACAAGGCTCATAACGACTGGGCATTAAGAAGGCATCTGAACCAGCATAGACCCGTTGGGATAAGGCTGAGTTATAGAGTAATTGCGTCGACATTCGCCCACTATAGCGGGAGGCAATTTGCCACATTTGGGTTTCGTAGTAGCGATCGCCCGTTCCTAGAAGTACAAACTGGGCATCGGTATAGCTCATAAACCGATCTAAGACCTGTAAGACAAGATCAAGTCCTTTTTGCTCTACCAAGCGGGTCACCATGCTGACGAGAAATGCTCCTGAATTCACCTGTAAGCCTAGTTCTTCTTGAAGGGCAATTTTATTGGCTCGCCGATGATCTAAGGTTTTGGCCGTATAGTTTTGGGTGAGATACTTGTCCGTCTCGGGATTATAAATATCGGTATCAATGCCATTGAGAATACCCACTAGTTTGTCGCTAATGAAGGACATTAAGCCTTCGAGAGTCTCGCCATAGGTAGGGGTTTTGATTTGCTGAGCATAGGTGGGTGAGACAGTATTCACCCGATCGGCATATTGCACGGCTGCCGCCATAGTATTGTGTCCTTGCATATACCAAGGGCACCAAGTCATCTCTTCTAGCCGCCAGCGCCAAGGCCCTTGGTAGCCGAGGTTGTGAATCGTGAAGATAGTTGAGATATCGGGTGTTTGATGCATCCAGACCGGAATCATGCCGGTATGCCAGTCATGGCAATGAATAATTCTGGGTTTCCAATAATTCCAGCAAAATTCAGCCGCTCCATTGGCAAATAGCGTAAATCGCCAGTCTTCATTCTCGCCACCATAAATCGTGCGAGGCAGAAAGGAGGGATGCTCAAACAGGTATAAAGGAACGTCGCTGTTGGGCAAAAGGGTTTCATATACGGCAAAGTCTTCAAACATTGCCGATCCTAGCCAGACCGGTGTTTTAGGGATATCGATCTTGTCGGGCAGAAAACCGTAGTAAGGCATAAAGATGCGAACATCATGCCCCATCTTTTTGAGCACTAGGGGCAGCGCGCCTACTACATCGGCCATGCCTCCTACTTTAGCCATGGGGGCTGCTTCTGCTGCCACGAAAAGAATTCGCATACAAAATTTATCCTGCGTCGTTTGCCAACAATCATATCGGGTCGGGAGACCGCTTTGTCAGAGTTCGAAGATTAACGCCTCACTCTTCTGAGTGAGGCTCAAGGTTGTTTGAGTCTGGCTTGCCCCTTAGGTGGCGGCTGTTATTGAGGACGATTCCACTTGGGAGATTATCTGGCCAGAGGATGTAATTTGGTGATGGAACCCACCTCTGGGAAGCAATTGTTGCTGCCTAGAGGTCAGGATGGCTCTGGGTTATCCTCAGCCTTACAATTTTCTGAAAAATTTTTGTGAGATTTTTCGTTGAAGATGATATGATCAAGAACCTAAATAAATTGGATTTGGGCAAGAATTGGTTTGGGCTAGGTATTGAAGACTTGGTTCAGCGCCTTTGTTACAGTTGTCATTTGTCATTAGAATTGCAGCAGGAGACTCTCTCGAGCAGTATGATCAAACTCAGACTAAAGCGGTATGGTAAGAAGCGATCTGCAAGTTACCGGATTGTAGCGATGAATAGTCGTGATCGCAGAGATGGTCGCCCCTTAGAGGAATTGGGTTACTACAATCCCATTACCGACGAGACCCGTCTGCATGTAGAGGCGATTGCTAAGCGTCTCAAGGAGGGTGCTCAACCCACGGATACCGTACGCCGCATTCTGGAGAAAGCCAGTCTTTTAGAACCAGCCAAAGTTAAAGCTCAGGCTTAATTAATGCGTCTCAACTGCATGCTATGTCTGTACCCCCTGCTCCTCAAAATAACTATGTTGCTCTGGTTCGCTTCTTGATTGAGCCTTTTTTGGAATCAGCAGATTCCTTGAGCGTAGATTGCGAGACTAACAGCCGCGGCCGGGTTTGGATTCGGTTAGCCTTTGCCGGTGCTGATAAGGGGCGTGTGTTTGGCAGAGGGGGACGGACGATTCAAGCCGTGCGAACCCTTGTTGAAAAAGCAGGTCAGATGGCTGATCAATCTGTCAGCTTAGAAGTCTTTAGTGAGCAGCAAGCAAAAAAAAACGCATCGGCCAGCCGTAAAACCACCTCAGAAACGCTTTCCAGCAGAACAACGCAGTTCGAGTAACTGATACAAGTCATTGAAATTTATCGGCGATGCTCAAGGGCCTGACCATTCAATTGCCCAGCCCCGATAGCGCGATCGCGTTAGCAGGGGAGCAAGAGGCTAATCTGAAGCTGCTGGCCCAACAGACGGGAGCCCGCCTGACTTTGCGTGGCCAAGAACTTTTAATTTCGGGGACAGACAAGCAAGCTCAGCTTTGCCAACAGCTCATTTATTTGCTGCAAGAGACCTGGCAATTAGGTCAAACTGTTTCCCCAGTTGATATCCTGGCAGCCCAGCAGGCTTTAAATACTAAACGCCAAGGAGAATGGCAAGACTTACGGCAAGATGTGTTGGCGACAACCCGCAGAGGCGAGCAGATTCGTGCCAAAACCTTTCATCAGCGCCAATATGTGCAGGCCATTCGCAAGCGGCCATTAACCTTCGGCATTGGGCCAGCGGGAACGGGCAAAACTTATTTAGCTGCTGTGTTAGCAGTGCAAGCCTTGCTAGCCAATCAATATGAGCGCTTGATCCTAACCCGGCCAGCCTTAGAAGCCGGGGAGAAATTAGGGTTTTTACCCGGCGATTTACAACAAAGGTAAATCCCTATTTGCGGCCTCTTTACGATGCGCTATATGAATTGATTGAAGCAGATCGGATTACCAGCCTGATGGAGCGGGGCACCATCGAAGTGGCTCCCTTGGCCTATATGAGAGGCCGCACCCTCAATCGTGCCTTTGTCATTCTAGATGAAGCCCAAAACACAACCCCAGCTCAAATGAAAATGATGCTGACTCGCCTTGGTCAGGATTCCTGCATGGTGGTGACGGGTGATGTCACCCAGTCCGATTTGCCCTCTAACCAGACCTCGGGTTTGGCCGTGGCCGAAAAGATTTTACAACCGATTGAGGGGATTGCTTTTTGTTATATGAATAAAGGCGATATTGTCCGTCATCCGCTGGTGGGGAAAATTATTGATGCCTATGAACGTTATGAGTCCCGATCAGGGCTGACGTGAGAGCCCTAGTATAAGGCCATAATATAAGGGACGACACAGCCCATTCAATGTCGTAATACTGCTATCTCAGGATGACCATGCTGTTACATCTGTGTACTTGGCCAGAAGTGGAACTGTATTTACAACAGTCTGTTGGCATTATTTTGCCCATTGGCTCCACGGAGCAACATGGACCCACGGGTTTGATTGGTACCGATGCCATTTGTGCGGAGGTGATTGCCAAGGGAGTTGGCGAGCAGGTGCAGGCTTTAGTGGGGCCAACTATTAATGTGGGTATGGCCTTGCATCATACTGAGTTTCCAGGCAGCATGAGCCTACGCCCAGCGACGCTAATATTGGTGATTCGAGATTTATCTGGTGAGCTTAAACTAGGGCCGGATTTTCGGGCGATTTTTTCTTTATTAATGGCCATGGTGGCAATGTGGCCACCTTAAAGGCTGCTTTTCAGAGATCTATGCTACTGTCTCAGATTTGCAGATTCCAGGCTCAGATCAGGTGCAATGTCACTTGAATAACTGGTATGTGAATCGGCTGGTCTACCAGTTGGCAAAGGAACTCTATGGCGATCGCGAAGGCTCCCATGCCACTCCGAGTGAAGTCGCTCTCACCCAGTTTATCTATCCAGAGGTGATTAAGGAGGCAGCTTTGAGTGCAGAGGTGGCCTCGGGCCATCCGATTTATGGCGCTGCCCATTTCCGGCAACATTATGTCGATGGACGGATGGGGTCTGATCCATCCCTTGCCAGACCTGAGCATGGCCAGCAACTTTATGAGGTGGCGGTAAAAGCTATCGCTGAGGACTATCAAAAGTTTCTCAGTGTTGCTTAAGACCTGGGCAGATCCCTCACCTTGGGGCTGTTACTAGCGGGCTGGCGATAGTTAGAAATTTAGATCGCGCTATATCTTTAAAAACCATTGCCGTCGATATAGCCCATAGGCGACTAGCCACCAGAAACAAAGGGTGATCAAGGCGAACAGAAATGAACCGAATTTGGGTGTTGTCCAACTGAGAAAGAGATGCCCATAAAGCCAGGCAAAGGTTGTGGGGGCCTCTTGCCCCGTACCGATATGGGTGAGGACTAAGCTTTTAATCATTAATACGGAGGCCACAAAGATGCCTATCGAGTTGAGGCCCAACACTTCAAAGGGTTTGCTCCAGAGTTGTATTCGCCGCACTTCGATTAGTTCGTAACAGGCTGCCAGTAGGATGAGGGCAATACCGACCGTGAGCAGGACATAGGAGCTAGTCCATAATTTTTTATGATGGGAAAGACTATGCTCCATAGCAACCCTAAGCTGATACTGATCAGGCCATAGATCGCTAAGGTCATACTATGCCTACTGGTTCTGATTTTGAAACCACTAGCCCGCTCACGGAGCCAGTCTCCGGCTAGGTAGCCCAGCAGCACAGTTGCGATCGCCGGCAAGGTGCTGAACAACCCCTCAGGGTCTCCCATCGATGCATATTGATCTCCCTTATACAAATGGGCAGTGCCAATGATCAATCGATCAACATAGGCGCCAAAATTCCCGGCCCGCGTCAAGATGCCTGCCCCAAACTCCGGTACCGGCACAAAGGTGAGAGCAAGCCAATAGCCCACCAACAAAACTCCCGTCACCCACCCTAGGCCCTTGCGCGGCACCTTCAAAATTATCAGAGCTGCCGCCAAATAGGCCAAACTAATGCGCTGCAACACCCCCATAATCCGAAGGCTGCTCAAATCGTAGGTCCAAAAGCCATTTAACAACAGGCCCAGAAAAAATAAAAGGGCACTGCGTCGCAGAATACGGCCATAAACCACCCGATCCGGTTGAATGGACGAAGTGGTGAAGCGAGCCAAGGAAAAGGCCAAGGCCGCCCCGACGGCCACCAGAAAAAATGGAAATACTAAATCTGCCAGGGTTAACCCATGCCAATC
Source organism: Acaryochloridaceae cyanobacterium SU_2_1 (assembly GCA_012030735.1). Lineage (GTDB taxonomy): Bacteria > Cyanobacteriota > Cyanobacteriia > Thermosynechococcales > Thermosynechococcaceae > Acaryochloris. The sequence goes on from JAAUUW010000076.1 coordinate 13,792, forward strand.
GGGATGTTTAAGTTGCGGATACACTTGGTCCGCAACTCCCGCTTTATTGACAAGCAGCATTCCGGCAATGGCAATTCCGCGAAAAACATCTAAGGAGCTATAGCGATTCGAGGGAGCAGAGTATGTCATGGAGCCAAACTAATCTCAGGAAACTATTCAACTCGTCACCCCCAAGCCTTGGTCCTCAGCGTAATTTTTATTGATGATCTGGACTGCCTAATTCTGCCATAATCAATATTCATATTACAGGACGGAATGGATTTTCCTGGATGGCTGCATTGGGTGGATGAATGTCCAAGTACCAATACTTGGGCATTAACACATCTAGAACATTTGGCCCCTGGGACCGTCGTGTTTACCCACCGACAAACCGCAGGGCGAGGGCAGTATGACCGTCCTTGGTATGCGCCGAAGGGTGTGCTGACCGCAAGTTTTATTCTAGAGTTACCTAGGTCTCAGTTGACGGGTTTAAGCTTGGGGGCAGGCTTGGCTGTGATCCACGCTCTTGAAGCGCTCCTGCCCGATTACAGAGACTGCTTTGGCCTAAAATGGCCCAATGACGTATTGATTGCTGATCGAAAAGTAGCGGGAATATTATGTGAAACCGCCTCGAGGGAAGCTGTAGCCCAGGCACGGGTGGTTGTTGGTGTTGGCCTCAACTATGCCGTTAACTTTGCCGAAGCTGGATTGACCCTCGATCAGATGGGGCATGCAATCAGCCTGCATCAACTCTCGGCCTGGTTGCCAGAGGAGCTCCTGCTCTTAGAACGACTTCGCGATTATTTGGTGCAGATGGTTGCCATGCTGAATCAAACAGAGGGGGTAGGGCTCCATGCTTATCTACCAGAGCTGCGCGATCGCGATATTTTGCGCCACCGCACCTTTACCTTAGAGACCGCGACAGAGAGAATTTCAGGTCAGGGAGCAGGTCTAGACGAAAAAGGGCGGCTATGCCTCAGATTGGCCGATGGCAGTCTGAGGGCCTTTAGCACTGGGCAGGTCTTGGATTGGAGATTAACTGCCAGTCGCTCCCCATCGCCACCAGATAGATCAGGAAATGGTGTCTAGAGCTATCCTGGGCCGAACAGCTTATACTTCAGTCACTATGAGCGAGGCAAGTGAGCCATGACTGGACAGCAAACCTACCAAAACCGTACTGCAATTGTTCA
>JAAUUW010000077.1 GCA_012030735.1 Acaryochloridaceae cyanobacterium SU_2_1
AACCTAAAAAAAGACCCCTGAAGGGGTCTTTTTTTAGGTTTGGTTAGCAGTTTTTGGTTAAGCAGGAATCGCCGCTACAGCTTTCTCCTCACTATTTGGGAGAAGATGCTGATCATCCACCTGACCCAGAAGCTGGCGGAGGCTATCTCCTTCAATGACCTCTGTTTCCAGGAGTTGCTCTGAAATCATCTCTAGCAATTGACGGTTAGAGGTGAGAATTTCAAGAGCCTGCTGGTGAGCAGTCTCAACAATGTCTTTAACCTCCTGATCAATAGCCTGGGCTGTCTGGTCACTGACCACCCGCCGTGCATTCATGCCACCTAAGAAGTTATTCTGTTGACCCTTATCATAAGCCAGAGGACCTAAGACCTGACTCATCCCATAGGAGGTCACCATCTGCTCTGCCAAATCCGTGGCCCGTTGCAGATCATTAGAGGCCCCCGTGGTGATACTCCCAAAGATGATCTCTTCTGCAGCACGTCCCCCTAAAAGGGTGGCAATCTGACCACGCAACTCTTGCTCATTGAGCAAAAACCGATCCTCTGTGGGCACTTGCAAGGTATAGCCCAAGGCTGCCATGCCACGAGGCACAATCGAGATTTTCTCAATTTGCTCATTGCCAGACATTTTGGCTCCCACTAGGGCATGACCCACTTCGTGATAAGCCACGATTTTCTTTTCCTTTTCATTGAGAACGCGGGTCTTTTTCTCAAGACCAGCCACAACTCGCTCAATGGCTTCGGCGAAATCTTCACTTTCAACAACCTTGCTACCCCGGCGCGCCGCTAACAGTGCAGCTTCATTGACCAAGTTTGCTAAATCTGCGCCGGCAAACCCAGGGGTACGAGTCGCCATTGCTTTTAGATCTACCTTTTCGCCGAGTTTAACTTTCTTAGCGTAAATCTCTAGGATGGCAAGCCGACCAATTAAGTCTGGTCGATCCACTAAGACTTGACGGTCAAAACGACCGGGTCTGAGTAGGGCTGCATCAAGGGTCTCGGGCCGGTTAGTGGCCGCCAGGACGATAACGGTGGCATCACCTGCTCCAAAACCATCCATCTCTGTCAGCAATTGGTTGAGGGTTTGTTCTCGTTCGTCGTTGCCGCCCATAAAACCATTACCACCGGAGCGAGATTTACCCACAGCATCTAGTTCGTCAATAAAGATAATACAGGGAGCTTTTTTCTTAGCTTGCTCAAAGAGATCTCGCACCCGAGCGGCACCCGTACCAACAAAAAGTTCTACAAATTCAGAACCAGAGATACTAAAGAAGGGTACTCCTGCCTCACCAGCAACGGCTTTAGCCATCAAGGTTTTACCTGTGCCGGGAGGCCAACCAAGAGAACACCTTTGGGAATTTTGGCGCCAATATCAGTGAAGCGCTGGGGAGATTTCAGAAACTCAACAACTTCTTGAAGCTCCGTTTTCGATTCTTCAACGCCAGCGACATCATCAAAGGTGACTTTATTATCGTCGCCTTCGACATAGACTTTAGACTTGTTTTTGGTGACAGATAATGCCCCTTGAGGGCCACCACCACCGCCGCCACGGCTAAAGAGTTGGAAAATACCCACAAAAATTAAGGGGGGGATAACCCAGCTCAATAGGGTCGTAAACCACCGATTGCTAGGGGGTGGAGTAGCAGCAAATTCAACACCTTTGGATTCTAGAAGCTTGGGTAGTTCTAGGTCAAAGATGGGCGTCGTTTCTAACAGTTGTGCAGGACTACCATCTGTGCTTTTAATTTGATAGCGAATCACGTCTTGGCCAACAGAGACTCGCGCGACTTGCTCGTCTCTTACTTGTTCGATGAAGAAACTATAGGGAACTTTAGGGATGCGTGGAGCAAAGGTAAAGGGAATAATTAGGTTAATTAAAAGCAGAATACCTGGTAAGACCAGCAACAAACTTGTGAATAGATTGGGCCTGGATCTTTGGGGTTTATCTTTAATAGGCATTGTTATTTCCTTGTTGCTTAGGAGGATTGATTGCTAAGAAAGAGTAAGCAGGGTCTTGACTCAAGGTTAGGCCATTTCTAGCCAGTCAAAGAGCCGATTGAGTTGATTCAGAGTGATAAAACCATAGGACCACAGCGCAATGGGCAATGAACCCGATAAATGCTGTTGTTGGCGAATTCCTAAGGCGATCGCATCCGCTGGCACCAAAAGTTCTTCTTGTAAAAACTGAACCAGCTTATCTGAGGGTGAGGCGTTCATAGCTTTAGAGTGAGGGACTGGCAAGGGAATGATCAGAAATGGAGCATGAAGCGCTGAGCTTTCTTAAGCTAATAGACCCAGACGCTTACCATTGTCGCGCGCGAGACGAATCCATCCTTGGCGGCGCTGGCGCTCAATGCCGACTCGATTACAGAACGCAGTAATTGCCTTTGTATGCAATGCAATGGCCTGACCGCGAACTTTAATAAATCTAGGCTGGCCAACAAACTGACGGACAAGAACAACAAGGGGGGCAAACATAATCTTTTCTAAATGTAACGCTATGTAAACAATGTTAACTAATTTGTAACATAGTGTCAACAAGTATTGCTGTTTTAGGAAAATAATGATAACTGGACATACAAACTTTACTTTTCTCTTGCTCTAGTTACCATCCACCAGAAGATAAAGCTAGTTCACACCTTGCCCCATCAACGGCAGTGTCGAGGCCTCTAGGCCAACATGAACAGATAGAGATATCTGGGATATCGCAAGAGAAGCATCAGTATCTGAGGAGACAAGATGTTTAGGCAAAGGGGGTTGGGCAAAAAAATACAAAAAAAACCCCAGGGATTAGCTGGGGAAGAAAATGAAAGGAAAGGTGTAACAAATAGAGATTTAAGATGCGTTAAGTTGCCTCTTCTGGCTAAAACCTACCTTAAGATAGGTGCAAAAGAGCTGAAACTTGACCGACAATACCTTGTCCGGTCAGGACTTCAGTGGTGACAGCCAAAAAGAATCCGACCATTGCTAGACGACCACCAAAGGTTTCTGCAAAATCGGTGAAACCCCAAACAGGATTTTGAGTACTCATAGCAAATTGACTCCGTAATTGATAAGTAATGTCCTATGTAAACTAATGTAAATCCTTTGTAACGAAATGTCAACCCAGGCTTGCAATTTTTTTTATTGCGACTGGCTAACTTTGTTTGAAGGGCATGAAGATGAGGATGCAACCTGTGAGGATGGAATGAGTGGGGCCTAATAAATAGGGGCACAGAGGTGGTTACTGATCGCCTTGAAGCAGCATCTGAGCCCATACAAAAAATCAGCCTCTGATCTAGAGACTGATTAAGCAAAATAGCAACTAAGGTCTACTCAAAAAATTGAGGCACTCGCTCGACTCATAAGAGATCTTTAGAAGGTAAATATAGACAGGATTTGGGCGAGCATACCCTCTCCAGTGAACCATTCGGTGATATAGCCTAAAAAGAATCCCAGCATTGCCAAACGGCCACCAAGGGTCTCAGCAAAGTTTGTGAATCCCCACATGGGTTCTTGTGAATTCATAGAAGACTCCGTACAACCTTATGAAGGTAACTTTACGTAAGAATTTAGCGGCTATGTAAACTTTTGTCAAGATCAAACCCATAGCCTGAAACCTAATCTATCCCTAGAGTTAGATGCGTTGATGGGTTTGATCACGGGGCACCTTGCCTGCTCAGCTACCCAGGTTGAGGGGGGTTTGCGTTGTTAACACTAATGTGGTGGGGTCGACCACAATCACTGTACTCGTGTTCGCGGGATTGGCGGGTGTCCCTCCCAATACATTGAGCAGTGAGCTTAAGTTGAAACCGCTGCCCCCAAGCAAAGATCCTAAGATAGCTTGGGCCGCTACAGTGCCAACAGCCCCTTGAATATCTGCTGGCTTGGACAGACTGAGAGGATACAGCGACAAGGGGATTAGAGGTAGCGCTAAAGTTGTAGCTCCGAGTAGCAATTTTAAGCTGATCGGCAACAAACTGGGTTCCTGGGGTGGTGTTGTTCACATTAATAGGCACTAAACGCCCTGAAATTAAGCTGCCCTTAGGAATGAGCAGATTGCCAGAAGCATTTTTGATATCTTCGGCGACCTCTAGGGTGGTTTGGATCGTTTCTCCAGGTGCCACAATTAGATTGACTTTATTTGGGCCGGGATATTTCACCTGAATTTGAGTACCAGCAAGCACTACCTGCCCAGTATTAGCGGTTGGGCTGGTGTTTGGGGCTCCCTCTAGTTTGACAATATAGTCATTGGCTCGGGCGTTTTGAGGAATAGGCTCAAGGTCCCCTTGATCCACTAGAGCTTGATAGACATAGGCTGCAATTTCAGCCCGTGTCGCTTCTTGGTTAGGGTTTAAGAACTTGACATTCGGGTAATTCACCACTAAGCCCGCTTCAGTTGCCGCTGCCACACCTTTGTCTGCATATCCAGGAATGGCAGAAGCATCTCGATAAACCCCTAGTATTTGATCGGTTGCATCCTCTGGTTCTAGGTCTAAGCCACTAGAGAGAGAAACCAAGGCTTGAACCTTAGGGATTTCTTGATTGGGTTCAAATAAATTACCAGGATATCCCGACAGGAACCGAGTGCTATAGGCCCTACCAATGGCAGTCTGTGCCCAATGGTTGGCAGGGACGTCGGCAAAACCTCGATATTGACGACTTGCTTCTTCATCAAAGGCTTGGCTGACAATTGCCGCAAATTGAGCACGAGTCACGGGTTCATCAGGCTTGAAGCTGCCATCTGGAAAGCCTTTGATAATCCCTTTTTCAGAAAGCTTTTCGATAAAAGGTCTGGCCCAATAGTTAAAGCCTACATCTGAGAAGTTGGTTTGGGCGGTGGCCGGCAAGGTGCTCATCAGGGGTGCGATCGCACTCACCGAAAATCCACAAGTCAGCAAAATAGCACGGCTAGAAGGGTGCTGAGATAAACCAAACATTTTGAAGTCCTTAATATACAGTTGGAATGATAGTTAAAGCTCTCTTCTCAGAGCTTTCTGCCCTGATTTAGAAAATTTAGCTAATTTCACCTTGCACTTGTAGTTGTGTAATAGAAGACAATTCTAAAACTTTGTTCCACCCCAAGGTATATATCCTTAGGGCTACAAGAGTCCATTCCAAAGAACGACCGAAGACCAAGGCAGGTCTAAGGTGAAAATTAAGCCTCAATCCACCTCTGGCATCCATATCGCTCCCTAAGAGCTTCACAAAAAATTACATCTTGTTACCTAAGTCACGAAAACTTATCATCAGAACATGATATATAGAAAGGGATTAAGACAATTTAGAAGCCTAAGCGTCTTATCCCACTTGCTTAGTTTTAGCGAAGGGTGATCAGTTTCCTGGGGCCTCCTTAGAAAACTATTGAAACCTCTCAAGGGATTGTACTTAGGCGGATAGCAGCCAAATCAGAGGATCCATCCTATGGAGAGCAGGGGTCAATCTAGTCTTAACGATCTCCTTGTTGCTTTGACAGACTAAATTCCTGAATGGCTTGTTGTCCTGTGCATCGCGTCGTAACATTATTTCATGCGCCTGTTTAATAAATCCCTTTGGCTGAGATGTGAATTTTATCAGGCGAAATTTATTAGAGTCGTTTTTCTTCTAAGCGTTAATTTTTGGAATAAACAAAATGGCAACTAAAGGAACTAAAGTCGATACTTCACCTGAATACCCCTGGTATCAGGGAAATAGTCGCCTAACTGACACCTCAGTATCCGGTAAGTGGCTGGCTGCACATATTTTGCAGATCGGCTTAATCATGTTTTGGGTCGGGTTCAACACTTTTTCAGAAAATCAAGCCTTTGATCCAACTTTGCCCATGTATGAGCAAGGGCTAGTTTTGATCCCTCACTTGGCGGCAGAAGGCTTTGGCATCGGCCCTGGTGGTGTTGTGAACAATACCTTTGTTTACACCCAAATTGGTGCCGTCCACATGGTCGCTAGCTTTGTGCTATTTGCGGGTGCTTATTTCCATTCCAAGATAGGCCCAACAGACTTAGCCGAGGGTGGGCGAGGTACCACCGAAAATTTTGCGTTCCAGTGGGATGAGGAAAAGAAGCTGGGCTACATTTTAGGCAACCATCTGCTATTTATCGGTTTTGCTTCTTTGCTCTTCGTGGCATGGATTCAAATCCACGGTATTTATGACCCCACAGTTGGCGAAGTCAGAACTGCCGCTCCCTCCTCCATTCTCAATGTATTCAAGTATGGTTGGTCTACTCCTGGCTACAACCCATTCTTTGTCAATAACCTAGAAGACATCGCCTCTGGTCATTTGTTTATTGGTCTATTTGATATTGCGGGTGGTCTTTGGCATATCAATGTTGCACCCTTCAAATGGGAACGCAATCTTGGCTCCAGAGAAGCACTATACTCTCCCGATGGGCTGTTGGGTGCATCTTTAGGTGGTGTCGCTCTTATGGGCTTCATCTCTACCTATTTCTGCGTTGTTAATACCTTCGCCTATCCCATTGAATTTTACGGCGCTGCCTTAGAAGTGAAATTTGGCATTGCCCCTTACTTCGCCGATACTGCAGACTTAGCCGATGGCGTTTTTAGCTCTCGGGCTTGGTTGGCAAATATCACTTACTATCTCGCCTTCTATTGTCTCCAAGGTCATCTTTTCCATACCTTGAGAGCCATGGGCTTCAAGTTTGAAAATATCCCTGCAGTCATTGCTCGGGACACAGGTGTTGATCTGGCTGCTTAAACCGCTGATCACATTTTGTGACTCCACTTAATTTTCTAACTATATTTAAAAGAAGCGCTGTCTATATAGGCAGCGCTTCTTTATTGATCGTTCTAATCGGGTTTTACGAGGTCTAGGTCAAGAAACCAGCGTTTTTTCCAAGCCTTGGTTGGTTCCAATTTAGATTGTTGCTGCTCTTGCTGACGACGGGCCAAGATAGTCTGGGCATTATCCCTGAGGGTCGGATCTCGATAGGGTATCGCGGCTTGGGTGTGTAAATGCTCTGTTTCTTGCTGGGATAAGGGGGGTAGTTCTGTTGGGATATAGGCTGCCACGGTACCGGGTGATCGCCGACCGATGGGAGGGCTAGAGCCAACCTGTAGCCCTCCCATCATCAACCCTGAGCGCACAGCTGCAGCGCAGGAATAAGTCGCTAAGATGCCCTGAGGATCTAGGCAATGGCTCACCAAAGCTAAGAACTCTACAGTCCAGAGCTGGGGACAACGAGGGGGCGAAAAAGGATCGAGAAAAATAGCTGCTGCTAAGAAGTTTTGCTCTGGTAACGCTGGTAGCCTTTGGCGGGCATCGCCAATGTAGAGTCTGGCGGTGAGGGTGTCTGTGTTAACCTGATGAGTTGTGGCTAAGTTGCTTAGGCAAGTCTGGACAGCGGGAGAAAAATCTTGCAAGCAATGATGGGCAATAGCAGCCTTAGGGACTGCAGGATTTAGCTCTAGGGCAATTAAGTGAATGTGACAGGCTGGATTAATCTGCCAAACCGCCTCTAAGGCGGCAGCACTGTTATAGCCCAAGCCATAACAGATATCTAAAATAGCAAGCTCCGGTTCTTGCGCTTTTTGCCTAAGCTGGGTGGGTTGAACAAACTTGCCGACGGCTTCTTGATAGGCCCCAGAATGGCTATGGAAAGACTCGCAGAAGATCGGTGAAAAGAATGTTAGAGTTCCGTCCTCGGTTCCTTGAGGAATGAGTTCACTGGCGCTATCCATAGGGGCTTAATGGCCATTGGTCTAGCCGAATACAATTGGCCTAGTAGACCAGGCCTGTCCATTGTAAGCGCTATTGGGGTTGGGACAACTGTGCAGTTCTTGGTTTCAAGGCAGTAGGGGTAGAGATCTCCCGATGGGGCCAAAAGGCTTCTGTGAGGGCAACTTGGCTCAGGTCAACGGCCTTAAGAATTGCCCCAGTCAAGATGGCATTGTGGAGATTGGCTCCGGCGAGAGTGGCCCCGGTGAAGTTGACCCGACTGAGGTTAGCACCGCTGAAATTCACACCCTCCAGATTGGCATAGCGGCAGTCAGCACCGACTAAATTGGCTGCTTGGCAATTGGCCCCTTGCAAATTGGCTAGCCTTAGATCCGCCATGACTAAGAGAGATTCATCTAAATGAGCGCCCTGAAGATTGGCACGGATCATCTGGGCTTGGCTCAAGTTGGTTCCCTTGAGGTTGGCTTGGCACAATTGTGTTCGCCAGAGTAGACCTTGGGATAAATTTGTACCCCTGAAACTGCTGTGACGTAGCTGGGTCAAACTGAAGTTGACCTTGGCTAGATTGGCTTGTTCACAGATGATATTGTCAAGGCATAACTCTGCAATGTTTGCAGCTTCTAAAATAATAGAGTTAAAGTTGCGATCGCCAACTGCATACTGACCCAGAAGGCGCTCTAAGGTGATCTCAACTAACATGGGATTATTCTGTCTTGGGACTTTGCTGGCAGCGTTCTGGTCAGACTTTCTAACTTAAATTTTTAAGGTTAAGAAAGAAGTACCTCCCTTTGTTTTTAAAGGGAGGTATTGTCTTGGCAACATGAGAGTCTTAGACACCCGTAACAATTTGAACAAAGTTGAGTTGAGTGGCAAGCTCTAGGAGCAGAATGGACGTGAAGCCAACCATGGCAAGACGTCCACTAATTCTTTCGGCGTTTTTATTGAATCCAAATACAGGCTCTTGTTGGGCAGAAGTTTTGGGCTCAACGGCAAAGCTGTTGATACGACCAAGATCGTCTGAGGTATATCCGCGAGATGTCATGAGAGTAGGCTCCGTAATTTGCTTATGTAAATAAATGTAACATTGTCTACGTTAAATGTAAAGATATATTTCAATATTTATCATCGATCTCGCTGTAACCCTATACTCAGCAAGATTTATAGGTTTTTTTGAGTTAGATCGTTATGTAACGAAGCCGTTCATATTGAGGTTCTGTGGCAACGGCTGCTGATCTCGATCTGTACTTTCACTTAGGGACTGAGACCTCTCTCTCTAGGTATTTGCTTGGTTCAAAGGGGATTTAGCTTCGGAACCTCAATTTTGTTTCATCAGCATCAAAAGTTATATGACCCTTCAGGTATACGGAATCCCTAATTGTGGGACTTGCAAAAAAGCACTGCAATGGCTAGAGGCCAAGGGTGTGGCCTATGAGTTTATTAATACTAAGGAGCATCCCCCCCAGACCGAGCAGATTAAAGACTGGATCGAAGTCTTTGGTAGTCAAGCTCTGAGAAATACCTCCGGTGGCTCTTATCGAGCCTTAGGAGAGGAAAAGAAAACCTGGAGCGATCAGCAATGGTTAGTGGCCTTTAGTCAAGATGCGATGCTCTTGAAGCGGCCTGTGATGCTCAAGGCAGAGGTACCAGTATTGGTTGGGTTTCGAGAGACCGAGGCGGTGCGCTGTCGAAAATTGGGGCTATAGGAGGCCATCCTCCTTTCCAGGGTCTAGGTTTTGCTCTAGATCCTGCAGGACGGTTTCTAGATACCATTCTTCTGAACGTCCGGGGTAGTTGGATTTCAGCCGCTTTACCATGCCATCAGCCAGGTCTTGATTGCCACCGACTAAGCCGAGCAACTGTTGACGAAGCTTGTCGTAGAGTGTTTGGGGCTTGGGGCTAGCTTGGGGTTGGATGGCCTTTAGGCTGGCTAAGACTTGTTGATAACTGGACCAATCTTCTTCGCTGCACCAGAGGCTGATCGCCCGTTGATAATCTGTGATCGCAGCCGGTATTTCCCCTAAGGCAACATAGGTCAGCCCTCGTTGATAGAAGGCTTGGCCATTGTTACCGTCCTTGGTGAGGGCTTCGGCATAGTCTTCAATCGCCCCTAAGGGGTGGCCCAAGGCTCGGTAGGCATTGCCTCGAGCAACATAGGATTCGCTTTCCTCTGGGTTTAGGGCTAAGGCTTGGTTACAGTCTGCAATCGCGCCTTGCAGATCACCGAGCTGCAGCCGCGCTAAACTGCGACTGCGATAGGTAAGAGCGCCCGAAAAATTGAGTTGGAGGGCTTGGTTAAAATCTGCGATCGCCCCTTGATAATGCCCCTGCTTGCAATAGATCAAACCCCGGCAACAATAGGCTTTACCATCCTGCGGATCAGCTTTCAGCACCCAGTTAATATCGGCTAAGGCTTGCTGGAGTTGGCCGGTTTTCGCTCGATCAAGAATCTGATTAAAGTAATCCTGCTCCTTAAGGGGGGCCGCCGCTCCCTGGACTGATGGTGTCGCTGGGGAAGATTGGGGCCGGATCTGCTCAATCTGAGCAAGGCAATGTCGGGCAGCCTGAGGATTTTTCTGGTCCAGGAATAGACCAGCGGCGAGCTTAAAATCTGCGATCGCCCCAGAAATATCCCCCTGCTTGCGGCGGACAATCCCTCGCATCTGATAAGCAAGGCCATAGGTTCTATCGCAATCAATCGCCCTTTGCGCATCAGCGAGGGTGCCAGGAAGATTTTGGAGGGCCAAGCGAGCTAAGGCTCGACAATAATAGACCTTGGCCTGCTTGGAATCTAATTCTAGGGCTTGATTGTAATCACTGATCGCTGCATGGAGATTGCCAGAGTCATAATGGGCTAGCCCCCGTTGCAGATAGGCAGAAGCCAACATTGGGTCTTGGCTTAAGAGCTGAGTAAAGGTTGCGATCGCCTCTCCATATTGTCCTTGCTGATGCTGTGCAAGACCTTGATCAAACAATGAGACATCCATAGATTAAGGCAACTGACGATAGAGAGCATGAACTCCTACAATAAATAAGCCACCCCCTTCTTCGGATTGTACTCGCAAATCCTTTTACAACTGAAGGTCAACATCCTTTACAATCAGCAATATTGCCCTAAGCATCGCCAACAGAAGCTGATCAGGCTCAAACCCCAAACCATCCTATTATTTTGCCCACCCTGCTACAAGGGCAATCTAGATTTTCTGGCAGTCCCTGTCGAGAGAATCAACAACGGTTAGTAGCACATAAACCTTAGAGAATTAAGATGAAAGACCTCACCCGCTATCGAAACATTGGTATCTTCGCCCACGTTGACGCCGGTAAAACCACCACCACCGAAAGAATTCTTAAATTGACCGGCAAAATCCACAAAATTGGTGAAGTTCACGAAGGTGAGGCCACAACCGACTTTATGGAACAAGAGCAAGAGCGCGGAATTACCATCCAGTCTGCTGCCACCTCTTGCTTTTGGAATAATCACCAGCTCAATATCATTGACACCCCTGGGCACGTAGACTTCACCATTGAAGTCTACCGCTCCTTGAAAGTTCTGGATGGGGGCGTAGGTGTATTTTGCGCCTCTGGTGGCGTCGAACCTCAATCTGAAACGAATTGGCGCTATGCCAACGATTCCAAGGTTTCTCGAATCATCTATGTCAACAAACTAGATCGTACAGGAGCCGACTTTTTCCGAGTCGTCAAGCAAGTAGAAACCGTCTTAGCCGCTAAGCCTCTAGTGATGGTGCTCCCCATTGGCAACGAAACAGAATTTGTGGGAGTCGTGGATCTCCTGACCCGCAAAGCCTGGGTATGGGATGAGTCCGGTGAACCCATGAACTACGAAATCCAGGATATCCCCGCTGATATGGTGGATCAGGTCGAAATCTACCGAGAACAACTGATCGAAACCGCCGTTGAGCAAGACGACGACCTGATGGAAAAATATCTAGAGGGCGAAGAACTCAGCGTTGATGAGATTAAACAGTGCATTCGCAAAGGCACCCGCGATCTGGCTTTCTTTCCCACCTATTGTGGATCTTCCTTCAAAAATAAAGGCGTTCAATTGGTCCTAGATGCCGTCGTCGACTATTTGCCCAACCCCCTAGAGGTCAAGCCTCAACCAGAGGTAGATCTTGAAGGCCATGAAACTGGTAATTTTGCCATTGTGATCCACAAAACCACTGCGGGCCTTAGCCTTTAAAATCATGGATGATCGATTTGGAGCCTTGATCTTTACCCGCATCTATTCCGGCACCCTATCTAAGGGTGACACCATCCTCAATACAGCCACAGGTAAGACCGACCGGGTGGGTCGATTGGTGGAGATGCATGCTGATTCTCGTGAGGAGATCGACTCCGCCCAAGCGGGAGACATTGTGGCGATTGTCGGCCTCAAAAACGTGCAAACGGGCCATACTCTCTGTGATCCTAAGAACCCAGCCACCCTAGAACCAATGGTGTTTCCCGATCCTGTGATCTCCATTGCCATTGCACCTAAAACCAAAGGGTCTGACGAAAAAATGTCCCTAGCCCTCAACAAAATGGTGCAGGAAGATCCCTCCTTCCATGTTGAAACCGACGAAGAAAGCGGCGAGACCATCATTAAGGGCATGGGTGAATTACACCTCGATATCAAGGTCGATATCCTCAAACGCACCCATGGTGTGGAGGTAGAGGTAGGTAAGCCCCAAGTTGCCTATCGAGAGTCGATTACCAGGCGTCTAGAAGATAGCTATACCCATAAGAAACAGTCCGGCGGCTCCGGCCAATACGGCAAGATCGACTATATTATTGAACCGGGTGAGCAAGGAGCGGGCTTCCAGTTTGAGTCCAAGGTAACTGGAGGAAATGTGCCCGTGAATATTGGCCTGCCGTGGAAAAGGGATTTAGCACCAGCCAAGTCAAGGGTGTCTTAGCCGGTTTCCCCTGCGTGGATATGAAGGTGACCCTCACGGATGGAGCCTTTCACCCCGTAGACTCTTCGGCCATCGCCTTTGAAATTGCGGCTAAGGCAGCCTATCGGCAATCTGTGCCCAAGGCAGGCCCCCAGTTGTTAGAGCCAATCATGCAGGTGGATGCCTTTACCCCTGATGATCATGTGGGAGATGTGATCGGCGATCTCAACCGTCGTCGAGGCATCATTAAATCACAAGATAGTAATCCCATGGGAGCAAGGATTAAGGCGGATGTACCCCTGAGTGAAATGTTTGGCTATATCGGTGACTTGCGAACCATGACCTCCGGTCGAGGTCAGTTTTCGATGGAATTCTCTCACTATGCACCCTGCCCTGCAAATGTGGCAGAAGAGGTGATTAAGGCCACGAAGGAGCGCCAAGAAGCGAAATAAACCCCAAGGCTTCTTGTATGTAAACTGGTTGATAGCATCAGTGAAGCTGGCTGTAATGATAGGGCCAGCTTCACTGATCAGGGCCAGTGATGCGAGCCAGTTACAGATTACACCCTGCCTTCGTTTATCCTTGCAAACAACGCCTGAATTCTGACCCGTACACTAGAATTGAGGTGGACTCCATTCCCTATACAAAGAAGGAACGGCAAACAATGAATTTTCTCTGGCTACTACTGGGTGTCATTTATCTGGGTGGGGGCTGGCGCTTTTGGGTCGGTTTTCCACAGACTAACTTTACCCAAAGTCGGTTATTGCTAACGGCATTATGGCCCTTCTTGCTGGTTAATAAGCCCTATCGTCAAAATTTCATGAAAGCCTTAAAGGGATAGAAACCCAGCCCTACTTTATCCCTTTACTTTGGCGCGTATCTTGCAAAATCAAGCCCTCTCAGATTAGGTATGACTAAAAAGCAGCATCACCCTAAAACTGAGTTGAGAAGTGCGTTACCCCAACCCTCAACCAATCTAGATGAGCAATGGCATCCCTACCTAGAAACGATTGCAAAGCGGTTTGATCAAGAATATCAACAAGCAGCCTTTGATCTCCCTCCTGAGGTTGAAGCGATGCCCGTATTCCAAGACTGGAATGCCGGACGACTTCAAGCCAGAATTGCCTCCCCCTTTTGGGAACTATATCAGCCCAAAAAACGCCAACATTGGTTAGATATTGGCTGTGGGCTAAGTTTTTTAGTTTATTCCTGGCGAGACTGGGATGCTTATTTCTATGGCCAAGAGCTCAGTTCAGTGGTTCAATCTGCCGTTAATCAACGCGGTCCCCAACTTAACTCCAAGCTGTTTAGAGGTATTGAGCAAGGTCCTGCCCACCATCTCAAATATGGGAATCAACAGTTTGACGGTGTAGTGGCGACGGGTTTTAGTTGTTATTTTTCCCTAGAATATGGGCAAGCTGTTTTGACAGAGATCAAGCGAGTTTTAAAGCCTGAAGGGATTTTGCTTCTAGATCTGCTTGATCCAGACTCTGAGTTAGCTGAAAATTGGGCTATTTTAGAAACCTATCTGGGAGCGGAGGTGTTGCTTGAGCCATTGCAGGCATGGCACTCTCTGATTCAAGCACTAGGGGGTAAGGTGGTGAAAACAAAGGCAGGGGAGTTGTTCCATCTGCTAAAAGTCAAATTTTAATCTGGGTCAACCACCACTCTTTATAGAGCTTGGCAGTCACGGTACCAAGAAGAAAGTGCACCGCTGGGCTGATAGTTCTTACGGATAGCATGGCTTTTGTTATCCCTCAACCCAAGCGGTGAAGTTTATGAAGCTAGCGGCATGGTGAGTAATGATTCAGGAGCTACCCGCTGGCGGCAAGTTAGTCAGGGCATGACATCCTGCTGGTACTTTGTCTACCGTCCTAATAGCGCCATTGGGTCCACAGACAACGACCATGGCAGCGTTGGCACTACCCATTAAGCTGGTACTGACAATTGGTTAGTGTCTTGAGTTTTTCGCCATAGAGACCAAAGCGTGAAAAGGTCTGAGGATAAAAGATTCAGGCCAACAGAGAATGGACATCCTCACACGCGAAGCTCAAATCTTGCGGGTTCAAACCCAGCA
>JAAUUW010000078.1 GCA_012030735.1 Acaryochloridaceae cyanobacterium SU_2_1
TATCAGGTGAGTGTAAAGCTTGAAAAAGCACCAACGGTAGCAACCAATCTGAAATTTGAGGTTGTGGGGAATTCTGCAAAACCGCTGTAGCACAGTTGGATCAGCCAAAGACACCCTAGCTTTTGCTGCATAACTCTGCCTGCTCGAACGCTATAGTCAATGAATTAACCTGACTAGTCTCAATCTGCCCATCAATCTCGCCCATCACCATGCTTAAGTCATCCATTATTTTACTGAGCCTGACAACGATCGCTATGATGCAGCCCATGTCACCGACGCAAGCCGCAGAACCCTCGAAAACATCACCGGCAATTCATGTGGATCAACTGCGTCCAACAGTGGTGATGGGTAAGCTGGGCCAGCCTTTAGGCAAGGTGATCACAATTTCTGGCAAGGTGGTATCCGGCGATCGGTCGGCAAAGTCCAATCACCCGGATGATTTGGCATTGCAAGTGCTTCAGGTGAATGATCAGGCCTTAGCCACACCAGTGACCTTGCCCTGGACTGTCTTTACAACCGCAGCGATCAAGCCACCAAAATTGCATCAGGCATTTAAGTATGTGGGCTATGAAACGGGCAGCTTTACGGGAGTTCCCCATGAGGCGTTCAAAGTTTTGTCAGCCGTGGCATCGCGGGAGTTTCACTTTGAGAGT
Organism: Acaryochloridaceae cyanobacterium SU_2_1; assembly: GCA_012030735.1. Classification (GTDB taxonomy): domain Bacteria; phylum Cyanobacteriota; class Cyanobacteriia; order Thermosynechococcales; family Thermosynechococcaceae; genus Acaryochloris. The sequence continues at coordinate 654 of JAAUUW010000078.1, forward strand.
CGGTTTGAGGTGCTGCAAGAGGATTTGCGGATCGTCCAGAATCGAGCTGATTTAATGCGATCGCCACAGCAGCGTGTGCGGCTGGTTGGCCAATATGTGGTAACTCGTCGCAAACCAGATCCAATGAGCACAGGCATTCCTGGATTTAAAGGCGATTATCTAACGGTACAAATTGTCCTTCAGGATGGGACTGCAATTGCGCTAAACTCTCCCCTGATCAAGCAATCGTTACGATCGGCAGAAGAAGTTAAACAATACGAAGGACAATTGGTTGAAGTCACTGGTCGGCTAGAGTCACTGCCCAGTCCAAGGAAGGAACAGCGATCCTTAACCTTCATTGTGCCAGAAAGTATTCGTTTGTCATTTCAGCAATAGCGATCGGTGGTGCTTACCCCATGGCCCAAAACCTAACAGACGTAGCCCTAATCGTTCCCAGCGGAAACCAAAGCGGTGGCGGTGAGGCGAAAGATCAGAAATAACGTGGTAGCCAATCCGGCCATAGAGAGTCATCAACCCAAGTTTTATGAATGGTCGCTGGATGTGGTGATTCCAAATGTGCCGTTGGTCTGTCCGATTCGCGGGGTGGGCTTAACCGGCACTGACCCAGAACCCTACCGTCATCAGAGTCTAGAACTACCTAAACTGCGGCCTCAAATCACGGAGCATCAACTGCATCAATTAACCTGTAAAGATTGAGTTAAGGCACAATTCAAGCTGTTTTTGGAGCGCTTCTTTCCTCCCCCAGTTTCCAACTCCATCAAATAGGCTTTGTATTGCCCTAAGTACCGCAGAGTCAGATCCGACCAAGGGCATTGCGTCCAACCCAAGAACCGCTTCAGTTCCCGCTCATAGAGCTTTCGAGAATTGGCTGATAAATTACTGCTGCGCAGGAACTCCTAGACAATCGGCCAGCGAATATCCATCGGCGTCGGTATCTGTGGTGATCTGCCTCGACGGATTGATTTTGGAGACGGTTCTTGAGCCGATTTCAGAGTGAGGAAGGCAATTAACTTGACTTCGGGGATTTCGGCCCCATAATTTCTATGCATCACCCTTGCTCACTTTCTAGGATCAATTCATCTAGAGAGATCGGGAAATCCCCCCGCTCCACCATTTTCCGAAAAGCCCGATAGCAATCATTCTTGTCCCCTTCTTTGCGGGGATACCCCAACCATAGGACAAAAATAGATTGACGCTGGGGCACCTTAAAAGCCCTGAAAAATAATCGATACCGATTGGGAATCCCCATCATTTTCACCTGACCAAACTTCTTCAATGGCCCCGTTAACGAAAATCGAGACGTAAAGGGATCGACGGGTATCTTCTCCTTAATTGCCTGCATGATTGCCGCATAGAGCTTGACCGTGGGATGGCGCAGATAGTCATCAGGGGGCAGTATCTCTTTGAGCCGTTTTACCTCAGCCCGTAAGTCCCGCCTCTGTTTGCCAAACAAGCGTTTGAGGAAATAAATATTCCAGCCGTTAATCAACATCGAGGATCACACCTGCAATTAACGCCTCATCCTCCGCCGCCATTTGCTGAGTATATTCTTCCAGTTCATCAGGGTTAGCGAGAGCTTGTTTAGTCAGGAAATCCAGGTACAGACTGAGCATGAGTTCATCCTCGTCCTGGCCCTCATCTGCTAATTTTGTTCTGGAGAAAATTACCGTGTCAGGAGCAATTACCTGGACCACGCCATCAGATCCTACAAACTCAGGATGTTCTCGAAAGAAATCACTGGTGATGCGATAGCCAGAAGAATTCCCAATTTTGGCCCAAGATGCCTTGTAGGTTTTATCAGTCATAACCTTAAATCGTGCGATATCAACGTTATAACATATTGTTGTCACGCTTTAATATAAAATATGGGACTAATATCTTTTATCTAGTGAAACTCTAGCGAATAAAGACTAAGGTTGCCCCTGGATTTGCTCAAGGCCGTCCCGAAATGTTTTGGTATTGGGGTGATCTGGTCCTAACGTTGCTTCTACAATCTGGAGTGCTTTGCGAATATGGGTGACAGCCTTTGCTTGATCGCCTTCTTGATAGTAGAGGGTGCCTAAATTCGAGTAGCTAGCCGCGACGTCAGGGTGCTCCTCTCCCAAGAGCTTTTGTCTCATGAGTAGTGCTTGTTTGTAGAGCAGTTCGGCCTCCTGATATCGCCCCTATTCTAGAAAAATACGTAGCCTCAGTAGTGATATCGGCAAGCAATAATCGTGAGAGTGTCATCATCAACGGCATAGACAAGGCGGTTGGTATCATCAATACGTCGAGACCAAAAGCCAGATAGATTCTCTCGCAGCGGTTCCGGCTTGCCGATGCCCTCACAAGGCTGGTTCTTGGTGGCCTCAACGAGTTTATTGATCCGCTTGAGGGTTTTCTTATCCTGTCCTTGCCAGTAGAGATAGTCTTTCCAGACTTCGTCAGTCCAGGCGAGTTTTCTAATCATCAATCAGTTCGTTCTCAGAGACCTTTCCCTGTCGATACTGAGCGATGGAACGCTCTAGGTGGGCTGCTCAGGCATTCTCAGGGCAGTTAGAGGGGGTGACCCTAGAGGGTGCAGAAGGAGCTGTCACCGGAACGGTGCCCGATCCAAGCTTATCCACTACATCCTTAGAAAGACCACTTGCCTATGATGGCTGATCCCTCTACCGCCTACTTAACCCGTATCAAACAGGGCAGCCCTCACTATGATCAAGCTGCTCAGCTCAGGTTTGACTTATTCTATCGAGAGCATCACATCCCTTTTGAGTCGATCTTCGACCCTCTTGAGAATCAGGATATCCACGTTGCGGCGATCACCTATACAGGCGACCGGGTGATCTCCTATGGTCGCCTAGCTCAGAACAATCCATTTGAATTTCAGATTCATCAAATGGTTGTTCAACCAGAGTATCAAGGTCAAGGGTGGGGGACACAACTCTTGAATAGACTGATTGAGCTTGCCCAACAGAAGGGGGCGAGAATAATCCTTCTCAACGCTAGAATTTCAAAGGTTGGATTTTATGAGAAATTCGGGTTTAAGGCAGTTGACGATGTTTTCCCTTCCCCCTCAACTGGAATCCCTCATATCAGGATGGAATTAATCGTTCATCAGTGACTATGAATATTGACCGCAATTCAACTCGAAGTTAACTTCAAGCAGCAACTCCAGCAAGGCCAATCGTACTCCCAAGATATGGGCTGGCAGAAATTGTGCTTGGCTTTTGATCTGGTGATTGCCCACCCCCCTACACCAGCAGCTTGTCCTGGCTGCTAAAGCAATTTTGGAAATGGCTGAATGGTATGCACTGAGGGCTGAGGCTTGGTTTGTAGATTTGTAGGCCGCAGCTGTTTAGATCCAGAGGTTTTAGGTGTCTTGGCAAGCACTACTCAAGATTTGTGATCCTGCTATTCTGAATGATGTTGCCAAGGCAGGAAATGGCTCTAAATCGCTATCGGTCAAGGGTAATTGCTTGTTTAGGGACGCTGTGTTTATGTCTGCTCATGCATCTGCCCAGCATTGCACAGACTCCTCTGCCGTCGCCCAGTTCGGCGTTGCCCACTCAACAGCAGCCCTTTCAGTTTAAATCTTTCACCAATCCATTGGTGTCTCAATGGATCTGGCTGGATGGGCGCAGTTTATTCCGACTGGCAGCAGAGGGGCATTTAACAGAGCGCATCAAAACCGTGCAGGATAAGTTAGATGCTATTCAGCAAGGCTATCTAAACACCAAGGACATTGAACTCCAAGTAGAAGTTAAAACAATCAATAATTTGCCCGTTATCTATATCAATAACGAGTATTTACTGACGATTACGGCCCTTGATACTGACTTACACACAGTTGAGCCCTCAACCTTAGTGGCCGAAATTACTTCAACCTTAAAAACATCCCTCCAGAAATCTAGAGCAGAACGACAACCTGGCTATTTAAGACAACAAGGCCAAATTGTGGCAATGATCATCGGCATCACGCTGTTCTGTAGTGTCTTGCTATATTTTTGGCAGCGTCGCTTAGGTTATTCTGTCAAAGCAGATTCAGTGTCGGCTGATGCAACGCTTCGGTTGCCCCCTGCCCGATTGTGGGATGGACTACAGAGTTTACTGGGCCAAGTCTTAAGTATTCTGCAAGTTTCTATTTGGAGCTTCAGTGTCTTACTCTGCTTGGATCGATTTCCCGATACTCGACCGATCAAAGCCGGGGTACTGAACACTTTATCGGTGCCATTTACTATCGCTCTAGTGGGTTTAGGCACCTACTTGATGATTCGATTAAGCTGGGCGATTGTGAATCGATTTGCCTTAGCCTTGGCGGTTAGTCCGTTTTTGACTCCCATTGTGTCTAGGCGGCTGCAGCTGAGAATCTCAACTATTGCCAAGGTCACAAAGGGTATTTTGCTGCCTATTTGGATCAGTACTGGGGTGATTGTGACCCTGATCCTGTTTAAGGTAGATGTCGGTCCCTTGCTAGCGGGGGTGGGGTTGGTCGGTGTGGCGATTTCCCTCGCTTCTCAAAGCATCATTAAAGATGTGATTAACGGGTTTTTAGTAATTTTGGAGGATCAATTTGGGGTCGGTGATGTGATCCAGGTGGGTCAATATGCGGGGGCGGTGGAAACCTTAAACCTACGCATTACCCAGATTCGCAACTCGGAGGGGCAACTGATCACCATCCCCAATAGTGAAATCAAAATAGTCGCCAACTTGTCCAGTGAATGGTCGCGGGTTGATCTAGATATTCCGGTTCCCTATCATGCCAATCTTGATCAGATGCTGATGCTGATTCAGTCCACTGCTGTTTCGCTGTCTGAGGACCCTGACTGGCAGCCTCATATTCTAGAGACTCCGCAACTCATGGGTGTGGATGATTTTGACGAGCGAGGTCTAATCGTCAAAATTTGGGTTAAAACCCAACCCCTCCAACAATGGGCAGTCTCTAGGGAGTTACGCCGTCGCTTAAAGCTGGCCTTTGACGATGCATCCGTGGAGATTCCTGTGTCTCAGCATTCCCTATGGATGCATCGTGAGTAAGAGGTTTGGCTCAGAATTCAGACCGTTGTCTGTTTTCCATGCAATATTTCCGGAGAACCTAGGTATGGTTAATTTGGTAACTCTTGAAACGAGGAGATGCCCCGAGGAGGCGGATGGATGCGGGTCCGGCACATCCAGAGGATTGCGATCGCACCCATCATCGAAAATAACCCCACAATCCACCCAGGGACGAGGGGTAATTGAATTGCCCGAGACATATACACATTGAAAAATGCACCAGCTAGCGCCGCTCCGCCAAAGTAGCAGCCAATCCCAAGCCCCCCTCTCGAAAGGGGAACCATATACAGCGCAAAGGGGATTGTTGCGACCCCCACACCCCCCATCCCTATTCCTAAGAATAGAATTGCCAAGGAACGAATGAGCGGCACAGGCACGATTAAGGTGCTAAACCCTAACCCGAGCAATACCAAGCCCACGATCATGGTTTGCAAACTCCCCCATCGCTGCGCCAGCCAACCAATAGGGAGCACAGTAATCAATTGCACAACCAGAAAAAATGTCAGCAACAGTGGCGCTTGTGTTTTATCAACTAAGCCGATCAACTGCTGGGTCAAAATAACAGCAAGGGTAATGGTGCTACCCGTCAAAGCAACCAAGCATAGATTCTGAGCAGAGGGCTGCTGTTGATCTGAGATCAGCTCAGGTAGATGGGTTTGGGCAGGTTGAGTCCAATTCAGCAAAGTTGCTGAGATCAGCAAAATAATGGAGCTGATGGCAAAGGCAGGTCCTGGCCCCAGCCCTTTGACCACTTCTTTCGAAGCTGGCAGCGCTAAGGTCGCAGCAATCGTACCCACTAAGGTCAAGACACTTGCCGCATAGGGCCAGTCACGCTGACAGGCAAATTCGCCTAAGCGGGCCAACATCGGGCTGCGAAACATCGCCATCGCCATTGACCACAAAATCACAAGGGCAATAAAGAGCCAGCGCAGAGCACTCTCTGGATCTCCCAATAACACCACACTAGGCAGCACCAGCAGCAATGCCGAGGCAAGCAGCACACCGAGTGTTGTAAAGGGTGCTCGTAAGCCCCATAAGGTCCGTTGACGATCCGACAAACTGCCAAATAATGGCTCAATCAAGACCGCCAAAAAGCCCTCAATCGCCAAAATAATCACAGCCGAACTCTTGGGAAACCCAAACTGTCCCAGCAAATCAGGAATATACAGACGATAGACAATCCAGCAAAGGATAATCGCACCTTGCATCAGCGCCATCGCTAGGACAGGTTGCCAATAGGTTGTGGTAGGCGTTACAGCCGAAGATTTCATCACAAAGTTCAGGAGCAATAGGGTTGAGGATGAGATGCCAGTCTAGCTTTGATCCAGTCACACTAACTTGCTCAAATGGTTAGTGATGAACAGGGAGAGAAAGCTGCCTCGCCAAACGATAATAAAACAGAGCAAGAAGAAGTTTCTGCAAAACCTCTCAACACCCCCTAGAACTAGACTGCCTTCATCAGGGGTGATCTAGTCTTATCGGCCTAAGGCGGTGACTCTCAAACCGCTCCACAAGCTCCGAGAGGAGGAGGGGCAGGCGAAAGACCTGAGGGCTGAGTTCAAGCTTATTGACCGCAGCTCAACTTGACCGTTATGTGGATCGCAAGGGACATCGGTTATTCTTATAGAGAAGAGATAAGAGCTTGAAAGTATTTCCAGGGCCTAGATGACAGCCGATCAACCAAGGTCAGAGTTTTTTGCAAAATGTGTCAGTTCTGTGTCGGATTTATTTCGATAACAGATTTTTTGGTACAAATCTTTATAGAACCTCAAGTTTATCCATAAATTGGTTCACCGTAACGGAGCGCGATCGCATGTTCACCCACGTCAAGTCCACCATCCGCCATATTGTTCCCGAAGAGCTTAAGGGACGCTCTTTAATGAAGGTGGTCTATGTCGTACTAGAGCCTCAGTATCAGAGCGCCCTCACCGCAGCAGCCAACTCTATCAACAACAATCACCCCAGTTTAGCCGTTGAATTAAGTGGATATTTGCTAGAGGAGTTACGATCTCCAGAAAATTACTCAGCCTTTGAAACTGATGTGGCAGAAGCCAATATTTTTATTGGCTCCTTGATCTTCATCGAAGACTTGGCCGACAAAGTGGTGGCCGCAGTGGCTCCCCATCGCGATCGCTTAGATGTGGCCGTCGTCTTCCCCTCCATGCCCCAGGTGATGCGCCTCAATAAAATGGGCAGTTTTACAATGGCCAACTTGGGCCAGTCCCAAAGTGCCATTGCCCAATTCATGCGCAAACGCAAGGAACAATCTGGGGCTTCTTTTCAAGATGGCATGCTCAAATTACTGCGGACTTTACCCAAGGTTTTGAAATACCTACCCATGGATAAAGCCCAAGATGCCCGTAACTTTATGCTCAGCTTTCAATATTGGCTAGGGGGATCTCAAGATAATCTCGAGAACTTCTTGTTAATGTTGGCCAACAAATATGTGCCTGAACTCCAGGACAAAATATCCTTCCAAGACCCCGTTACCTATTTGGATATGGGCATTTGGCATCCCCTATCCCCAGACATGTTTGCCGATGTTAAAGAATATCTCAACTGGTTCAATTCCCGTCGAGATATCCCGCCAGCATTGCGGGCTGCTGATGCCCCCACCGTAGGTCTGATATTACAGCGAACCCATCTGGTGACCGGTGATGATGCCCATTATGTTGCCATGGTCCAAGAGCTAGAGTCTCTAGGAGCACGGGTGATTCCTGTCTTTGCCAGTGGCTTAGATTTTGCCAAACCCGTCGAGGAATTTTTCTATGAGCCTAGCTCTGGGGGTGATACAACCCTAGTGGATGCGGTAGTTTCTTTGACTGGGTTTGCCTTGGTGGGTGGACCTGCCCGTCAGGATCATCCCAAGGCCATCGAGTCTTTGAAAAAACTGAATCGGCCCTATATGGTGGCCTTGCCCCTAGTATTTCAAACCACAGAGGAATGGGAAGAAAGTGACTTGGGTCTGCATCCGATCCAGGCCGCCTTGCAGATCGCCATTCCTGAGCTAGATGGTGCGATTGAGCCCATTATTCTCTCGGGTCGGGATGGCGTGACCGGACGAGCGATCGCCCTGCAAGATCGGATTGAGATGGTAGCGCAGCGAGCCATGAAATGGACAGCTCTGCGCCGTAAGCCCAAGGCCGAGAAAAACTGGCCATTACTGTTTTTAGCTTCCCCCCTGATAAGGGCAATGTTGGCACGGCGGCCTATCTGGATGTATTTGGCTCTATCTATCGGGTGATGGAAGTCATGCAAAGGGATGGCTATACCGTTGCGGAGATGCCCGAAAGCCCCGAGGCTTTGATGCTCGAGATTCTTCATGACGCTCAAGCCCAATACAATAGCCCAGAATTGAATATTGCTCATCGGATGTCAGTGCAAGAGTATGAGGCCCTGACGCCCTATTCCAAACGCCTAGAAGAATCCTGGGGTCCCCCTCCTGGCCAATTGAATAGTGATGGCCAAAATCTGCTGATTTTTGGCAAACAGTATGGCAATTTGTTTATTGGGGTACAACCCACCTTTGGCTATGAGGGTGACCCTATGCGCCTGTTGTTTTCGCGCTCTGCAAGCCCCCATCATGGCTTTGCGGCCTACTATACCTACCTAGAGAAAATTTGGCAGGCGGATGCGGTGCTGCATTTTGGCACCCATGGTTCCTTGGAATTCATGCCAGGGAAGCAGATTGGCATGTCCAATGACTGTTATCCCGATACGCTCATTGGCAATATCCCCAACCTCTATTACTATGCTGCCAATAATCCTTCCGAAGCAACGATTGCCAAGCGGCGCAGCTATGCCGCCACGATTAGCTACCTCACGCCCCCAGCCGAGAATGCGGGCTTATATAAGGGCTTAAAGGAGCTGAGTGAGTTGATTGCCTCTTACCAAACCTTGAAGGATAGTGGTCGGGGTGTGCCGATTGTAAACACAATCATGGATAAAGCCCGCTTGGTGAATCTTGATCAGGATATTCATCTGCCGGATCAAGATGCCAAGGACATGGCACAGGATGAGCGCGATACCGTTGTGGGTAAGGTTTACATCAAGCTGATGGAAATTGAATCGCGGCTATTGCCCTGTGGTTTGCATGTGATTGGGAAGCCACCAACAGCAGAGGAAGCGATCGCAACTCTGGTCAATATCGCCAGCCTGGATCGGGCCGAAGACAATATTCTCAGCCTGCCGCGTTTGATTGCCAACAGCATTCACCGCAATCTGGATGAGATTTTCAGAAATAGCGATCGCGGCCTCCTAGAAGATGTTGAGCAACTCAACTCCATCAATGAGGCTACCCGCGCAGCAGTCACAGCCATCGTCCATACCCAAATTGACACAGAAGGCCGCGTCTCTAAAATATCGCCCCTGAACTTATTTAACCTTGGCCGCCAAGAAGAACCCTGGGTCAAAGCACTCAAGGAAGCGGGCTATGCCAATGTCGATCCAGAGGCCCTCAAGCCCTTAGTCGAGTATCTAGAATTTTGCCTGAACCAAATCGTCGCGGATAACGAACTGGGCGGACTATTGCAAACCCTCGCAGGTGAATATCTGCTGCCTGGCCCAGGTGGTGACCCGATTCGCAACCCCGATGTCTTGCCCACCGGTAAGAATATTCATGCCTTAGATCCCCAATCGATTCCGACAGAGGCCGCTGTCCAGTCTGCCAAAATCGTGGTGGATCGTCTCCTCGATCGTCAGAAACTAGAGAATGAAGGAAACTGGCCCGAATCCATTGCTCTAGTGCTCTGGGGTACTGACAATATCAAAACCTATGGCGAATCCTTGGCCCAGGTGATGTGGTTTGTGGGCGTTAAACCCTTACCCGACTCCCTAGGCCGGGTGAATAAGCTAGAGCTCACTTCCCCTAGAGGAGCTAGGCCGACCCCGCATCGACGTGGTAGTCAACTGCTCCGGTGTGTTTCGAGATCTGTTCATTAACCAGATGGCGCTCTTAGACCAAGCGGTAAAAATGGCCGCCGAAGCTGAGGAACCTCTAGAAATGAACTTCGTGCGTAAGCATGCGCTCAAACAAGCAGAGGAAATGGGGATTAATCTGCGCCAAGCCGCCACCCGCATCTTCTCCAATGCCTCTGGTTCCTATGCGGCCAACGTTAACCTGGCGGTGGAAAATAGCAGTTGGGATGAAGAAGCTGAATTGCAGGAAATGTATCTGCAGCGCAAGTCCTTTGCCTTCTCCTCTGATAGCCCTGGCGATATGGAACAGTCCCGAGAAATTCTGGAAGCCTCCCTTAAAACAGTGGATGCCACCTTCCAGAACCTTGATTCTTCCGAAATCAGCCTCACGGATGTCAGCCATTACTTTGACTCCGATCCCACCAAGGTGGTGTCTAGCCTCCGAGATGATAAGAAGAAGCCCAATGCCTATATTGCGGATACCACGACAGCGAATGCACAGGTGCGATCGCTCAGCGAAACCGTCCGGCTAGATGCTCGCACCAAGCTCCTCAACCCCAAGTGGTACGAGGGAATGCTGAGTCACGGTTACGAAGGCGTACGCGAGCTCTCCAAGCGGCTGGTGAACACAATGGGGTGGTCAGCAACGGCAGGTGCGGTGGACAACTGGGTTTACGAAGATGTGAACACCACATTTATCGACGATGCCGAAATGCGTCAGCGGCTGATGAACCTCAATCCCCACTCCTTCCGGAAGGTGGTTAGCACTTTACTAGAGGTCAACGGTCGCGGCTACTGGGAGACCAGTGAAGAGAATTTAGACCGCTTACGTGAGCTGTATCAAGAAGTTGAAGACAAGATTGAAGGGGTCGAATAACTCTTTTTCTATCTAAATCTGAATTTGTATAAACACCTTTTCTGGCAGCAACTCTAATTGTGGTTATTGCCCCTTTGAGCAGCATTAATATTATCTTTCGTTGATCACTAATCAGGTTCAGCTAAACTCTAGTTGCATTTGGGGCATCAGGCGTTGCAAGTTCTTCAGAGACTTAGTTTGCCAAAGAATTTGATCTGATCCGTGAACCGCCAGCTCAATATCGCCCCTTTGCCTAGCCTTAACCACAAACATGGTCAAGGTACTAATTCCTGAGCTATTCAGAAATTCAAGCTGTTTTAGATCAAGGATGCATTTCTTTGATGTTTCTGTTACTTGCAGCATCAGATTCATCAGAGGCTGATACTCTTCTCTGCCCTCTAGACGCAAGATGCCTTTTAAGAAGACGGTTGAATGTTCTGGTTCATACCAAATTTTATAATCGTTACCTTGAATATCCACTGGTCACTTCCTCTTTATTTCCAGATTCTTAAGTTTTTGTCTATCATGATCGGTTTTACTCGATGATCGGCATCTATACTGCCAGGCGGGCAGTAATAGAGACGCAAAACAACGTTGAATTGCTAGGCACAGGTTGAAAATGCCATCCAAACTGAGATTTATAGTCGTACATCATCGTTAATAGGCCCATATATGAACCTTCTTTCGCCAAGGCGGATTTTCCATCTGCTCTAAATACAGTGTTTCTAGATCGGAGGCCAGAATTTTTTGAATGAACAGTTGATAATTTTCAACCAAGCTTTGGCTGGCATAGTTGACAGCTTGAAAAATGATTTCTTGCTGATACAAATACAAGGTGATACTAATGGGAAAATTTGCAGTTGCATCACTATATTTAACGGCATTTTCTAATAACTCATTGGCAATGTAGCTGACTGATGCCTTAACGGCTTGTTGACGGTTGATCTTGGAATTGGGAAGCTCATCTCCAGGAAAGAAAGTGGCAAAGTAATCACCTAAAAAATCAGCGGATAGACCGTGATTTCGCCAGCGTTGGTGGCGAGGTACAGAAAGGGGAGAAAAATGCAGAGTTAGGTACTCTTCGCTAGCCGGAATCTCGCTGGGTACATTTCCCAGAAACTCAACAGGTATTGTTTCTAGCATGAATTAAGTTAGTCTTTATAGGGTTGGCAAGTCAGACAAGCAAGGGTGTGAATCGATTTCCGAGGATCAAGGAAGAGGAGCAGCCATGGCGGAGAATATTTGGTTTCGACCGTTTTGCTTAGCTTGGTAAAGCAGCTGATCGGCCTGATCCAAGATCTGCACAAGGGATTGTCCCTGAATGGGAGTGGTGCAGACTATACCGATGCTGAGGGTGAGGTGGTTACTCACGGCTGAGTGGGCATGAGGGATTTGTAACTGGGCGATCGCAAATTGAATGCGCCTAGCAACCTGCACAGCCCCCTCAATACCTGTCTTAGGCAGAATAGCTGCAAATTCTTCACCGCCATACCGTGCAGCCAAATCCAAGGGGTATAAAACAGATTTTTGTAGCGCCTGAGCCACGGACTTCAAGCATCGGTCACCGGCTAGGTGACCATAAGTATCGTTATAGGGCTTGAAATAATCCACATCACAGAGAATCACACTGATGGTTTCCTGTTCCTGCATCACCTGTTGCCACTGCTGCTCAAGATATTCATCAAATCTGCGACGATTGGCAATTTTCGTCAAACCATCTTGATTTGCCAAGCAAAAGCTTCGTCTAGCTTTTGATGCCAATGGGAATCAATCGCGTCACTATGCTCGGTTAGCGTCTGCAGGAGAATTTCTAAATCTTCTTTTTCACTAGAAATGAGACTGAGAAGCTTTGATAGGCTGTTTTCCGTACGTCGACGCTCGGCAATTTCATCTTGAAGTTGAGCTTGGATATAATCACCATGTTCCGAGATCGTGGACAGCGAAATTTCCAGATCTAAATTTCGCTGTCGTAAATGCTCAACTTGACTGCGCAATTGGCCAATTTCGGCAATGAGTCGGTTTGTCTCAGCGCTGGTGAACATAGGCTCAATCATCCACGATAGTTTTTAGGCAAGACAATGGGAGAATTAAGACTGCTTAAACTTAAGACTGCTTAAACTTAGGATGCCCTTGAGCAGCCCTTCTTGAGCAGCCCTTAATGAACAGGACCATTACCGTTGCTTGATAACCACTAGAGTAATGTCATCGAACACTTGCTGTGTGCCGACATGTCGTCGCAGATCATCGATCACAGCCTGTTTGACTGTATCGACAGAGTGATGCCAATTCTGACCCAGCACTTGGCAGAGCTGGTCGAGGCCGTATAGCTTGTTATCCATATCACTCGCCTCAGTAATACCATCGGTATAGAGAACGACACCGTCACCCCGATTAAGTTGTACGCAAACATGACCAATAAATTCATCGATCTGATCAACAAGACCGATGGGAAAGCCTAAATCTAGCGTGTCGATGCGTTCGATTTGCCCGTTGGCACGCATCACAATCACTTCTTCGTGTTGACCAGTAATACTGAGTTGCTGATCTGCATAGTTCAAGATTGACAAGGTTAGGTTTTTCATAGAATCCATACGTTGCACATTTTGATAAATGGTGCGGTTGATAATATCTAGAAACCTGTCTGGGCTTATCTCTTTGACCTCTTTAAGCGTACGAATAGCGGTTTGGATCATCACCATCAAAATGCCGCTTTCTAACCCATGGCCGGTCACATCACCGATAGCGCCGGCGAGGAAGTGACCGTTCAGGGTCTGGTGCTGGGCGTGACCTTCGAGCGCGACGGCTCGGCCGTACTTCAGTTGCACAACGGCAAGTCGCTGCCGGCGAGCGAGGTGGAGCCCCGGTGGAAGTGGATTCCGCGGGGGCACCAGCCCGCGAGCGATCGTCTGAACCTCCTCCTCCTGCCGTGGCCGCTCCACGTGAATCCCAGCCGCTTCTCCCCGTGGAAGGCGGGCGCCGATCCATCGAGGGACGGGAGTTCGGGCTCTTCCGGTGCGACCTCGCCGAGCTGCACCAGGCCGGAGGTGGAACTGCACCACCCGCCGGCGGTGGAACGACGGTATTGATCCGCCTGCCCGTGGCTGTGCCGCCACGCG
>JAAUUW010000079.1 GCA_012030735.1 Acaryochloridaceae cyanobacterium SU_2_1
GGCGATTCCCCAAAATTGTCCGCCTCACTTACAGTTTCTGTACGATCAGGAGGGTCCCCTAGGCGAAAATAATAGCTTATTTATCTCTGTCAGCCGCCCAGGAGATGGGAGGGCACCCCAGGGTAAGGCTACGATTACGGCCTCTTCCTTTACGAATTACCAGCTTTGGCAAGAGACAAAAGAGTATCAGGCTTTGAAAGACCGCTATCAAAAGGATGCGATCGCACATCTGAGTCAGTTTTTTCACCTCACATCAACAACCATTCTGCACCAGGAAGCTGCTACACCACGAACCTTTGCCCGTTTTACCGGTCGAGCCCAAGGAATAGTGGGCGGTATCGGTCAGCGACCTTCGACCTTTGGTCCCTTTGGCTTGGCCACCCGTACCCCCCTTCGCCATCTATGGTTAGTGGGAGACTCCACCCATCCCGGCGAAGGCACAGCAGGCGTGAGTTACTCTGCCCTCATGGCTGTCAACCAAATCATGGCAATGAATTCTCCGAAATAATCAGCAGATATCTATGCCTTAATCCCCCCGCAAAACGCTAGGATGAGTGAAGTTCTCTCCTTATTAGTAAGGAATTATCCTGTGCTCAACACTCTGAAAACTGATTTCCAGATCATTTTTGAGCGGGACCCAGCAGCCCGCAGCTGGCTGGAAGTCTTAATCTGTTACCCAGGACTACAGGCGATTCTGCTACATCGATTTGCCCATTGGCTCTACATCCTCAAGTTACCCTTTTTCCCTCGACTCATTTCCCATCTCTCCCGCTTCTTAACGGGGATTGAAATTCATCCTGGTGCAGCCATAGGCCAAGGGGTCTTTATTGATCATGGCATGGGCGTTGTGATTGGCGAGACTACCATTATTGGAGACTATAGTCTGATTTATCAAGGCGTTACCCTCGGGGGGACTGGCAAGGAAATCGGCAAGCGACATCCCACGCTCGGTACTAACGTCGTTATTGGAGCAGGTGCCAAAGTTTTAGGTAATCTACAACTCGGCAATAATGTTCGGATTGGGGCTGGCTCTGTCGTCTTGCGAGATGTTCCCTCTGACTGCACTGTGGTAGGAGTTCCAGGTCGCATTGTTTATCGTGAAGGGGCAACAGACCCCCTTGATCATGCCCGCTTACCCGACTCCGAAGCCCAAGCCATTCGCTATCTCATGGATCGGATTGAGAACCTTGAGCAAGAAGTTCAAACCTTAAGGCAACAGTCACCAAAGATAGATCCACAACAACAAGGTTTAACCTCCTCCGATTGCTGTCACTTAAGGGACAAAGCCATCGAGCAGTTTTTGGACGGAGTCACCAATGGATAGGCTGATCTTTGTCTATAACGCCAATTCAGGGGGGATAAATACGGCCTTAGATATTGCCCATAAACTACTATCACCCAGCACCTATCGCTGCAATTTATGTCGGCTGACCCATGACACCTTTACAGAACGGTCAGCTTGGACATCTTTTCGAGAGAAGCAAGAGATACCAATCCTGTTTCTGCACAAAGATGAATATGAGCAACAAAGTGCTCCCACCTACCCCTATCCTGTCATTCTTAAGGAAGAACAAGGGCAGCAGTCGGTGTTTTTGTCGGCCACTGACATCAATGAGATCACGGATGTTAACGCTCTGATTGCGACGATCGAAAACCGTTTATACCAAGAGTTCGGATAGTTTAAATAGTTCTCGATGAAGGTTACCTATCCTGCAGGAATCAGTGCTTAGAGAACAGTGCTTAGTCAAAAGGTGATCAGTCGCTGGGTATTCTGAGGAATCGAATCTTAGTAGATTTAGCAGCGATCGCAAGGGGCTTCCTGAGTCAGTTTTGCCTCTAAAGCCTTAAGGTTAAGCCAGCCTTCAGAGCAAAGAAACATCAATAAAAGCATATTTATTTTACATTTACTGCCCTTTAACGGTGATCTTTATCACTGAAGTCCCTCTTTAGGGAACACTAGTCTTAGCATATCAATCCATAGCAATAAGCGATTATGCCTATACTGTACTACTAGCACTTATAAGCTGGTTCCGTTAGAACATAGTCCCTTACAACTCTTTGTTCAGACTATTCCCTATTGTTTTTGAGGCTGGCTTATCAGTTATTCACCACGACAGTTTTCTAGTCATAGGTGCCCGTAATGATCGCTGTAGGGCAAAAGGCTGATACCCCCGAGATCGCTCCCTTAGAAAGAGCGCCATCTCAACCTAGCAAGCGCCTCAATTTTTGGCAGTTGTGGAATATGGGTTTTGGATTTTTTGGTATTCAGTTCGGCTGGGGCCTGCAAATGGCCAATACGAGCAGTATTTTTGAAGACCTAGGTGCCCAAGCCTATCAGCTGCCATTGCTGTGGCTAGCAGCCCCCTTGACGGGACTAATTGTACAACCCATTGTTGGCTATTTAAGCGATCATACTTGGGGACCCTTAGGACGACGACGTCCTTACTTTTTGATCGGGTCGATTTTTGCTTCTACAGCTTTAGTGCTCATGCCCAATGCCTCTCACCTCTGGATGGCCGTGGGCTTGCTCTGGATTTTGGATACCTCAGCAAATATCAGCATGACGCCCTTTCGATCCTTTGTGGGTGATTTATTGCCAGCGGATCAACGTACGCTGGGATTCACAGTTCAGGGGCTATTTCATGGTTTGGCAGGGGTGATTGCGGCATCTCTGCCTTGGTTATTGCATCATCTATTTGGGGTGATCGATAGTGACAAGGGTCAGCATATGATACCGCTGGCTGTGAAGTTATCTTTTTATATTGGGGCTGTCATCTTTTTAGGAGCAGTGATGTGGACCGTCCTCACCACAGAGGAAGCGCCTCCGCCACCCCGATCCTCTTGGCAACCGCGCACAGATCCATCGCAAGGGATGTTCCAGGAGATTTTTATTGCCCTCCAAGAGATGCCTCAGGTCATGCGTCAACTGGCTTGGGTGCAGTTTTGTAGCTGGTTTGGCATGTTTTGTTTGTTTTTATATTTTCCACCTGCGATCGCTCGCAATATTTTGGGGCTACCGCTGACAATCTCCAGCTCTATACTGCCGGCATTGAGTGGTCAGGACTTTGCATTGCCCTGTATAACGGTGTTTGCTGCCTGTTCTCCTTTGTATTGCCTAAAATTGCTAAGCGGATCAGTTTAAAGCTGACCCATACCCTTTGTCTTTTGATCGGTGGATGCAGCTTAGGTTCATTGTTTCTGATCCATAATCCCTATTGGCTGCTCTTGCCCATGATTGGGGTGGGAATTGCCTGGGCTAGCATACTGTCTTTACCCTATGCGCTGTTAGTGACGGCTCTGCCACCCAAAAAGAGCGGTTTGTATATGGGGATCTTTAATTTCTTTATCGTGCTACCCGAAATTGTCGCCTCCCTCGGGTTAGGTTGGCTAATGATCCATGTCTTCAATGGCAACCGTTTAACAGCCGTTGTCTTGGGTGGTGGCTTTCTGTTGCTGGCTGCCCTGTTCACTCTGCGGGTGCAAGAGCAACATCCTTCATAAGCAAGCCGTTGGATGATTTCTAGCAAAGGCTTTACCGATATTGATAAAGTAGTATTTCCTGCAACTAGAACCTCATTAGAATTTCCTGGCAAGGAGATTGATGACCTTGCGGCCGGTCGAGAATTTGTGGGAAGGCTGTCTATGCTCTAGTGCTTAGGTCTTGCTGAGGGAGGCTATTTTTCCTGGGACTGAGCACGAGCCACCTTAACCATTGCAATCAAGGTTTGATGGGCATCCTCTGCATCTTGTAAAACATGATCAAAGTCAATTCTGAGGGTGGTGGGTGCTTGGTCTGTTTCAACGGCCAAATCCATCCCCTCTGGATCGATTTTGATCAGCCGAGATGCTTTGGCCTCAGCAACCTTGCCAAAAATTTGGGCATAAAGCAAGACAGCCCCAGCATGATCGTCATTCATATGTTGACAGATGCGATCGCTAACTTCAGGTGAGATAGATTCAGTCATAGGATATTGGGTTTGCTTGGGATTAGGGATCTGCTGATAATTATAGAGGTGAAGCCTTGGCAATACAGCGGAGCTTAAAAATCTGGCAGCCAACAGTCTCTATGGAGAGAGGGAATCGGTTATAGAATCATCAAGGATAGCCATCAATCCATCGGGTAGCACAGACCCTTGGGTGCAAATAGAGAGGAGAATCGATGGGTTTAATTCAAGCATCACGAGGAACACGGGATATTTTGCCCGATGAAGTGATCTATTGGCAACGGGTGGAGGAGAAGGCCAGGGATCTGCTGCATCAGGCAGGTTATCGAGAACTGCGTACCCCTATTTTTGAGCAAACAACTTTGTTTGAGCGGGGGATTGGCGAGGCCACAGATGTAGTCGGCAAGGAAATGTATACCTTTAGCGATCGAGGCGATCGCTCCATAACCCTCCGACCTGAAGGTACTGCAGGAGCTGTCCGAGCATATATTGAGCATAAGCTCCATGCCCAAGGGGGAGTGCAACGGCTTTGGTATACGGGTCCAATGTTTCGGTATGAACGCCCCCAGGCGGGTCGTCAGCGCCAGTTTCATCAAATTGGGGTCGAGCTGTTAGGCAGCCTCGATCCGCGGGCGGATGCGGAGGTGATTGCGATCGCCGCTACCCTCCTCAACCGCCTAGGCATTGACAACTGGACATTATCCCTCAACTCCCTAGGCACTGCTGCCGATCGCCAGCGTTATCGAGAGGCCCTCGTTAGCTATCTCAGCGACCATCAACAAGATCTTGATCCAGATTCTCAAGCCCGCCTACAGCGCAACCCCCTACGGATTCTCGATAGCAAAGATCCCCAAACCCAAGTGATTGCCCAAGCGGCTCCTAGCATTTTGGACTATTTAGCAGAGGAGTCTCGCCAACACTTTGAGCGCGTCCAGCAGCTGTTACAATCCCTGGGCATTCCTTATCAGCTCAACCCTTGCCTGGTGAGGGGTTTAGATTATTACACTCATACCGCCTTTGAATTTCTGCTGCCTGATTTAGGCAGCCAAGCCACAGTTTGTGGCGGTGGTCGATACGATGGACTAGTGGCAGAACTAGGTGGGCCTGATACATCTGCCGTGGGGTGGGCCATTGGTTTAGAGCGCTTAATTTTAATCTTGCAAAGGGGAAAGCTTACCTGCACCTCAGCCTTAGATTTTTATTGCGTTTCCCGTGGGGTAGAGGCCGAGGCCCAAGCCCTCCAGCTTTGCCATGCCCTGAGAACCTGCGGTCTCTCCGTGGAGATGGATCTCAGTGGCAGTGCCTTTCCTAAGCAGCTGAAGCGAGCTGACCGCAGTGGTGCTCTGGCTTGTCTGATTTTAGGTGAAACGGAGGGGCGCGATCGTAGCCTACAGCTTAAATGGCTCCACTCTGGAGAACAACAATCTCTCGGACAACAAGAATTCATCCAAAATATCGATCAGGTTAAAGCTCAACTTGGGGCGGCCAGATCGCTGGCATCGTAAGTCAGAGAATGGCAATTCGGGCAAATTAGCACCAAATCTCAGCCATTCAAGCTTGATCGGCTGAGGAGGGCGGTCACGTTCGGAATGCAAATTTTCAGGCCAACAAAAAATTAACGGACCCCTAGGCAAAGACAGACTCAAGGGCCGATCCAAAAACAACCATTGATGGTTAGAATCAGCTAGACTACCCATCAAGCTACTCGAAAGCTTGACAATTACTAGAAAATATGGGTATCTGAACTGTGGCGGATTGGATTGAGGTGCAAAGGGTTATGAGTGTAGACCTAGAATTTATTATTCAAAAAGAAGGCGATCATGCCTGGTTACCGTTAGAATCTTCATCGGTGGAAATCTTGGTTGGTCGCTATCAACTGATTGCCCAGGCCAGCGAGGCCCACTATCCGATCAATGTGCATCTGCAACATCAGTATATTCAAGACGACCTCTGGCAAGAAGAAGTCCAGCAGCATTTACTGCAAACGGATGTCCAAGGCAGAATTGAAATCTTGCCCCCGACATTCTTAGCCAGTGGGCGTTGGGTAATTACCTGTGAAGTACCAGAGGCAGTCGGCACCGCAGCAACGGAACATCGCATTTACACGATTCAGTTGCAAGTGCTTCAACAAGATGCTGACCTCGATCAAGAGTGGGAGTTCAACGAAGCGATTCTGACTCCTCAGAGCCTCCCTCAGCCCATGGGCCCAGAGGATAGTTGGCCAAGACTCACGCCAATTTTTACCCCTGCCTCAATCTCTAATGCTAATGAGGGCAATCTCAAGAGTGTTGAAGATCAGATTGAGGCAGAGGATGCTGAGCATAACGGGACGAAAGAGGCGGCATCCGAGCCAGCTCTAGCTGTAGACTCTCTCATTGAGCCCCATCTAGGTGATGCCTATCATCTTTTCTTTGCTGCGGATTTAACATCTGAAGAGGATCTATCTCTGGCCACAGACTTAGGTGTCGAGGATAAGGCAGGTGCAGAGGAACCGCCGATGCAGAACCCAGAACCCAGAGAGTCCTGGAGTGTTGAATCAAGACTGGTCTCGGATGACGAGCCTCTGATTGAGCAAAACCTAGATTATGAGCAGAGCCTAGAGAGTCTAGGAGAGGATCTCGATCCTGCCTTGTCGGCGCCACCTTTGCCGGACTTCACCTCTGATCGTTTAGAGTTGCCTGAGATTCCTGTTGAGGTTCCCCCTCTGCGTTTGCAAATTTCTCCGGGATTGATTTTACCGCCAGAACTTTACAGCCCCACCCCAGAGGAGAAGGAAGGATATCGACCGCAACTACCCACTTTTCCCCATCTCAATCATTGGCAGGAGCTGTCCTTTAGTGAGCTGTCCTTAGCCTTGGGGCGTCTGCGCTGGAGCAAAATTGATGCCTATGGCGAGACCATTGATTTAGACTTTCATTCTTTGGCGCTCCAACAGCGATTTTTAGAAACCCTGAATAGTCTTGCTGCCAATGATCAGGCTCCTGAGGATCTAGAAATTTTATGGGATGGGGAAGCTCAGTCTGTGGAGGATGAGGATGCGATCGCCCAAGACAGACTAGAGGCAAGCCAATCTGTGGCCGTCCCATCTTCTTCCTCTGAGCCTGGATGATTTAGAGGCTTGAACTTCATGCAAATTTGGTTAATCAGTTTCATCCTTTTACTCGCAGTATTCCGGGGCCTAGACTGGCTGCACAGTCTCAGTTTGCCCCTGCCATTCCTGTTAATTGGGGGCGCTGTTTTGGCGGTGATATCCAACAACTCTCTATGGATGAGTGTGCTGCCCTGGCGATGGCCTCCTACCCCTCTGCGGCCCCCCTCATCCTCCTCAGTTCTACCACCACCGCCAGAGCCGCATGTTTAGCCTCTGATGCCGCCAGGAAGAGAGGTGTTAATCTGCTTGTAGGGGATATCTATCACTGCACAACTCATCCGCTGACAAGCTTGATCCAAGTGAGGCATAAAATTTGTGGTTCCTCTCCGCGATGAAAACCCAATCCAAATCACGCCCTATGTGACCTACGCCTTGATTGCTCTGAATTTTGGCATTTTTTGCTTTGAGCTTAGCCTGTCACCCGTCCAGCTCAATCAGTTTTTTCAGCACTGGGCTGTTGTCCCTCAAGAATTAACCACTAGCTTTAATCATCTCTCCACTGCTGGGGTTGAGGAATGGGCTACTTTGTTTACTTCCCAATTTCTCCATGGTGGTTTTCTGCATCTGGGGGGTAATATGCTGTATCTATGGATTTTTGGCAATAACTTGGAGGAACAGCTAGGACGGCTGCATTTTCTGCTGTTTTATCTCTTATGTGGTGCTTTAGCGGTACTCACGCAGTGGTATTTCAATCCTCTATCTGCGGTACCATCGCTCGGAGCAAGTGGTGCGATCGCAGGCGTTATGGGCGCCTATCTCCTTCGATTTCCCAAGGTCAAGATTTTAACCCTTCTACCCTTAGGCATCTACATCACAACCCTCCGAATTCCGGCCCTCTTGTATTTGGGTTTTTGGTTTCTACAGCAAGCTTTTTATGGTGTAGCCAGCTTAGAGGCACCAGCAACAATTGGCATGGAAGGTGGGGGAATTGCCTACTGGGCCCATGCCGGTGGCTTTCTATTTGGAGCAGTTTTAGGGCTGATTTTCGGCTTGCTCGATCACAGCATAGAGAATCCCACCGATAGCAGCATCTAGCCGTTGATGCAGCCACTGGAGAACTTATTGCCGCAGCGGCCATGGGGAATATTGAGTGTAATTTCTGCCAATGAGTCAGTCCTGAGAGCTTTCAAAAAGCACAAAATTCAATCTGGTATAGTCCTCTTGAAAACTCCACAGAGTCAATCAGGCTGGCCAACCTAAAAATGTTCTGAGCTATACTTGTTGAGGCTCTGCGCTCAGCATTATTTTATGTTGGCCAGTGCTAGATTTTGACGTCTTTGAGATACGACAGGATGTTTCCGTTATTGTTGCTATCCGCACCCACTCTCCAGCTCCCTGTTGCACCTCAGTCACCCCTCTCTTCAGTCCAAAGCGAATCGGCAGTAGTTGTTCAAGATAAACGCTCAGATCTACCCAAGTCTGACTCCGAGACTTCCCCTCCCGAAAAACCTTCCTCCCCCCAGTCTCGCCATCAATCAGCCCATCAGGAAGTTGAATTTCGCTCCTTGCCAGGACGGTTAGACACAGTACCGGTCTTTAATAGCAATAGTCCAGAGGTGATTAGAGACTCAGGCATTCTCTTATCTACCTTCCCTCCCCAAGGCAAACGCCATCCTCAAGCCCATCTGAACTATGCCTTTACGGGTCGCTTTGATATTTTTTCTCACCATATTGCTAAATCCGATCGCCCCGATAGTACCCCAACCCCTTATCAAGGCATCCTGATCTATAATCCCAGCCGCACACGTGTTGTCACCATTAATGTGTTGCAGGCGGCCAGTTATCTGGGAACCCCGGATGCTCCCTTCATCGCCTTACCCCAACAAGTCAGCAACGATCTAGGTCGGATTTACTCAGGACCTGGCAGCCGGGTTGTTGATCATATATTGCGGGGCAGGCGACAAACCCATTGGCCACCCTTACTTACCCTCCAGCCTGGCCAAAGTAAAATGTTGAT
The DNA here is from genome assembly GCA_012030735.1 of Acaryochloridaceae cyanobacterium SU_2_1. GTDB lineage: Bacteria > Cyanobacteriota > Cyanobacteriia > Thermosynechococcales > Thermosynechococcaceae > Acaryochloris. The sequence continues at coordinate 9,053 of JAAUUW010000079.1, forward strand.
GAATTTGCCCATTCCTCTGCCGCGCACCCCTGCAGCAAAGGGTCCTGTTCGAGGTCCAGAGACAGGACAGACCAATTCCTTGGCCTCAGCGGGAGGAGCTATCTTACAGAACACAGCTTCTTCCTCTAATACCCGGTCTACGCTGGCTCACCTATACAGTACTGGGCCAATCTATATGGCTAACATGTCGATGCTGGCTCCCACCAAGGACAACGGTACAGAAGACATCCCTAGCAAAAAAGATTGGGAAACACTCTTGCTCAATGGCAAGCTTTTGACTCCCCGCGATCTCCCTCCTTCTCCCGTAAATCAGGCCGCGACTCCCTATTACTATGGACGAGTAGCTGGAGTCAGCCGAGGTTCTCTATGGCAAGCTCAGGTCACTGATCAACCCAACAGCAAATATTTAACCATTCCCAAGCCAGGCAACACCATTGCCTACGGTTTGAGCAGCCTCCAGCGGGGGACCTTTGGCACAGGACAGGTGCAAAGCGCTCCCATGCTAGTCCGCTATCCTGATACGGCCTATTTAGCTCATGGCAATTATGGTGTGCGCTACAACTTAACCCTGCCTCTCTATAACCCGACCAGTCAGGTCAAAAAGGTTGTGGTTGCGGTGCAAACGCCCTTCAAACATGATCGTCCTAATGCGGGTCTTGCCTTCTCTGTTACCCCAAAACCGGCAGTATTCTTTCGAGGAACCATTCGAGTCCGCTATAAAGACGATGATCAAACCCCCCAAGCCCAATACTTTCATATTGTGCAACGACAGGGAGAGCCTGCTAGTCCCTTGGTGACCTTAATGATTCAACCTGGTGAGCAACGGCTGGTCAATATAGACTATATCTATCCACCGGATGCAACTCCCCCTCAAGTGTTGACGGTTAAATCAGAGCTCTACTCTACAGCACCCAGCAACCCATGATTCCTCAAGTTGAAATTTTTCCAGATTTAACCTCTTTGATTGATTGCGCGTTGGTGCTCACCTTGGCTGCTATCAATCGGGCAATTTCTACCGACGATCGCTGTACCCTGGTGCTAGCCGGTGGCAATACTCCAAAGCCCCTCTATGAGAAACTTGCCGACTTAACATTACCCTGGGAAAAGATACATATTTTTTGGGGAGATGAGCGGTATGTGCCCATCAGCCATACCGATAGTAATGCTGGCATGGCAATGGCTGCTTGGCTAAACCATGTTCCCATTCCGGCAGAAAACATTCACCCCATGCCTACAGCAGGCTCTCCCCAAGCCGATGCTCAAGCTTACGATCAACATCTGCAAGATTTTTTTGGTCTAGGGCCAGCAGATTTTCCCTGCTTCGATTTAGTCTTTTTGGGGTTAGGTCCCGATGGCCATACAGCCTCTTTGTTCCCACATACAGCAGCCTTAGAGATCAAGGACCGTAATGTTACTCTGGGTCAAAAGGATCAAGAACCCCGCATTACCTTGACAGTTCCTGTCCTCAATCAAGCCCAGTCAATTTTGTTCTTGGTTACAGGGTCGAATAAACAAGAGGCCCTCAGCCAAATTTTTGCTCCTGTGGGTGATTCTGCTTTATTTCCCGCTAGGCTAATTCAACCGACCAAGGGCGAATTAGTATGGCTATTAGATGAGGCGGCAGGGCAAAACTTTCATCCATCCTCAGCCTTAGGATAAGAGGCTGAGTTCTCAGAGAAAGGCCAAACCTCTAATTCGTCAACCATACTTAACCAGTCAGACTAGACTAGACTGTCTGGTCTTTGATAGCTCTCGTGTATTATGTGGAAAGGAGCCTTCTTGTCGGTTGAGTGTAGGGAGAAAAATCGATCCATCATCAAACTGACAACCTGTATTTGCCAATCATCCTTAATTCTCACGATCTATAGCCGGATTTAACTTTCGATCAGGGCATAATGGACTGGGAAAATATAAATACTAATGATTGTTTGTCCCAACTGTCTCTATCAAAATCAAGATCAGGCAGTCACTTGTGAGGTTTGTCAAACAGCCTTGCCTATCACAAGTAGCTGTCCGAATTGTGGTTTACCGACCCAATTAGGTGCTCGGTTTTGCGGACAATGTGGCTTTGAGTTACTAGGGAATGTTGTGGTTAGCGCTAATATCGGTCGATCTGTGAATAGGGATCTACAACCAAAGAAACCGGAATCGCCTGCGCCTGCTATTCCCTTCTATGGACTAGAGCCTTCGCCTCCAGACCCCTTAATCCTGATAGAACCAATATCAGGTGAGTTGTCTGCCTCTAAACCCTCCTTAGCTCAGGAAGATCAGCAGTTTTCCTATGGGCAAGGTCAGGGGACTGCGGTGGCACCTGTCCAAGAGACCCAACTTCAGCCTGAGGCAAAGGTTCAAGTTCCAAAAACGCAATTGCAGGTTCAGTCAGCTAAACTACTTCACGCCCAGAGCAATGCCTTCATCGAATTACCTCAGCACCAAACAGTGATCCATATTGGCAAACCGAATGACCGAGTTCCACCGGATATTGATGTCGCTGGTTTTCCTAATGCAGAGATAGTTTCGCGGATTCATGCCAATATTCGAGTTGAAAGCGGCCATCATTTCATAGAGGATGTAGGTAGTTCGAATGGCACTTATGTTAACAATGTTCCCTTGATACCTGGTAATCGGCATCGGTTACGAATCGGCGATCGCATTGCCTTGGGCAAGGGCGATCTTGTTACATTTTTGTTCCAGGCTACTTGATCTAACGTGATTACTCTAACGCTCTTACATCCTGTACAAGCAACTCCGGTTCAAAGTTGGAGCTTTGCCGAGGATTCTGTGATTCGAATTGGTCGTGCGGTGGACAATAATGTTGTTCTCTATAGCGCGGTGGTGTCTCGCTACCATGTGGAGCTACGTCAATCGGACAGCCAATGGCAAGTGGTGAATGTCGGCACCAACGGCACTTATTTAGATGGCAAGCGTGTTCATCAAGCCCCCGTCAGCGATGGCAATATCATGCGTCTGGCACGTTCAGGTCCAAATATTCAAATTCATCTTCATGGGGAGACGCCGGTTGAGGCACTGGTCCCTCAACCGGCCGATCTGAACGTTGAGGTGAATGCCTCTCCTTCCCCTGCAACGCCTCAACCTAGTCCATCTCAAGGGACACTGGGCACAGTGGTTCCTGAGATGCCCAGTGTAGATCTGCCCAGCCCTGTAGAGCCCAGTCCTATAGAACCCAGTTCTGTGGCCACGGGTGCAGCGCTGCCCCTCGGTTTTTATGCTGCTGGCCAATATTCTTTTCCTAAACGGTCTGCTGACCCGCAAAAGCCCCTCCGTTATCCTTGCTCCGGTGAGGCTTCTCATCCCTCGGTGGACTGTCAAGCCAATCCCGTTCATCGAAGTTCCTTGGTCTGTACCGATTGCGGCTTGCCTCTGAAGATATGGCGGCAGATTGGCGCTTATCGAGTGCTGAAGCCCCTGGGAACAGGAGATAACACCTTTCTGGCTTGGCGAGAGGGCCATATTGTGGTCCTTAAAACCCTGCCCCCAGAATGGTTAAAGGATGCGGATGCAGTGGGGTTGTTTCAAGAACAAGCGACTCAGTTATGCACCATGAGTCATCCTGGTATACCCAAGATTTATGAAGCGTTCCAGGTGGAGGGTCAGCCTTATCTGGTGACTGAGATGATCTATGGTCAAAATCTTAAACGATGGGTGATTGATCGAGGTCCTTTGTCTCAGGTGCAAGCGATTCACTGGTTGATGGCGGTCTGTGATGTTTTAGATTATCTGCATCGCCAATCTCCTGCGTTGATTCATCGCAATTTGAAACCCATGAATCTGATTCGACCAACGATTCCCCACGGGTTTAAGGAGGTTGTATTAGTTAATTTTGGTGAGCTGCAGCTCCTTAGTTTGGATGCTGGCACCTTTGTGGGGTCTGTGGGCTATACTGCGCCTGAGTTGCAGTCTGGCCAGGGAGTACCAGCCTCAGATTTATATGCCTTGGGGGCTACCTTGGTCTATGTACTGACGGGGCAAGAGCCAGACGCCTTTTATCGATTGGGGAATCAGGAGTTTCGCCTCCATGTGGAGGATGTGCCGCGCTTGAGTCTTGAGATGGCAGAGGTGATCCAGCGCTTGACCCATCCCCATCTAGAAGAACGGTATGGGTCGGCCACTGAGGTGATGGCAGCTCTGCAAGGCTTGTTACCTTAAACGGCGTTACCTTTACTCTGATGACATAGACTACGATGACCCCCTCTGGTGTTCAAAAACCCCTGACTTTGATATTGGTAGGTGGGGGGCATAGCCATGCGATCGCACTTCGAGAGTGGGCGCTCAAGCCCTTGGCTGGCGTGCAAGTTATTTTGATTACCGAAGAACCAACAACGCCCTATTCGGGAATGTTGCCCGGTTATGTGGCGGGTCACTATCGGTTTGATGACTGCCATATTGACCTGGGCCCCTTAGCCCAGGCCGCCCAAGCTCAGTTTTATGTGGATCGGGTGATCGGCCTTGATCTAGAGAGTCAGCAAGTCCGCTGTGTGCATCATCCTCCCTTTTCCTTTGACTGGCTGTCTATTGATATTGGCAGCACCCCGAAGCTACCGAAACTACCCGGTGTCCTCGATTATGGAGTGGCCGTTAAGCCTTGGCGAGGATTTTTGCAGCAATGGCAGCAACTGGTGACTCAGGTGAGCCAGAGGCCAACACAACCGATCGAGGTGGGGGTGATCGGGGGTGGGGCAGGGGGAGTGGAACTGGCCTTAACGATTCAATATCAACTCCAACAAGTTCTCCGAAGGGCGGGGCAGCCCTGCGACCACTTAAGAATGCATTTGGTTCATCAAGGACCTGAGGTCATGCCAGAGCATCCAAGTGGGCTTCGCCATCGCTTTTATCAACTGCTCTGTCAACGAGGTGTGAAGGTGCATCTTCAGCAGCGGGTTACTCAAGTTCAACCGGGTTTGCTCCTTTGTGCCTCGGGGTTGCACTTGGCTTGCGATCGCAGTTTCTGGGTGACAGGAGCCGCCGCTGCCCCGTGGCCTCACCAAGCTGGCTTGGCCACGGATCTGCAGGGTTTCATCCAAGTTCGAGCAACCCTGCAATCCCTCTCTCACCCCCAAGTGTTTGCCACGGGAGATATAGCAGCGATGGTCGAGAGTCCACGACCAAAGGCTGGGGTCTTTGCCGTACGCCAGGGTAAGCCCTTGGCCGAGAACCTGCGCCGTGCTGTGCAAGGGCAACCCCTGCAGAGGTATCAGCCGCAATCTCGGTTTTTAAGTTTGATTAGTACTGGGGATCGGCAGGCCATGTTGTCTTGGGGTACCTTCGCTTGGCCTTGGGAATCTACTTGGCTATGGCGCTGGAAGGATACCATTGATCGTCAATTTATGAACCAATTTCGAAGGGAGTCCTTGCTCTAGGGTGTTATGTTAGGGCAATTCTGGCTGTTGAGGGCTACTGAATTTCTGTACAATGCCCTTCAGACCCTATGGAATTGTGCTATGCCGCTTACCGACTTTCAAGTCTGCGTATCGCGACCTCGATAATG
>JAAUUW010000006.1 GCA_012030735.1 Acaryochloridaceae cyanobacterium SU_2_1
GCTGGGACGGCGCTTCAGGATCTGGGTGGGCCTAGGGATATTGATTCTGAGTCTACAGGTTCTGGGGCTTGGACAAAGGGCAAAGGCGGATCCCCAGATACCTCTACCCTTGAGTGCTGAAGTCCAGACTCAGGTTGATGACTTGTTCCGTCAAGCCTTCACAGCGACGAATCAGGGGGACTATGCACTGGCTGAGCGTTACTGGACGGAGGCCCTCCAAATTTTGCCTAAGAATCCAGCAGTATGGAGTAATCGCGGCAATGCTAAGGTTGGTCTGGGAAATTTTGCTGGGGCGATCGCAGATTATGATCAAGCTATTGATCTCGCCCCAGATCAGCCCGATCCTTACCTGAATCGGGGCACTGCCCATGAGGGATTAGAGGAATGGGCATTAGCGATCGCAGATTACAATCGCGTCCTCGAACTCGACCCTCAAGATTCTGGGGCCTATAACAATCGGGGTAATGCCCAGGCGGGCTTAGGTAATTGGGAGGCCGCTGGAGCAGATTTTCTGAAGGCTGCCGACATGATGCCTCAGTTTGCCTTTGCCCGAGCCAACTATGCTCTAGCCCTATATCAAACGGGTGATCGGGACCAAGCCATTGTCACCATGCGCAACTTAGTTCGTAAGTATCCTCAATTCCCGGATATGCGGGCTGCATTAACCGCTGCCCTCTGGGCCAAGGGCAAATTGGCGAGGCTGAAAGCAATTGGGTCTCAGCGGTAGGGCTTGATGCACGCTACAAAGACCTTGACTGGCTCGCCAATATCCGGCGGTGGCCCCCTGCCCTAGTGACAGAGATGGAAAAGTTCCTCACCTTATCAGCGCAGGCATAAGTGACGATGCCTCTCAAACCCATCCAGCATGTTTTAACAGAGATCAAAACAACCCAGTGGCAGAAAGAACAAGAGTTTGCCCATCTATTAGATCTATGGACAGAACTGGTCGGAACTGTGGTGGCTGCTCAGGCTCAACCCATTCAGGTGACAGCAGCTAGGGTTTTGTTGGTGGCTACGGCTAGCTCGGCATGGGCGCAGAACTTGGCCTTTGAGCGCTCACGCCTGCTCATGAAGCTGAATACTACGCTCAAGGAGCCCTTTACTGATATTCGATTTTCCACCAGTCAATGGTCGCCCCAAAAACGCCGCCATCAAGGGGCGCTGGCCTCACCAAAATCAATCATCTCTCGCCCTGCCCTTAGATCCATGCCCCCCAACCTATCTTTGGCAGCTGAGATCGATGCCAATTCGGCCTTTGAGCGCTGGTCCCAACGGGTGAAGTCCCAAGCTCGAGGGGAATGCTCCTTGCCCAATTTGTGCTTGTCCCACGCCTCAGGCTGAGTTGCAACGCTGGCAAAAATGTAGCTTATGTGCCGTACGCAGCCTGAATGGCTGATGCTCTCTAGAGAAGGTGATCTTAAGCCTGGCTGAGATAGCTTTGGTAGCGATCGCAAAGGGCCTCGGCCTCCACTTGACCCAACCAATATTCCACCAAGCTATGGCCAAAGGCCCAGGCATCTTGGGTTATCGAGGGTGAGGTTTCGAGCAATAGGGGCCAGAGGGCCAGAAAGTCAAAACTGGGGTGAAGTTGAGGATCGGCAATCAGAGCAAATAGCTCATAGCCCATTTGCAACTTACCCATCACCACCGCCGATTGCTCCAAGGGAAGTTGAGCCGCCAAGGCAGTGGCGAGGGCTGGCGAACCCGTCATCAACGTCGAGATGAACCCCAAGATTGGGCTTTTAAGCAGGGCCGCCAGCCCTTGAGTGGTGCTCATTTGGGCGGCATACTGATCGATGATTTTGGCAGCAGTTTGAATCCGAGACTCGCGATCGCGCAAGAATCGTGCCATCCGCCCCTGCTTAGCAGGATCTAGGCATTTGACCAGAGCAAGGGAGAGATCCGTTATCCCCCATGCTCGCGATTCTGGGCCTGATCTGCCGTCACCAAGGGCAAAATCGATTCACACCAAGCCCCCAAGGTTTCTTGACGATAGGCAACTGCCTCTGCCATCGACTGTTCCTTTGGTCTTCCCCCCCCTTGCCAATCGTAAGGCGGCAGCCATTCTCGCAGAGGACGCAATCGATCCATCTGAGTGACGACAGCAATCACCGGTAAATCTGCTGCCTGAGCCTGGATATTTTGCAAAAATCAATATCCATTTGCAAAGCAGGATCAGTCGCAGGGGTCACCAAAAGGATCAGATCAACTCGGCTGGCTTGCTTGAGGACCAACTGGCTTAAATCAGAACGGCCAGTCTGCTCATAGCCGGGTGTATCCCAGAGAATCAGCGTTTCATCCAGAACACTAGTGAGGGTATAGGACTGCAAGGTATCTGTGCTGGGCAATAAATCCACCTCAGCCCGCTGCTGAGAAAAGAGGGTATTGACCAAGCTACTCTTGCCCGCCCCTGTCCGTCCTACCAGCAACAGTTGCAGAGGAGCTACTGCCACGGGCTCAGCGGGAATTGCAGCGGTGATTTGCTGGCGCAGGGTTTGCAATTTCTGCTCGGGAATCTTTGGCTCTAGAGTTTCTAGAGGTTTGGATTGCTCACCGCTATACAAGGCAATGGCCCGCTCCCCTAAGGCTCGCAGGGTTGTTTCCCGAAGGATCTGACCCAGATTAAGCAATAGCTGTTGGTTTGCCTGATTTCGATAGGGTTCTGTGGTCGTTCGGGTTAAGGCTACCACCGGATTAAAGATCCAGCGCGACCAATTCCAAAGCTTGAGAGCCGTCCGAGCTGCGGGTGCTAAGTGACGATAGGTTTCATAGGCTTCATAGGCTTGGCCGACCGTGGCTTGCCCCAGGGCAGGACCCAATTGTTGCATCCATCGATCCACATCATCGACTGTGCCACGCAATAGACCATAGGCTTGGGGAACGTAGATATTCAGCAAGGGTCGTTTGGCTGTGGGTGCATAGACATGGGCCACAGCTTCTACGATGGTTTGGCAGCGGCGAAAAATTGTGTCCAGTCTTCCCAAGGCAAGACATCTGTCCGGGCCGCGATCAAAATCTGTTGAATCTGCGCCTCTGCCTCTTGGCATAAAATTGTCGCTGTTGCTGATCCTGATTTAGCCTGAGGGCTTGGGGAGGATACCTCTTGAATAAAGGCGGTGGCGGCTGTTGTGCTGGGATCGAGTGAGCGCAGCCAATGCCCTAAGAGTGATTGCCATGCCCAGCCCCCTAAAATCACCACTGCCCAGATCCAGCTCAGCCCCCAATGGTGGAGTTGCAGACCCGCCGCTATCCCTAAAAAACCAAGAACGATCAGCACTGGCAAGATTAAAACGACCCATTGCCATCTCTGCAGAGGGATGATCATGGCTACTGCTCCTGATCAGGGCTAGAGGCAGTAGCAATGCAGGGTTCGCTATCATAGGAACTGGCTACTGGTGAAACATTCATGGTAATCCTCCAGTGAGGGATGAGTCCCTGCGCCTTTCAATGTATCAGCAGCAGTGAGTTGATGTCACTCGTTCTAGGAGTCAGCAAATCTAGATGTTGTATCGACGATTTGGACGCACAGAATTACCCATGCCTGTGTTTTCCTGTGGCGGCATGCGCTACCAGCATTCTTGGCAAGATCAACCAGAAACGGCCATTCCCAAAGAAAATCAAGATAATCTGGAAGCAACCCTGCGACGATCCTTAGCCTTAGGGATTAATCACATTGAAACGGCTAGGGGTTATGGCACCTCAGAGTTACAGTTGGGCCGATTTTTGTCCCAGTTGCCCCGTTCAGAATTCATCATTCAAACCAAAATTAGCCCCAAGGCAGATCCCAATGACTTTGCCGAGAGCTTTGCGCAATCGCTGCGCTACTTGCAGTTAGAGGCTGTGGATTTGTTGAGTTTCCATGGCATTAACACCCCCGAGTTGCTGGAGTTCAGCCTGCGGCCTAGAGGTTGTATGGATCTGGCGCGTCGCTGGCAGGCTGAAGGAAAGGTGCGGTTTATTGGTTTCTCGACCCATGGCCCTACGGATCTGATTGTGCAGACCATTACGACGGACCAGTTCGATTATGTGAATTTACATTGGTATTACATCAACCAGAGCAATTGGCCTGCGATCGCAGCGGCTGCCCGTCATGATCTAGGGGTCTTCATCATCAGCCCCTCCGATAAAGGGGGAATGCTCTACAAACCCTCCCCAACCCTTGTTGACCTGTGCCACCCCTTAAGTCCGATGGTGTTTAACGATCTGTTTTGCTTGAGCCATCCTCAAGTTCATACCCTCAGCTTGGGGGCAGCCCAGCCCTCAGATTTTGATGAGCATCTGCAGGTCTTAGACCATCTCCCTCAAGCGGATCAACTCCTGGCTCCGATTCTGGAGCGCCTAGCAGCAGCTGCGATCGCAGCCCTTGGCAAAGACTGGCTAACCACCTGGGATAGAGGTCTACCCCCCCCAGAACAAACACCTGGCAACATCAACATCCCCGTGATTCTCTGGCTGCGCAACTTAGTTCTCGCCTATGACCTCAAGCAATTTGCGCAAATGCGCTACAACCTTCTCGGTCAAGCAGGCCATTGGTTTCCGGGCCAACAAGCCACAGAGGTCGCCCAATTAGATTTATCAGAATGCCTCAGACATAGCCCCCATGCAGCCCAAATCCCGAGGCTATTAGCCGAGACCGATCAGCAACTCAGCCGCCAACCCGCGCAGCGCTATCCCAAAGCTAAGGCCAGGTTGCTTTCTACAAAAATGCCAGGAACCAGAATTGAACTGGTGACACGAGGATTTTCAGTCCTCTGCTCTACCAACTGAGCTATCCCGGCGGGGTTAGTTCCCTTAAACCTCCGTTATCCTATCGAACTTGCACCCAATTAGCAACCATCAGCAAGATCTTAAACCCAGCTCCCTGGTTGGCCCTCTGTGAGTTAAGGCGTAGAGGTTTGCAGCTTTCCCTTACGGTAAACCAAGACTTGCTGATTCAAAACATCCAAAGCCTTAGCATATTGAGGATCCGCAAGAGTGCCAATTTTCTCGCGATCTTGTGACAAAAGTTCTCGCTGCTCCTCCGTTAACTCAACCTTTACATCAGGCTCAATCCCTTTTTTATTGATATCTCTACCACTGGGGGTCAGGTATTTAGCCACCGTAACAGCTAAGCCAGACCCATCTTCTAAGGGATGAACGGATTGCACCAAGCCCTTGCCAAAGGTTTTAGTGCCAATCACAACTGCACGTTTATTGTCTTGAAGGGCACCTGCTAGAATTTCACTCGCACTGGCAGACCCACCATCCACTAAAACCACCAATGGTTTATCCGTGAGTCGGTTATTGCCAGAGGTTAATCGATCTTCGCCCCCCTTTCGATCCAAAGTCAAGACAATCGTGCCTTGATTCATCCACAACCGTGCAATCTCAGCACTCGAATAGAGCAAACCCCCGGGGTTAGACCTTAAGTCGAGAATGAACCCCTCCACATTTTTTGCCTTGAGAGATTGGATTGCTGTACGCATCTCTTCGGCGGCATGGCTACTAAACTGGTTGAGACGGATATAGCCAACGCCACCCGTGGGGCCAGTCTGATAGGAAAATCGGACGGGATGAATCTCAATTTTGGCCCGCTTGAGCTTAAAGTCTAGTTGCTGCGAGCCACGCTTAATCTTGAGGACGACATCAGAACCGACGGGCCCCCGAATCAAGCTCACCACGCCATTAATATCCATACCCTGGGTCGATTTATTATCCACCTTCAGGATCACATCCTTAGAGAGCAATCCAGCCTCAGCGGCGGGACTGCCTTCAATGGGGGAAATAACCGTAATGTCCTTGGTCTTTTCATCCTGCGAAATTTGGATACCGACCCCCGTCAACTCACCAGAGGTATCAATTTGCATGCTTTTAAATTGCTCTGGATCCATGAAGCGAGTATAGGGATCACCGAGCTTTTCTACCATCTCTCGAATCGCTTTATAGGCTTGTTCTTGAGAAGCATAATTACGCTTGAGATAGTCGCTGCGTACTTGCCGCCAATTAAGACCGTTAAAAGTGCTATCGACATAGTCATGATCGATGACTTGCCAAACTTCATCGACAATCTCCTTGGGGCTTTCCTTAAAGACGGCCCAGCTGGTTTGCCATAAGTTGGCACCAATGACCACTACACCAGCACCGACCAACGCTGTTGCACCTAACACTAAGTTGTCCTTAGCAAAAACCATAAGCCTACCCAATTGGTTTCGTGAGGCTCATCCACCCTAGCATAACTTTAGAGTGAATGAAGTACGCCCACTCTAACACACAGCCTTTGCTGGTCGTGCATCCTAAGCATAAGTTGCCCGACTGGACGAGGCAAAATTGCTGAAGGAATTATAGTCTGGCAGCAAGACCGCCACAGCCCTTCTTTACCCTAGACCCCGTCCATTTTTCTAAGGACGGCTGAAGGAGGTCATCACTGCTGCCAAGACTGGATTTGTGACTGAGCGGACTCATAGACTCGACTGGCCCTAGGGATTTGGCTAGCAATGGCGATCGCTGCTTGACGGTTACTGCGTGCTTGACTGCGAGCCAGATCTAATAGGCGCTCTGACCAAGCATCGATCGAGAGTTCGGCTTGAAATCTGAGGGGGGATTCGGGGCTGATTTGGTTAGCCTGGACAATGGCATTGGCAAGGGCGCTGGGGGTGCCTTGACGGGCTTCGACTTCAGCACTAGTCAACCGTTGTTGATCAATGCTGTTGCCCTCGGATAAAGCTGCAGCAGGCGGTTTATCCACCGCTGTGATTGAGCCTAGCTGATCTTGCCAATCGGCAATCCGGAGTTGGGCTTCTTGATAGAGGAACCGCTCTGGTCGAATTTTTGCGCTTCTTTAATTGCAGCTTGCAAACCAGAGCGATTGCCCGATAGGGCCAATTGATCAGCGCGATCCAAAATCGGCTGGTCTTGGCGAGTTTCAATGCTAGACTGCCATTCCTCAATCTCTTGTTGGGCAACCTCAAATTGATCACTATTGGAGGCCACTTGTTGAGCTTGAGAAACAGCAGAGGTTAAGTCCTGTAAATCGCCGGTTTTGGCACGAGCTTGAGCTTCTTGAAGGAGCCGCACATTGCCAATTTCGCCTTGCCATCGGGCAATCAATGCCTGGGCCTTCAGATAGAGAGGCCGATCTGTACCTAGTTTATAGGCTTGTTGAATGGCATCTTCTAGGCCAACAATTGTGCCATTCCAGGCAGAAGTGCTTGCCTGGGCAATTTTAGTCAAATCTTGAGCGGCTTGCCATGCTGTTGCTTCTTCGGGAATGAGCTGTAGCGCATCCATGGAGGCACTAAAGTCCCGTCGCTCTAAGGATGTTTCGGCAATGGCGAGCAGCTTGTCAGCAATGTTGTTTTGCATTTTACGGGCTGACTTAACATAGATACTCTCAGGAATGAGTTCTTGAACAATAGCAAGGGCCTCTGATAGTGCGTCTAGGCTGCCTTGACGCAGGAGATCTTTAGCATCGGCAAGCTTGCTTTCATCCTTTTGGGCCAGGATAATTTTCTCGGTCATCGCATCATATTGGGTGCCTGCCCAATAACGATTGTCAACGTCCAAGAGCTTAACTGTGATCCGATAGGCGGTGCGCCAATCTTCATTATTGAGGGCGGCTTCGGCTTGGTTATAGATAGTCTCGCCTTCGGCCCAAATGCGCTGCCATCGAGCAATGCGATCTTGGACAAGCTGATAGGCTGTGGTTTGGGCAGGAATTTTTTGGCAAATTGAATGGCGCGCTCTAGCTTGCCAGCATGGAAGGCTTTTTCTGCGAGATCTAATGCTTGGGTTGACCATTGCTCAATCAAGGGGTTAATGGCTGATCTCAAGGGATGATGCGCATCGAGGGCATCCACGAGGGCGATCGCAGCAAACAAGTCTTCTAAGGTCTGCTTGCTCGCCAGTTCTTGGGCACAGTAAATTCGCAAGGAACCTGAGGCAAAGGGCCAAAAAACTCTTTCACAATGGGGTTTGCCAGCTTGATGGAGCAATAGCTGATAAGAAGAAAAGCCAACGCCGCCAGAAATAGCGATCGCAACCAAGGCCCAGAGTGGCCAATATCGCAACAGCTTCAATCTTGAACCACCAATGATCCAAGCCGCCTCTTGGCTAGCCTCCACCTTTAATAAATTGGCATTTGAATCACTAGCCATCGCTGATCCGTTGACACTAAAGGCTGTTGACACTAGAGACTGCGATACTCTAAACCATCTTCTAACTGATAAGGCTCTGACTGGGTGGGTCGATTCTAGAGACTGAATCCTATATCTCCCCAAAGCTCAAAGGCAACGCCTGAGGATGGAAGGACAACCTCATCTAACTGAATAACCTCCCCAATATTAGCAAATGCACTCTACTCAGCCTCCACCAAAAACCTACCTGCCTGGTTCACCCAAAGTATTTGCCTCTAACTGCAACTCAACCCCTGAATTGGCCTACAATTAAGAAGATTTATTAAGACTCCTCGCCACACAATATATGGCTGATCAACTCATTCGTGCCACCGCTGCCCAAGATGGCATCCGCGCCATCAGCGTGCTGACCACCCACCTAACAGAAGAGGCACGGCAGCGACATCAACTCTCCTATGTGGCAACAGCTGCCCTAGGGCGCACTATGGCCGCTGGACTGATGCTAGCCTCGACCATGAAACAACCCCAGTCTAGAGTTAATATTCGGGTGAAAGGCGATGGTCCCCTACAAGGAATTTTGGTGGATGCTGGCTTAGACGGCACAGTACGAGGGTATGTCTCTAACCCCACTGTGGAATTACCTCCTAACGACCTGGGCAAACTGGATGTTGGCCGGGCCGTTGGTCGCGAAGGTTATCTCTACGTTGTTCGAGATTTAGGCCATGGCTATCCCTATTCCAGCACCGTAGAATTAGTCTCTGGAGAAATTGGTGAGGATGTCACCCATTATTTAGCAACTTCCGAGCAGACCCCTTCGGCTTTAGCCTTGGGTGTCTTTGTGGGTGCACAAGGGGTGACCGCGGCGGGGGGGCTATTAATTCAAGTCTTGCCTAAGGCAGCTCGGGATGACGCGCTAATCGCATTGCTAGAGTCTCGTTTATCCCATTTACAAGGGTTTACACCCTTGCTTAAGGCGGGTAAAACCCTGCCAGAAATCCTGGAGGACTTGTTGGGAGATATGGGTCTTAAACTGCTTCCCCAGCGGCAGTTGGTTCGGTTTCAGTGTCGCTGTTCCCTCGAACGGGTGTTAGGAGCCCTAAAAATGCTGGGTCAAGCCGAACTCCAAGATATGATTGAGCAGGATGATGGCGCTGAGGCCACCTGCGATTTTTGCGGTGAAGTGTACCAAGCCACTAGCCATCAACTTGCCCAACTCATTGATGACCTCAATACCAAGACAGGCTCTTGATGTCCAGTGAGTGTCTAGTGTTTCCGTTCAAATTTAAGCTGCTCAGCAATCCATCAACTTCTGTTCACAACAGTGGGGTCTCTCTCCACCTTGTCCATCCGAATAATAACTTTAAGCCACTACTGAAAAGGAGTAGCGGCAGGGGTACTCTTGGGAGCAGGAAGGGGCAAAGAAGGGAACTCTGGCGGCAAGATTGAGGGATCAGAAGGCATAGCAGAAGGCTGTGGCCCTGTAATTTCATTGGCCTTAGGTTGTGCAGCTATCTCTAAAACCACCACCAGAGTCTCTCCCTCGGGTTTAAGCCATTCTACCTTTTGCACCCATCCATCCTCAGGGGCGAAGATATCGGGTGTCGCTTTGATTTGTTGATCAAGGGCTTCTAGATCCTTGAGAAGTTGTTTTTTCTGCTGGGCTGAGTTTTGACGCTGTTGAAGCTGGCTCTGTTGCTGGGTTTTAGTCGCTTGCAATTGTGCGATCGCCGTTGCCAATTCTTGCTGAGCTGAGGTTTTTTCGAGTTCCAACTGAGCGAGTTGTTGACGTTCTGCGGGTAAATACTTGCGGGCAAATTCTGTATAGGGAGATTGATCCCTATACTTTTGAATGGCAATTTCAGCCTTTTGCAGGCGTTGCTTAGCTTGTTGAACTGAGGCTGTTTGATCCTTCTGGTTAGCCGCCAGAGCAGGCGCTGTCTCTATCGCTGTAATGGCGGCAATTTCGACCTCAAGCTGCTGACGGCGACTTTCTAGTTGTTGCCGTTCAGGCGCGCGATCAACCAAAACTTGCCCCGCCAATACAAAGGCTCCCTGAGTCGTCTTCAAGTCTTTTTGATCGGCCAGCTTAAGTTTTAGCTGAAGGAGCTTTGCCTTGGAAGGAGCAGGACTCGCAATCACTGGAGATTGACTGGCACTGGAAGGGACCGGGGGCTGAGGAGGCGGGGACTGGAGAGAATGACATCCACCCACAGAAAGAGCTACTAGGCCCAAAACAGTCCAAAGTTTAATCATCATCATGTTGGGCTTGAAAAAGCGGTAAAAAAAAGGCAGATCAATACTTTGATTACGACTTGTTAAGCGATAAGATAGCAGACGGAACAGACAGCTTAAGGACGGATAAAAACTTCGTGCAAGACTCTATCGGTGTTGAAGCCAGAGACTCAAATGTCTCGCCATCCAAAGATTTACCCTTTACCCTGCAAGATATTAAATCCGCCATTCCACCTGATTGCTTTGAACCTTCACTGTGGCGCTCCATTGCCTACTTTTGCCTAGATATTGGTATTATCGCTGGCTTGTATGGCATTGCTCACCAGATCAATGCCTGGTGGTTTTGGCCCATTTTTTGGGTGGCCCAAGGGACGATGTTTTGGGCTTTGTTTGTGGTGGGGCATGATTGTGGTCATCGCTCCTTTGCCAAACAACGATGGGTGAATGATCTCTTTGGTCATCTCAGTCATACACCTATTTTGGTTCCCTTTCATGGCTGGCGGATCAGTCATCGTACCCACCATGCTAATACGGGTAATTTGCAAACAGATGAAAGCTGGTACCCACCCACCGAGTCTGAGTACCGCAGCATGCCCCAAGAAGTAAGATTTGTTCGCTACTATTTGACCTTATTTGCCTATCCAATTTACTTGTTCATGCGCTCTCCTGGGCGTAAGGGGTCTCATTTCCTACCCAGCAGCCCACTATTTCGCCCCAGTGAGAAATGGGATGTGATCACCAGTACTGTTCTCTGGAGTTTGATGGTGGTGGGGTTGGCCGGGTTAACTTACAGCTATGGTTTTTTGTTCTTACTGAAGTATTACCTGGGTGGATATATCGTATTTGTGGTTTGGCTGGATCTCGTCACCTTACTACACCATACGGTGCCGAGCATCCCTTGGTACCCCGACAAGCATTGGTACTTTTTGAAGGGGGCTTTATCTACGATTGACCATGACTATGGATTTATTAACCCTATTCACCACAATATTGGCACCCATGTGGCCCATCATATTTTCTTGGGGATGCCTCACTATCATTTGTTGACTGCAACCGCTGCTATTAAGCCAATTTTGGGTGAATATTACCGGAAATCCGAGGATCCAATTTGGAAAAGTTTATGGATTGCCCTTCGTAACTGCCATTTTGTTCCTGACCAGGGTGAGCAGGTTTATTACCAGGCAGATAGACCCTCTTAGGGAGATGAGGATGACTGACGGCTTATTTGCAGTAGCCTTGAGCCCCTTACTCACCTCGACTTTGGCCCTCACGTTCCTCTCGATCGGGCAAGGGCCAATCGCTGTTTTCACCTCCAATCAGGACTTGTTGAATCTGGATATATTCTTGGTTAAATTGCTGTAAGACATTAAGCAATACATCTAAGGCGATCGCATCGCTGGTACCGAGATCAAACCAGCATCGGGCCCAACATCCCTCATATTCGAGAGCTCCCATATTATGCATGAGGGCCATTAAGCGGCTAGAGCCAAAGCTAGAGGGTAGGTCGAGATCATACCGCAGATAACTTAACTCATAGCCAGCCTCTTGCACTTGAAGATTCTCGGCATTAAACCCCCCAATTTGCCCAAGAAGAACCAGGAATCAAAGACTTCTTCTATGTATTGTTTTCTTGCTCTGAGAGTACCGTTTCAAACTCTAACCAAATCCATAAATCAAAGGAATTAAATTCTCGAAATTGAATATCCATACAGAGACAAGGGCTCAATAGAAGGAACGGGCTAGCAATCATTAAACCATCAGGCGCATAACGGATCAGCAAGAGGGCATCCTGAGGGTAAGACCTAGACCCAGGGTGAGCGGCCATTCAGCGCCTGAACCTGCTCATGATTGTAGTGGATTGGATTACCCTAGAAGCATGCTGCGATTAAAACAACTGAGCTATCATCCGGCTGCTGCTGCCACTGCCATTCTCAAGCAAGTTAGCCTCGAACTACTCCCCCAACAGATGGGAGTGATCATTGGTCCCAGTGGTTCTGGTAAAAGTACTTTGCTAGAAATTGTGGCAGGCTTGGCAAGACCCACCTCAGGCGAACTCTATTGGCGTCACGAGAAGCTGACCCCCGACAGTCTGCAACAACTGGCTGGCCTTGTCTTTCAATTTCCTGAACGGCATTTTTGTGGCGGTACTATCTTGGAAGAGCTGCGGCTAGGTCACCCAGAACTGGGGTCGGAACAGGTACATACCGCCTTAGCGGAAGTAGGGTTGGATCATGTCTCCCTATTGACTCCACCCCAAGCCTTGAGTGGTGGTCAGCAACGCCGTCTTTCCCTGGCTGTTCAATTGATTCGTCAACCCCATTTGTTACTCCTAGATGAACCCACTGCGGGTCTAGATTGGTCGATGCGTAAACAGTTGGTCAATTTACTAGCAAAATTAAAGCAACATTGGAGTTTGATCATTGTTACCCATGACCCGGCTGAGTTGGTGAGCATTGCCGATCAATCTTGGACCCTGAATCAAGGTATTTTAGTGAGGGTCGCTCCCCAAGAGTTGCCCCAAGCCAAAGCCGTTGATGCCTCCCCTGCCACCAGTTAAGGAAGGAGAGCGGGCTGATGCCCTCCCTCTCTTTGGTGCCAAGAAGCTAGCCTTAGACTCGCTTGAGTAAGCTCTGGGTCACCTCTGTGGCAAGGCGCGGCCCTAAGCTGGTCACCAATTTGGCAGCCGCAACGGATCCGAGTTGGCCAGCCTCGGCATAGCCCATACCATGGGTTAGCCCATATAGCACTGCGCCTGCATACATATCCCCTGCCCCTACGGTATCAATGGCGGTGACAGGAGTGGGGGCAATCTCATGCAGCCGTTGACCATCATAGATCAAAGAACCCTGGGAACCTCGGGTAATGGCAAAGGTTTTCGCAAGGCTTTGGCAATGGGCAATGGCAGTGTTGATATCTGTCGTGTCAGCCATTTTTAAGGCTTCACTTTCATTGGCAAACAGCAGATCTAGCTCTGAACCCATCATTTCTAAGAGGCCCTCTTTAAAGAAGGTGACCATATTGAGATCCGATAGAGTCAAGGACACTTTACGGCCCGCTGCTTTAGCAAGGTCGCGGGCTTTAATAGCGGCGGACTTTGCACTGGGCGAGGTGACTAGATATCCTTCGATATAGGTGTATTCTGACTCTGCGATCGCCTCTGGCAAAAGTTCAGCCACAGACAAGCCACCCGAAATTCCCAAAAAGGTATTCATGGTTCGATCGGCGTCGGGGGTGACAAATACCAGGCATTTTCCTGTGATTCCAGGCTCTGGTGCATGATGCTGCAGGTTCGTATCCACCTTGCAACTCAGTAAATCCTGTAAATAAAACTGACCAAAATCGTCATTGGCCACCTTGCAGGAATAACAAGCATTACCTCCAAACTGACTGACAGCAATTAAGGTATTGGCCGCCGACCCACCCGAGGCGCGCTTGAGGGGATGGCCATCCAACTGTTGAATAATTCGCTCTTGATCAGCTTCTTCTAGGAGGGTCATTACACCCTTA
This sequence comes from Acaryochloridaceae cyanobacterium SU_2_1, assembly GCA_012030735.1. Lineage (GTDB taxonomy): Bacteria > Cyanobacteriota > Cyanobacteriia > Thermosynechococcales > Thermosynechococcaceae > Acaryochloris. The sequence goes on from JAAUUW010000006.1 coordinate 13,851, forward strand.
TCAATACCCAGAGTTTGCAATAGTTCAGAGGATACTTCACATTCAATATCCACCAAGGCATTACCAAGGCCATAGACATCGTATTTTGTCATCAATCTTCCTGTTCGCGTTTGATTTGCTTCCTCGTGACCATGAACACTTTAAAGCATCAGCAGCCAATCGGCCTCATTTTAGGGATAGCCATTGACCCTTGGCCTTTGTTATGCCATTGATAAACTCTAGATGGTATTTCTCCGGAGCTGTGATGGTGAACCCAACCTTTACCCACCGCCTGCATCAAACCCCGAATCACCCTGCTGATTGGACCCTTTCCCTAAGTGCTGAGGAACGGACGCGATCTCGGCATCGCTTTGAAACGAGGGAGGGTCAAACCGTCTTTCTGCAACTGCCCAGGGGCACAGTTTTGCAAGATGGGGATTGGCTGGCTGCTGAGGCAACGGATCTGGTGCTGCGCATTCAGGCTAAGCCCGAAGCAGTGTTGAGTATCCAGGCCGCTACCCCTTTAGATCTGTTGCGAGCTGCCTATCATCTAGGTAATCGCCATGTTCCCTTAGAAATTACACCCACATGTCTGCGCTTAGCCCCTGATCCGGTATTACGCAAAATGCTAGAGCAGTTGGGCTTAGAGGTAACCGAAGAGATCCATCCCTTTCAACCTGAATCAGGGGCCTATGGCCATAGTCATTAATTTTCTCTAATCAAGGATCTCTATGCCGATCTTGGATGATGATGTGTTGCTGCGACTGTTGCAGCTCACTAGCCCTACCTTGCCTGTGGGGGGGTATAGCTACTCAGAGGGCTTAGAGTTCTTGGTGGATAACAGTGTGATCACCCAGTCCACTGATTTACAGCATTGGCTCACCCAAGAAATCACCACCGGTGCGGCCCGTTTAGAAGCGGCTGTCATGGTGCGGAGCTATCGGGCAACCGAGCGCCAAGATTACGCTGCACTCCAAGCCTGGAATCAGTGGTTATCAGCTGCCCGAGAAACGGAGGAATTACGGCGTCAAAGTTGGCAAATGGGCGGGTCATTGCTGCAGTTGCTGTTAACCTTGCCCCCGAGAGTCCAAGACCCCAACCATAGCTTAGACGATCATCCCCTTAAACCCTTTGATCAGCTGTTCCCTTTAGGGGAATGTAACTTTGCGATCGCCTTTGGCTGCACCGCAGCCCTCTGGCAAATTCCCTTAAAGGCGTCTTTACTCGGTTATTTGCACAGTTGGGTCACCAACCTCGTTGGCGCTGGCGTCAAATTAATTCCCCTCGGTCAAACCACTGGACAAGAACTATTAATGAGCCTGCAAGAGACAATCGCCAAAGCTGCCCCCAGCATTCTTAACCTCAGCGATGATGAATTATGCAGTTGTGGCTGGGGGTTAGCCTTGGCCAGCATGGCCCATGAGACCCAATACAGTCGCCTTTTCGGAGTTAATAGTCTCCCCTCCTCTACCAGATGACTCTGAACCTGACTCACTGCAAACTCAGTCCCAAATTCTTGATCTGAGGCTGAGCTGACCAATATTTAGTGCAAAACTTGAGGTTAGGCAGAATTACTCTGGGTCGTGAGAAAAGTCAATTCTTCACCTAGATAGTCATGCCAGCAAGAAGCCAATTTTTTGGCATCCTCTATTTTTTCCATCGCCACCTCATACATCCGGCGAGGCCTGCCTCGGCCTTCAACCTTCTGCCAATATCCCCGAATTACACCTTCATCTTCCAGAAACTTGAGCGCACTATAGAGCACCGTATCAGAGAGTCGATAGACTGAATATTCCGTCTCCACAGATTGGATTAAAGCAGTGCCATAGGAATCTCCCTGCTCTAGCAACACAGATAAGACATAGCAAACGGCTACTTCTTTACTGAGATAAATTGGCGGTGGTTCTTGGAAATATTGATAGATATCTTGAAATTTCATACTTCTTTCGGTCCAGATACAGTGAATAAGTTGACGTGACAACCACTGATATATGTGCATAAGCAGCACACCGGTAGAAAATCAAGGAAAGTAATACTCCCTAGAAGCAAATCCTGAACATGGACCTACCTAGCGATCTGCCTTTAATCACAGAGCAGAACAATGGCAACTGAGCTAGTCAGTCCCAGTCCGCTATGAATCTATTATTTGCCCTACTTCTCTCCCTAATCAGTGGCTCCAGGAAGGCTTCACCATTCCAATGGCGCTTAAGAGGCTAAAAGCTAGGGCAGCAATGGATTTGAATGCTTCCTAGACAAGCAATATAGATGAACAAAATACAGCAATTTTCTGATAATTCCCCCCGGTTTATCTAAACAATCTTGACGGTATAAACTACATCAGCCCAAAAATGCCGTCTGGCATCGATTTTGGTTTGCAGTTGTTTGTGGGTCTTTGCATGGGCAGACTAAAAAAGATCCGATTTACCTGCCCAACAGCGAACTAAGCTGTTCTAGCCACTATGATTCCCATTTTCGGAAAATTACAGTGGCCACTTAAAAACATCTTGACCTGCATTATGAATCAAGTTCTTGTCTCCTAGACCTCAGCCTATGATATCCAGGAGGCAGTGGGTTCCAGCGCTGCCAAGGCCATGAGACTAATCCATTAAGATTATTGTACTCTGAGAGCATGATCTCCCTTAGCAGCAATTACCCAGAATTAGCTTCAGCCTCTACTTGAGAAATCCCTGAGATCTACAGCGATTAAACAGGGTTATAACAGGATCTAAAGGTTCCAGAATAGATTGTAATGTCTAAGGATTTAACCAATATCTCAGTGTTTTTTAATCACAGCCGCTTGTCAAGAAAGCAGGGGGACAGGGAGCTTCAGTATGACTAATTCGTCTGTTGATCCAAATCTCGGTCAAGTCTTGATCAATCGATATCGACTCATTGAACTCATTGGCCAAGGTTCAATGGGTAAGGTCTATCGTGCTGAGGATCAATTACTCGGGGGAGTCACTGTGGCGGTGAAGTTCTTAGCCCAAGCCTTGCTAAGCGAAAGGATGAAGCTCCGATTTGCCCATGAAGCTCGTACTGGGGCGCAGCTAGGCCAGCGCAGCCTCCATATCGTCCGAGTCTTAGATTATGGGGTACATCACGAAGCCCCATTCTATGTGATGGAATATATGGAAGGGATCAATTTGAGTGATTTGATCGGCACTCAACCCCTCCCTTTGGATCAGTTTTTACACCTGATGCGCCATATGAGCCTGGGTTTGCAATGTGCCCATGCGGGCATCAAAATTGATGGTCAACATTGCCAAGTGATTCATCGAGATATCAAACCAAGTAATGCCTTTGTAATTAACGATCCTAGCTTGGGCACCTTGGCCAAGGTGCTAGATTTTGGGATTGCCCACTTCCTCTCAGATAACTCTGATGGCAAACAGACGGGAGCCTTTATGGGCACCTTAGCCTATTGTTCTCCGGAACAGATTGCTGGCAAGGATCTAGATCATCGATCAGATATTTATAGCCTCGGCATCACTATGTTTGAGATGCTAACAAGCCATATTCCCATTCAGGCCGAGGCTAATTCCTTAGGCAGTTGGTTCCAAGCCCATCGATCTCAGACTCCGAAACGAATCGCTGAAGTGAAGCCCGAGCTGCAAATTCCAGCATCTCTAGAAAACCTGATCATGGATTGCATGGCAAAGTCGCCGAACCAGCGACCCCAAAGCATGACTGACATTTTGGCGGTCCTCCAATCCTTGATTGATATTCATGAGACCCCAAAGAGCAGCAACCCATCACTGAAGAATAGGGCGGCTGAAGCTCAAGGTATGGGCCAAAAAACAACTTGGGCAACGGAAGAAACTGCGAGGAGTACGCGACACAAAGTCTCTACGCCTAATCCTCAACAGCGATTTTGGTCTATTGAAGATGCGGGCTGGAATGTTCAATGGCCTGATAATAAGCCCCTGGCTGACATTGTTTTTTCCCAGGTGCTCCAAACCGATCGGGAGGAGGCTACTGCTTTAACCGTGATGTTGACTGGTGCAGAGGTGCGTCAACGGTTGCTTAATGCTCGCTACAACCAGTTTTTATATACGATTCATCCCCATCCGATGATTCTGTGGATTACCACTCTTTATGATCGAATCTCTGGACCTCGCTGGTTACCTTGCTATCTAGATTTGAAAGATCCTCGGGGTTTCAAAACAACGGAGTTATTGAGCCAGACGGGGTATTATCCTCTAATTTTCTTTGCTCGGGAAGATTCTGAGCAACCGGCTAATGTTTGCACAGTACCAATTGCACCCTATCAGCGTCAGGTTTTTCAAGATTGGTTGCGGTTGAGTCGGGGAGCTGTGATGCCTGGATCTGCGGCCATGAGTAAGCAGTTGCTGAAGGCGGAGCTGGAAAAGATTAAGCCTACTATCCTGATTAAGCTAGAAACGGCTCAGCATCTTAGTATTCAAGGGTTATCGTACTGACCCCTCCACCAGGGTTCGCCTATCTAACGGGAGGCAGAAACAGAATGGGATGCCAACTGCGGCGGAGAATTTCGCCAGCAAAACTGGGGATAGCTAGCTCCCAAAGGCGACCAAAATGTTTGGAGGAGACGACAATAACGGTGGTGTCACTCTCTAGGGCTACGGCTTGAATTTCTGCGATCGCAGTTCCCTCCCGCACCTCAATCTCCACCTGCAAATCCGATCTAGCTATCCGTTTTTTCACCGCTTCTAAGGTCTGCTGGCAGTCTGCTAACTGGCTCTGCGACCCTAATTTTTGAAGTTTTGTTTTTTCCAGAACCCAACAAAGCAAACAAGTCATCATCTCTTGACACATCTGGTTCTGCATTTTAGCTTGGATAAACTGAATCACATATTCTGCGGAAGAACTGCCATCGTAGGGAACCAGCAGATAGCGAAACAGATGCTGACAGCGCAAGGATAGCTCCTCAACGGTATAAGCAGAGACTAACTGAGGCCGCAGAATCAGTAAAGGCACAGTAATTTTCTGGGCAAGTTTACTGGTAGTGCTGACAAATAGCTTTTCATCTAGCAGGTTATGGGTGGGCATGCCCGTAATCACCAAATCCGACTGATGCTGTTGGACTGCATCCAAAATCGTCTGTGCCGTCGAGGCCTTGGAGAGTGAGGATAAGAGTTCTACCTGCACCTGCACACCCTCAGGGATATCTTGCAACGCTGGAGCTAGCTTAGCCTGGGCTTGGGCTTGCTTCTTTTCATCTACTTGAGGGATGCTGCCCTCTCGTAGCGGTACGCAATGCAAAAATACAATTTTCTGAAAACCGGCCAAGGCTAACTCAGGAATAAAGTTCACTAACCGGTGTAGACCATCTTCAAAATCAGTGGTGATTAACAGCCGATGAAACATAGCGCAGATCCGCAGGAGCAAGGGATAGTTCTATTATGGGGGGTGGCCTTACCCTGCTGCCAAAGGGATACTCCTATTCCGACATAGAATTGCATAGCATAAATCTAAATTCAGCAAGGCTTACAGCCTATTTTAAATAGGTAATCTTGGAGCGGAAAGAGAGTAGGCTTACTGAGCAGCACAAATAGCCCTACGCCCACAAAGCTATTGAGCGGGCCTCAAAGCGGTAGACTTCAATTCGCACTAGAGAATCGGCACCAGAGTGGCTAATGGTTACATCCCCCACCCTGATTTCCAAGCTAAGGTCGAAGATATCTAGCCAGGTCTAGCGGCAAGCTCAAGTACGCGCTGAGCAGAGAGAAATGACCCTCGGCAAAACAAAACTGAGCAGAAGTAACATTTGGTGATGACTTGTCTCAAGACCCACCAATCGAGGGAAAAGCGCTGGTGGCTGAAATGATTGCATGATTTTTAATGCTAGGCATAGGTACAGGAGAACCTTACCCTTAAACTTCTGGCTGCAAAGGGGAGGCGTCTCCTATCGTTGATCGGTTATTTGCGAAGCTTTATATCGAGATCTCAGAAAATGTAAAGAACTACACCAAAGATGAGACGAAGAAGGGAGAATGAAACTATTAAGGCTGAGTATACTATCACAATAATAGTTGTTTCGCTGTTCACTGTTTTCAAACCCCTTAATTCTCTCCTAGATCAATGGAAACCCTAGCATCTGAGCAATATGGCGACTTCAACCTCTGGAAACGCTGCTCAGAATCTCGACTGCTCAAGTTAGTTTGTTTGGTGTTGATATTTAGTGCCATTAGCACCACCACATTAATGGCCCAAACAAAAACACAGACAGCTCTTGACAGTGCTAGCGAGACCAAAAACCCTCCTGCTGTTGCAGTATCTCTAAGCCGCCAGCCCCTCAAAGAAGGGACCTATCTCTTTGGGCAGTCCCGTACACCTGGGCAACTGCGTAAGGAATATTTAGTCTTCAAGGTTCGCGGAAATCAGGTGGTGGGGGCGTTTTATATGCCTTCTTCTTCCTTTGATTGCTTTACAGGGACAGTGGCAGGGAACGGGTTGGATCTAGCGGTTGTCGAAAGCTATGAGCAGGGAGTCTATACCCATACTGTCAATCTCAATAGCTATTACCCAATGCAGCAGGTCAGCGAGACGGATCAACATATTTTGGAAGAGTGTAGCACCAGCAAAAACTATACCGCTTCAGAACCCTAAAAGTTGCCTGATTGTAGGGATGCGAAACAAAGAAGCAGTCTGTCAAGTTGACAGACTGTCTTTACTTTAATTGGTTTTAGTTTTCTACCATTGGTCTTGCGGGTTTTGATTAGCTTCTATACCTCAAAACAACCGAAATTGACTAACGCATCGCCAAGGCAGAATCTAAAGTGAGATCTAGGTCTTGTGTGGCATCAACAACGACGACCTCAGTTCGCTCTTGGCGACCGAGCAACCAACCGCCTAAGGCACCTGCCCCAGCACCACCCAGTACTTTAAATACTCCCACGTCACCAACAACCTCAGAAATAACGGCAGCAGCACCACCTCCGACTAAGGCTCCCTGCCAGACTCGATCATTGTTACCCTTGCGAATTTCTTCGGTACGGGTAATCACCTCAGATGTTGCTGAGATATTTTGACGCTGACGATTGCGTAGAATTAAGGTCTTGGCCACAAATTGGGTGCCCCCATTCGCCGGCTCAAGTTGGCCACTGATTCGACTGCCCTTAGGAATCAGAATAGCACCTCTGGAGTTACGAACATTTTCAGCGACGGTCAAGGTGAGTGGCAATGTTTCGTTGGGGCGGAGAATAATGCGATTTTGGCCGGAATAGACGGCAGGAATAACGGTTCCCGATCTGAGGGTACCTTGACTTGTTCTCGGTAATATCTGTGCCTGGGCAGACTCTGCTTGCAAGAGAGGTGCAACGCCAGTGGTGCTCATCCCTAAGACTAGCAATGCTGCCAATCCTGCCTGAGAAATGGATGACTGGTTATACATAAAGTTGTCCTCGCCCATGGATAGGGACCTAATAAAGATACAGGATTTGTTGTTGAAGATTCGAAGACCGCAGGCCTAGCCAAAATGTTCCACAATGTAATTGATCATGATGGTTTACCTTGAATTAGGTCATTGATCATTGATTTGCATGGCATATCTTAAACATAATTTGGACGCCAAGATGAATATTGTTTAGAAGTATTCCTAAACAGCAATACTCCGAGTAGGGCTGATGGTTAGGTTGGGATTCTGGAGGCTTGAGTGATACCTTCAGCTACTTGTTTGAGCCGCTGCAGTTGGTTTTGCATATCTCGGCGAGTGAGCTTGGGCGGCAAAGGCTTGAAACCCAAGGGCAATCAGGGGATGATCGATTTGAAATTCGAAGCGGTTAACTAAGCGTGTACCATAAACTTCCGGACGGCATTCCCAGCGATCGTATCCTCGAAAGAAACCCTCAAACTGCCAAACCACCAATCCTAATTCTCGCTCAATCACCTGGCTGTATAGGGTAGGGCTCAACAAGGGAATGCGAATCACAAACTCAGTCTGGCTGCCGATCTCTGAACTCCAAACTCCTACGGGCTTGCATTTAAGAAGAGGATTGAGCCATAAATGCATGAGATGTTGATCGGTGACGGTTTGATCAACAACCTGAAGAGGGGCATCTATATATATCGATTGCTCAAAGATGCTGCTATCTGCCATATTCAATCCATCAGCGCCGGAAAATCCAGACCCTTTAAATCTAAAGACTGTGAGTTCAAAACTAAATCCTCTTGACTCCATCCAAATGAGGTCCTGAGGTCAAGTCTACTCTGGATAGTCCCTCATTTCTGACACTTTGGGCAATCTAACTTTAGAATGTGGAAGGTTTATATGCCCCTGCTTGAGAACCTTTGCTGCTGCTCAGTCGGCAACCCAATCTTAGATAAACTGCCAAATCAATAATGTTTAGGAGCCTCCTGTGACCATCTCACGCCGCCAGTTTCTCTCCGTTGCCAGCGCTAGCTTTACAGGAACGATGCTAAGTGCTCCACTGTCTCATCTTCTGAGTTCAGCGGCACAAGGCTTGCCAACCCACACTCATCATTACGGCCCTCTGATCCGCGATCCTCAAGGGATGTTAGATTTACCCCGAGGCTTCCAATATCGAATTTTGTCGCGCGAGGCCAAAAGATGAGCGATGGCTTCCCTGTTCCTGCAAAACATGATGGGATGGCCGCCTTTGCGGGTCCACAGAGGACTACCATTCTGGTGCGTAATCATGAGCTGGGTTCCGATCAATCTCCTGCTGTGCAAGGCGTAAATCCCTACGATCCAAAGAGCAAAGGTGGGACGACTACCCTTGTTATTGATCGCGATCGCAAACTATTACGCGATTATGCTTCCCTAACCGGAACTACTCGAAATTGTGGTGGAGGTGCGACCCCTTGGGGATCTTGGATTAGTTGCGAAGAGAATACTGATACGCCCGAGAGTGAGCCAGCGGTCAGCAAGCGCCACGGTTATGCCTTTGAAGTTCCTAGCCAAGCAACGGGTCCTATTCAACCGCAGCCCTTAATTGCCATGGGACGCTTTTATCGCGAAGCTGTTGCTGTCGATCCCAAGACTGGCATTGTCTACCAAACAGAAGATCGTGAAGATGGCCTGTTTTATCGGTTTATTCCCCATCGTCCAGGGCAATTGCAAGCAGGTGGCCTTCTAGAGGCCCTCAAAATTAAAGGCAAACCCCAAGCGATTACGAAAAAAGGGTTTCCTGTCGGTAAATCTTGGCCCGTAGAATGGGTCCCTATTGACAACCCTGACCCCGATACGGACAGCATCCGACAGGAAGGGTTTGCCAAGGGAGCGGCACAATTTATGCGGGGAGAGGGAATTTGTTTGGGCAAAAAGGAGATGCTCTTTTGCTGCACCACAGGGGGGCTATCGGGCATGGGCCAAATATGGCGCTATATTCCAGGCCCAACAGCCCAAGAGGGTGGTGCCTTGGCGCTATTCTATGAGTCCCAGAATCGAGGGGTTTTAGATAGCCCAGATAACATCATCATGGCTCCCTTTGGCGATCTGTTTATTTGTGAAGACGGCTGGGGAGAGCAATTTATTCGGGCTGTAACTCGACAGGGAAAGCTATATCCCTTTGCTCGGAATGCTTTAAATGAGAATGAGTTTGCAGGGGTTTGTTTTAGCCGCAACCCCTTAACGATGTTTGTCAATTTTCAGAAGCCGGGTATGACCTTTGCAATTTGGGGACCCTTTGTCTGAATTGTGCTGAGTGGTTATTTTTTTAGCTTCACCGTGCATGGATCCCAGAACCCCTCTATGGCAATGGCGTTTACTCAAGATAAGGGGGAAGAGGCGTCTACAATGAGGAGTCAGGTTCGGAGTGCTCTCACCTCGATTTGACCTTGCCCAAATTACTGAGTTATATGAGGTATTCATGGCTAGCGAGCGTTCTACCAACCCCGAAAAAGATAAAGCACTAGAGGTGGTGCTGAATCAAATTGAGCGCACCTTTGGGAAAGGATCAATCATGCGATTAGGGGATGCTACCCGCATGAGGATCGAGACTATTTCCACGGGAGCCTTAACTTTAGATTTGGCCCTTTGGTGGTGGTTTACCCAAGGGAAGAGTCATTGAAATCTACGGTCCAGAAAGCTCGGGTAAAACTACCCTTGCCCTGCATGCCATTGCTGAAGTGCAGAAAACGGGGGGTGTGGCGGCCTTTGTGGATGCCGAACATGCCTTAGATCCTGCCTATGCCTCTGTGTTGGGGGTTGATACAGAAAATCTTTTAGTGGCTCAGCCAGATACGGGAGAATCGGCGCTGGAAATCGTTGATCAGCTGGTGCGGTCCACCGCTGTGGATATTGTGGTCATTGACTCTGTAGCAGCCTTAGTTCCTAGAGCTGAGATTGAAGGCGAAATGGGGGACTCTCACATGGGCTTACAGGCGCGGTTGATGAGCCAAGCTCTCCGCAAAATCACAGGGAATATTGGCAAGACGGGTTGCACTGTGGTTTTTCTGAATCAACTTCGGCAAAAAATTGGTGTCACCTATGGCAATCCTGAGGTAACAACTGGCGGTAATGCCCTTAAGTTTTATGCCTCTGTGCGTTTAGATATTCGTCGAATTCAAACCCTAAAAAAAGGTACAGAAGAATTTGGAATTCGGGCTAAGGTCAAGGTAGTTAAAAATAAGATTGCGCCTCCCTTTCGGATTGGTGAATTTGATATTATTTTTGGCCAAGGGATTTCCACCGTGGGCTGCCTTTTAGATATGGCCGAAGAAACAGGAGTGATGGTCCGCAAAGGTGCTTGGTATAGCTACAATGGCGAAAATATTGGCCAAGGTCGCGATAATACTGTGATTTACATGCAAGACAATCCTGATTTTGCTGAATCCCTTAGCCAGCAGGTTCGTGAAAAGCTAGAACTGGGAGTGGCAGTTTCAGCGAATACGGTGGCAGCGACCAAGAAAGGAAAATCTGAGGCTGATTAGGGATGTTACAGAGATAAAAGGCAGCGGTTTTCTAGTCGGAGTCATCCGGACTATTGCTATAAAGCCTTCTTGAGCTCAATGTCAGCTTATTCCTAGGTGCAGAAGGGTTACGAAGGATTCGCTTGGTTGGTTATCTCTACTTTCTATGCACAAAGAGCATGATTGTCATGCATAAATAACATTCGAGTTTAAGCTTTGTAGCAATTAATACTAACTCTCATAGGGAGTTCTCGATATCTTGCTAATAGATTATTTTGATCCAATTGATCGAATATCAGATCAATTTAGATCATAATCTCAGCCAATAGTTGCAGGGATCGGGTCTTGAGTAATAGTAGTGTCGAAGCAACTCAAAAACTCAACAAGTTTGAACGGTTTAAAGCGAAAAGATGGCTTAGAAATTTTGCCAGAGCTGTTCCATTTTGCCCAAATTGGTTGGGAGGCGATGGATGAAACTGATCTGACCCAGCGGCTCAAATGGGTGGGTTTATTTTTTCGACCCATCACCCCTGGTAAATTTATGCTGCGCATGCGGACACCTAACGGTATTCTTAGCAGTGGCCAAATGCGAGTGCTCGCAGCGGTAGTTCAGCGGTATGGCGAGGATGGCTATGCCGACATCACAACTCGCCAAAATATTCAATTGCGGGGTATTCGGATTGAAGATATTCCCCATATTTTTAATCGATTTCAGCAAGTCGGATTAACGAGTATGCAATCGGGCATGGATAATGTCCGCAATATTACCGGATCGCCTGTTGCTGGTATTGATGCTGATGAGCTGATTGATACTCGGGGTCTGGTCCGCAATGTTCAGGACATGATTACTAATAACAGCCAAGGGAATTCGGCCTTTACCAACCTGCCGCGCAAATTTAATATTGCGATCGCAGGCGGTCGCGACAACTCTGTCCATGCTGAAATCAATGATATTGCCTTTGTCCCCGCCTATAAAAATGGAACGTTAGGCTTTAACGTTCTTGTCGGCGGTTTCTTCTCTGCTAAGCGCTGTGCCCCAGCAATTTCCATGAATGTTTGGGTCGATCACACCCAAGTAGTAGCCATTAGCGAAGCCATTTTAATTGTTTACCGAGACAACGGCTTACGGGCCAATCGCCACCAAGCCAGATTAATGTGGTTGATTGATGAATGGGGTATTGACCGTTTTCGGGCCGCAGTAGAAACCCAAATGGGAATTCCCCTGTTATCTGCCGCTGAGAAAGATGAATTTGACTGGGACAAACGCGACCATATTGGCGTATATCCCCAAAAACAACCCAGCCTGAACTTTGTCGGTCTACATATCCCGGTGGGGCGGTTCTATGCCGACGATATGTTTGAACTAGCCCGCATAGCCGAAGTTTATGGCAGCGGCGAAATACGGCTCACCGTTGAGCAAAATGTCATTATTCCTAATGTTTCTGATTCTCGCTTAGAGCCGTTAAGACAAGAACCTCTATTAGAGGTATTTAGTATCAATCCCGATCCCCTAGCTCGAGCCTTAGTCTCCTGCACAGGCAGCCAGTTCTGCAACTTTGCCCTCATTGAAACCAAGAACCGGGCTGTGGCCCTCATTGACGAACTTGAAAATGAACTAGAAGTTCCCAAACCAGTTCGTTTCCACTGGACAGGATGCCCCAACGCTTGTGGTCAACCTCAAGTCGCGGACATCGGCTTGATGGGCACCAAGGCCCGTAAAGATGGCAAAACCGTAGAAGCCGTGGATCTGTTTATGGGCGGCAAGGTTGGCAAAGATGCTCATCTCGGTGAAAAAGTGCGAAAGGGCATCCCCTGTGATGAACTCAAGGCCGTCTTAACAGATATTCTGATTCAGCAGTTTGAGGCTCAACCCCGAACCACCCCTCGTCTCCCCGCTCACACGGCCAGACTAGCCCGTCAGCGTAATCTGCAAACCACCATTGACCAAAACGGATTTGTGGCTCCAACCGCTCCAGCTGCTCCAACCGTTGCGACACCTGCTTCTGCCATTACCACTGCTGCTCCTCCTCAACCCGCCATTGTTCACTTTGCAGCATCTGGTAAGGAGGTGAACTGTGACGATAGTCAATCCTTACTGGAGATCGCTGAGGCCGCTGGGGTTGAGATCGAAAGCAGTTGCCAGTCTGGAACCTGTGGCACCTGTATCGCCAAGTTGGTGGAAGGTGAATTCCGGTATGAAGCAGATCCAGAGGGCCTAGCGGAAGAAGATGCATCAGCAGGGCATATATTAACCTGCATTGCCATCCCCTGGGCAAAGTCGTGCTAGATGCATAGCTTTTTTTTGGCTGATCAAGCCACTATTGGCTGATTTAATTTTTCATTCCTTCAGATCTATATTTTATAGAGCCCAGAGGTTTATCAATGTCAAAACCTCTGGGCTATTTCGTTGACCTAAAGTCACAGGTAGATGCAATTTAGACATAGTGTTAATGCACAAAATACATGCAATGAACTTTACTGTAGAAAAAGATACAAACTAACTTAAAAATATTCCTTAAAGTGAGCTGGAATTCTCTATAAATTGATCTTGAATTTCAGTCAAGTTCAGTATTGTTCCCGATGTGAGGTTAGTGAAACATATGTCAGAACGTTTTTCTTGGTGCCGACTGCTTCTAGGTACCAGTGTTTTTGGGATAGCAATTCTGAATTGCGTCTCTGCTCAAGGTATTTCTCAGACATCAAGGATTGATATCTCGTCACAACAGTTAGATCTAGCCATCACTAGTGATCATGCTTTACCTACTTCTGCCTCTACTGGCAGGGTAGCAGATCAAGATCTCAACTTAGAATTAGCTCAGGCAGTTGAAAATTCTACGCTTGAGGTTCCTCAACCTTCGGTTACCGATATTGTGGGAGCAGAAAATCCGACTTATTTTCCCGCTGACCCTAGCTTGCATACCTCAGATGACTTCCAAGCTCAGGTGACCTCTGTATCTCAACTATCCGATGTTCAACCTGATGATTGGGCTTTTCAAGCCATTCAATCTCTGGTAGAACGCTATGGTTGTGTAGCAGGCTACCCCGACGGCACCTTTAAGCCGGGTCGGGCAATGTCTCGTCGTGAAGCTGCTGCCCTAGTCAATGCCTGCCTAGACAATTTAAGTAATCGCTTCGCCACCAAGGAAGACTTAGATGCGCTCAAGGCCCTACAGGATGAGTTTGCCGCTGAACTTGCTACCCTCCGAGGCCGCGTGGATGGCTTAGAGGCTCGAGTAGCAACGGTGGAAGCTCAGCAGTTCTCCACCACCACTAAGCTTAATGGTGAAGTGATTTTTGCCTTTGGCGGCTTAGTCGGCGATAACGTCAATACCGGTGCAGACATTGATGCCAATATTTCCTTTAACCAACGTACTCGGTTAAACTTTATCACCAGCTTTACGGGCAAAGATCGACTTTACACACGGCTGCAAACCTCTAATCGGGCTCCAAACTTTGGTAACGCCTCCGGCACATCGCAAACTCGGTTAGCCTTTGATACGGGGAATACTGACAACAACTTCATCTTGGATCGCCTAGATTACAAGTTCCCGATTGGCAAAAATCTGGATGTGACTATCTTTGCCAATGCCGCTTTCCACCATTATTATGCAACCACCATCAATCCCTATTTTGAAGGGCTAGGGGGCGGCAAAGGTGCCCTTTCTTTCTTTGGTGAGCGCAATCCCATTTATCGGATTGGGACTGTTGGGATTCCTAGCGTTGCTGGAGTAGGGACAAGCTATACGGTTAATAAAGAGAATGAGTTCCGAATTGACCTAGGCTACCTAGCAGGGCGTGCCAATCAGGCGACTGCCACAAATTTGGGCACTACTACCGATGGCGGGCTTTTTGGCGGTACCTATAGCTTATTGGCTCAAGCCAGCATTAAACCGACAAAAAATTCACAAATTGGCTTAACTTATATCCGCAACGATGCCCCTGATGGCAATATTCGTTTTGGCACAGGAACCGCCTTCTCTAATGTGCCCTTTGCTGGAAATCCTCTCAGTGGTAATTCCTTTGGTCTTGAAGGCACCTTTCAGGTCACAGACTGGTTGGCTGTGGGTGGATGGTTTGGCTATACAATCGCCCACGAAAGCGGCACTGGCAGAAAAGCCGACATTATTAATGGGGCGATTAATTTTGCCTTTCCTGATCTGGGTATAGAAGGCGCTACGGGAGGCTTGATCTTTGGGGTACCGCCCACAGTAATCAACAACGATGTTGTTGCGAGGGAAAACCCCGATCAGACTTACCATTTGGAAGCCCTCTACTCTTTTCCAGTCAATGACTATATCACCATTACTCCAGGTGTGATTTATCTGATCAATCCAGAGGGCAACACTGCCAATAGCAATATTCTTGTAGGTGTAATTCGAACGACCTTCAAGTTTTAGAGCGTCGAGTCACTAAACAAAAATGACGGCTTCTAAAGCCGCCTAATTCTAGGAATAGATCGGCAGTTTAGGGAGCATTGGCCACCCTAAACTGCAGTTAAATCAATCAGCCCAGGGAATGATACCTTACTGGGCTGATTTTGGAAATTTTATAGGGTTGACTAGAACTAGAAAAAATTGCTGATTTTACACTCTAAAACCAACTCGGTAATATTTATTTCTTGGGTTGGGTATGAGTGAGTTGCATGAAATCGATGACGAGACTGCATCGAGCATCATAATTAGTATTCAATCGTACAATTTTTGATCAGAATAATGTTGATGATGGGTTTGGAATAGTGCTGATTTTTTTAGCTTGCTTCTCCTCTCTTCGCAATATTTATGACAATACCCGTCAAAACCTTGTGCCCCTATTGTGGGGTGGGCTGTGGATTAGAACTGCTGCCTCCTGCTTTACCAGGTAGACCCGTTAACCGGGATAGTACTGGTACGCCTATTTGGCGGGTACGAGGTGATCAGGCCCATCCCTCTAGCAAAGGGCAAGTTTGTGTCAAGGGTGCAACCGTCGCTGGGGCTTTAGATAAGGATCGTCTGCGCTATCCGCTATTGCGGGACTCTCTCGATCAACCCTTCCGGCAAGTGACTTGGGAGGAAGCGTTAGATCGCGTTGTCGGTGAACTGAAGGCTGTCTATAGCAGTCAAGGGCCGGAAGCGATTTGTATGTATGGCTCGGGGCAGTTTCAAACAGAGGATTATTATATTGCCCAAAAATTATTTAAAGGCTGCTTAGGCAGCAATAATTTTGATGCTAACTCTCGTCTATGTATGTCTTCAGCAGTGGCAGGCTATATCCAGAGTTTTGGGTCTGACGGGCCGCCACCCTGTTATGACGATTTGGAGTTAACGGACTGTGCCTTCTTAATTGGCACTAATACAGTTGAATGCCATCCGATTGTATTTAATCGGTTGCTGAAGCATCACAAGAAGAATCGCCATGTCAAAATAATTGTGGTTGATCCGCGACGAACTAAAACGGCGGAGAAGGCGGACTTGCATCTGGCGATTAAACCTGGCACAGATATTAATCTGCTGAATGGGATTGCCCATTTGCTGATGCGCTGGGGAAAGCTTGATGCTTTGTTTATTGATGAATGTACCTCTGGCTTTGCCAGTTTTGTGAGTGTGATCAGTCAATATCCACCGGAGTTGGTGGCGAAAGATTGTGGCATTCGAGTCGATGAACTAGAGCAAGCAGCAAAGTATTGGAGTGACTCGAAGCGGGTGTTGTCGCTGTGGTCGATGGGGGTTAACCAATCTTCAGAGGGCACAGCAAAGTGCCGCACCATCATTAATTTGCATCTGATGACTGGAACTATTGGTAAGCCGGGATCTGGCCCTTTTTCCTTGACGGGTCAGCCGAATGCGATGGGGGGTAGAGAGGCCGGTGGCTTATCCCATATTTTGCCAGGGTATCGGGCGGTGAAAAACCCTCAACATCGTCGCGAGGTAGAAGAAGCCTGGGGATTGCCGGAGGGGAGTATTTCACCTCAGCCCGGTTTGGCAGCTTGGGATATGATTCTGGGCTTAGAAAGCCAGACAGTGGGATTCTTCTGGGTGGCGGCTACGAACCCAGCCGTGAGTATGCCTGATATTATCCGCACTAAGGCAGCGCTACGAAAGTCTAGGTTTACGGTCTATCAGGATACTTACTATCCGACGGAGATGGTGGATTATGCTCATGTAGTTTTGCCTGCCTCCCAATGGGGCGAAAAAACTGGCGTGATGACCAATTCTGAGCGGGTGGTGACTTACTGTCCTGCTTTTCGGGAGCCTGTGGGTGAAGCGAGGGCAGATTGGGAAATCTTTGCGGAGGTGGGTCGCCGCCTAGGGTTTGAGCGAGAGTTTGCCTTTACTCGTTCTGCTGATGTCTATGCTGAGTTTGTGCAACTGACGCGCGATCGCATCTGCGATATGTCTGGCCTGAGTCATGAACGCTTACAAGCAGGCCCCATTCAATGGCCATGTCCTGAGGGAGCCCATGGTGGGGGTGAAGATGCTATGGATACAGGAAAACGACTCTACACCGATCACAAATTTCCAACGGAGGATGGCCGCGCTAAGTTCTCGGCCTTCCATGCTCAGGGTTTAGCTGAACCTCCTGATCCCAACTATCCCTTTGTGCTCACCAATGGGCGACTCTATGGCCATTGGCATACCCAAAGTCGCACAGGTCGCATTGAAAAAACAGCCAGCATGCATCCAAATCCCTTTATTGAAATTCATCCTCGGGATGCCGCTAAAATTGGGGTGCAAGATGGAGAGGAATTGGAGGTGCGATCGCGGCGAGGCTTTGCTCGAGTACCTGCCCTAGTGACCAAGGCAATTGCACCAGGCACCGTCTTTATGCCCATGCATTGGGGAACCCTCTGGGCTGATCATGCTGAGGTGAATGCCTTAACCCATTCAGAAGCCTGCCCCATTTTCCTTGGAGCCAGAACTGAAAGCCTGTGCGGTGCAACTGATCCCACTACCTCTGGTTCAGGTGATCTTACCAAGTCAGGAAAAATCCCTGGCTGCTCATTAATCAAGCCTGTTTATCTCTAGGTTGTCCTCAGGAGCGGGCCAGGCGAATCCCAAATAATCGATGTACTGCCCGCATAAGCCCAAGCCAATGGCGGTGAATCATCCATGCAACCAGAGGCGTGAAGATCACCAGCAATAGCATCATGGCCGCCATGATCGATAAGTCAACCTCAAAAACATCTCGCGCCAATCGCACTAAATCGTGATCAAGCAGTCCACCTTTGCCTTGTTCGTAAAGGGCGCGATAAGGTTGATCAAAGAGCAATTGCCAACTAAACCGTAAATTGTAACCCGTGATATAGACGCCCAACACTGCGTAGGCAGAGCGTTCCATAACAGAGCGACAGCCAGCACCGCTGAGGGCTTTGCTCAAAAAGATGATGGCAAAGATCAACTCAAAGCCATGCCCCATCGCCAACATCAAGACATCTTTGAGAGCGCTAAAAGCACAGAGGCTATAGATAATCGCAGTCATGAGTAACAGACGGGCTGTTAAATAGTTATGCCAATACCGATAAAACAAATAGCCAAACCCGGCATACACTAACCCCAACAGCAGCATGAAGCGCTGGCTAGCACGGAAGGTGATACCGCCTCCGTGAATAAAGTCTAAGGCGGGTATAGCAGGATAGCCAAAAATCCAGCTCGTGAGGGTATGGCCGAGTTCATGGATGAGGATGAGGAGCGGACTCAAGAGCAAGAATATAAGGGGAAATACTAAGCCTAAACCGGTGAGAGCAATACCAGCTATCAGTGCAGCCCATACCTCTTGATCTATGGCGTGGCCGGTTGGGATTGTCCTCTGAAGACTGATATCCCCAGGCAATAAATCGGCTGGCGTGCAGTCTAATCTCTTCCATAACTGGCCCAAAGCTGCTTGCTGAACCGTCGGCAGATGATAGTCTGTGCCCCTCAATCCTAATTTCCAGCGCCAAGAGATGGCTGAGTCATTCAAGCTCTGGCCAGAAATCCACAGGGCTGTCACCCTAGGCATAGACCAATGCAAAATCTCTCGACAGCAGATCATGACCGCCGTTTTTTCTGAGGGCAGATCTGGTGCCTGCAAGCAGATATGTAACTCTGGCAGATTTACCCAAACCGAGGCTTGGATCTGTTTATGGGCTAAGGCTTGGTTGAGGAGTTGGCCCATCGCCTGCACAGAGCCTTGCTCAGCTTGAGATCGTAACTGAGAGATCCTGAGGGTTGATTCAAAATTGGACTCAAAGGGCATCGCTCAGCCGCAACAATCCGCTCCCTTAGGATGCCCCCCACGCTAGTCAGATCAGACGAGAGAGACTCAAGTCTAGGGTCAGATCATGAGCTGGTCAGAGTTGTGAAGCTGACGGTGGCTCCCTGGAAGTGAGGGCTGTGAGGGCTGGGATTCGGAGGTCTGAATTTGCAAAAAGGCAACTTGGGCAGCAGCTTTCTCAGCGGCCTTACGACTGCGTCCGCGGCCTTGGCCTAGGCAATGATTCTGCAGCCAAACTTCGGCCATAAAACGCTCTTCAGGGGAGCTATCAGGGCCAGGAAGGGGTTGGGTGTCTTGGACTCGATAATCTGGTAGTTGTTGATAATGGGCTTGAGTCCATTCTTGCAGGGCTGCTTTATAGTTGCGGTGGGCAGGATCGGCGCGAACCAGTTCAGCCTGTTTATGGAGTAAGGGCTGCAACCAAGGTTGGATCAGGGATAGATCATGAGTACTCAGATACAAGGCCCCTAGGACTGCCTCAAAGGCATCGGCGAGGCGAGATTCTTGGCCATTGCTGTCTTTAAGGGCGCTGGTCCCGAGTTGTAAAAACCTTGTGAAGCCATAGCTTGTTGCTAATTCGGCAAGGATGCGATCGCTCACCAATTCCGAGCGAATGGCAGACCATTCCCCCACAGATCCATGGGGATCAAGCTCCCACAGCCATAGAGCAGCAACCATTTTGACAACGGCATCCCCCACAAATTCTAGTTGCTCATAATTAGCAGTACTTGAGGCAGTGGGATGGGTGAGGGCAATATCTAGCAAGCCCCAATTCACAGAGGGTGTTTTGGGTAATCCAAGGTGGGCAATCAGCTTTTGGAGTTGTTGCTGTCGGTGAGGAGGACAGTCAGCCATAGCCTGAGTCTAAGGTGATCAAGAGGGAGGGCAAATCAACTAGCAACTGCTGCTAGGTTGCTTAAAATCTAGCATGCATGCCCATCTCTCTATAGAAAATTAAGAAAAAAGGGAAATAAGAAAAGAGCAGGCGGTAAGCCGGGTTCTGTTCTCTCGACGGATCAAGAGCAAAACAATGCGACTGTCCGTCGAGGGGTAGTTATCTATCTGGGACGCCTGTTACCAGAACGCCTCTAGCGGCTTCTCAAGCAAGAACAGGGAAAAGACCAACCATTGTTCTCATTGCCTTGCTCTCGACCGGGGTTTACCGAGCAACGCCTCTCGACGTTGCTGGTGCGCTCTTACCGCACCTTTGCACCCTTACCTGTATACCTTGAGGGGTTATCACACTCCCCAAGGTGCCATCGGCGGTATATTTCTGTGGCACTCTCCTCACGGTCACCCGCACTGGGCGTTACCCAGCAAGTCTGGTCTTTCGAGAGTCCGGACTTTCCTCAGACCTGTGGCTACAAGTCCGCAACTACCTACTCCTGCTCTTTCCTTACTGTTTATAGGTAACATAGTTTGCCTGACGAAAAAAGTCCTTGGGCCTCGGCAAGGGGGGTTTTCCTTCGTAAAGAGTGAGATGCAGTCTTTCCCCTTTGAAAAAACCTTAAGATTACTGGTGTTTATGTATGACTTATGAATATGGTTGTGGTGACTCTCTCTAGACTGGCGATCGCATCTGCACAGTTTTCCACTGATCTTCCTCAGCAAAATAAGCGGATTTTTCCATCGCCTACCCATTGTGCATAAGGCTAAGAGCACTATGTTGCTAACTAAACGACCTGCTTCAATTTTCAACCCTGGCTCTGTTGGTCAGCCTTGGGGTTATGCCTGTGGCGTTATTGCCGACCTTCCCTCCTGATGCAGCCCAGGCGACCCCCCAACGGATAGCAACATCCGCAGAGCGAGTTGTGAGAATCGACAACCAAACGAGGATGGCCCCTATCAATCAGGTGCTCAAACAAGAGTTTGAAACTCAGAAAGGGGGCAATAATATTATCATTACACCCCAACCCCCCGATGCCGCCCTAGAACGCCTTCAGGAGGGGCAAACTGATCTGGTAGCCCTCAGTCGCTTATTAACTGCCGAGGAGAAGGAACAGGGCTTTATTCAGATCCCCGTGACCCGCGAGAAAATTGCGATTGTGGTGGGGGGAGACAATGGTTTTGCCCGAAGCCTCACCATTGAGCAAGTCGTTCAAATCTTTCAAGGTAAAATCACAGATTGGTCTGAGATCGGGGGCACACCAGGGCCGATTCGAGTCATTCATCGTCCTGTAGCCAGCAATTTGCAAGGGACCTTGCAAACCTACGATTTTTTTAATCAGGCTCCCCTAGAGGCCGGGGGTAAGATCTTGGAATTAGACAAAGATGATGTGGATACCTTGGCCCAAGAACTGGGAACCGATGGAATTAGCTATGCCTTATTCAGTCAAGTGCTGAATACAGGCCGACTGCGGTCTGTGGCCATGTACAATACCTTGCCAGATAATCCTAGCTACCCCTTCTCACAACCCTTTAGCTATGTCTATCATGGTACCCCTAATGCTTCGGTGCAACAATTTCTAGAGTTTGTCACCTCCGAACCGGGACAAGTTGCGATCGCAACCTCTAAATCACAGCCCACCTTAACCAGCGACACAGACCCCAATAGCGCAGATCCCAACAACAGCTCCGGCTCCTCTTCTAGCAGCTCCCCTTCAACAGACAATAGTGGCTCTCAGAGCAATCAACCCTCCGCTCAGGATAGCTCAACCACCCCAAACTCCAATACCGGCAGTTCAGAGAAACCGAGTGCTAGGCAGATAGACTGGCTACCACTCGGTTTAATAGCCTTAAGCTTCGGTGCTCTAGTGGTGGGTGGCCTTCTCAAGCGCAACGCATCCAAACGCAAGCAAACCGTTGCCCCCAGACCTGCACCCAACTACGCAGAAAGAGTACGGCCCACCACCCTGCAACCCACCACCACCACTCTGCAATCACCCAGCGATCCAGTAGGCATGGCTGCAGCCGCAGAGCTCGCGCTTGCAGATACCAACTCAACGACTAGCCCTGAGGCAATTTCCACTGATACGGTCTTGCAAGGGTCAACCTCTGGCCCTAACACTGTGATGCAAACACCCACCACTCAAGACCAAGATCCCAGCTCACCAAGGGCATTCCAAACTCAACTCCAAAATGTCACTCGCACTCAACTGCAGCCAGATATTGCTGAGGGAAGCAGCATCAATCCAACCCAGCCTCAAGATCCTACTCAAACCGTCTTACAAGAACCAGCCCCCACTGGATTTGAAGAGGAGGATCAAACCCAACTCCAAGACCCTACTCAAACCGTCTTACAAGAGCCAAACCCAGATTGGTTTGACGATCCTGACCAAACCCAGCTCCAAGATCCCGACCACTAAACATAGTCTGGCTTAGATTTTAATCTCTCATTAACAAGGAAAAGCCCAAGGAGTAAAGGGAAATTGCCATATTTTGACCCGTCTTCAAGAGATTTCCTTTGCTGTGATTGCATAGAGGAACATCAAGACCCTCGATTTCGACTCAACTATCATGGCACCCAATGATCAGCCTACCTATTTGCAACGACTTCTGATACTCTATGCAGAGTTAAGGCTTGGCCATCACCATTCCGAGAATTTCTTAGATAACAATCCTTGAGCACCATGGGAAAAATCGATTTTTGGGCCATTTCCAGATCAATCTTTGCCCAAAAATTCAATCAGAGGCTAATCTTGTCTACAACTTCTGCTTGAGGGTCTTGATTCTCCTAAAAACAGCGACAAAGAGAAAACCCTATGCACAATTCCTCCCGATATGGGCTAACAGCACTAACAGCCCTTTCAATCTCCCTTGGATCCTGCCTACCTCTGCTGGCTGCAGCTGAGCTTGAAGCCATAGATCTCAATCAAGCTGAGGGCTCCCAGGCTTCGTCCCTTCACATAGCAGCGACCTTTAGCCAAACATCTGTCCCCCAAGATAAGTTCGTTGCTGTAGCCATGCCTCGGCGAGATAACTATTACAATCTGCTGATTTTGGAGCAGATTTCGAGCAGTAAAAAATGCTGGCAAGAAAAAGGATCGCAGCCCACAGAAATAGAGCCCCTGCTACTCAAATTTGACTTTACGGGAATTTGTGGGCGCAATACAGATAGTAATGGTTACTCCATTCGGCAAGCAGGTCAAGACTTGGGATTAAAGTACCGATTAATCATCGAGAAACAAGGGGATGATCTCGTTTTAGTGGGTAGTCCAGGCTCTAGGCAATATGGCCAGCCCCTAGAAATTGGTAGAACTCAGGGGATTAGATCGGGGCTACTTAAAATTCACTTGAATCCCGGCTGGCAATTTGCCAAGCGCACCTATCAGGGTAAGACCTTAGGTCATGTCTACTTCACCACCAATCAAACTCAACCACCTCCATCCCTTGCTCGTCGATCCTCTTCTTCTAGTCGACCATCCCCAGCTGCGTCCTCTCAGTCTAAGTCTGCTAGAGACAATAGACCCATCAATCTACCGGCACCTTCTACTAAGCCAGAGCCTCGTATTCGGTCAACTCCAAGTTCCTCAGGGACAAACTACCGTGTCATTGTCCCAGCCAATAATCCCTCGGAGCAGGCGAAGGTGAAATCCTTGGTGCCCGACGCCTTCCGGTCGACCCATGGGGGTCGCTCTGTAATGCAGGTGGGTTTGTTTAATAGCCAAGATAAGGCCGACCAAATGGTCAGCTTTATGAAGCGTAGTGGATTGAGAACTCAAGTCCTTCAAGATAAAGTAGCCGCTAACTCGCCCTCCTCTAGATCCACCATTGCCAGTAGAGGCGTTAATATTCCTGTGCCTAAACCTCAGCGCGCTAGCGATTCTCGCTTGCAGTCCAAGGCCGGCAGTAATTCCCAAACGATCTATCGCGTCTTGGTCGAAACGCGTAATACGCAACAACAGACAAAGGTCCGTTCCTTAGTGCCTGATGCCTTCCGGTCGACCCATAATGGTCGCTCTGTGATGCAGGTGGGTTTGTTTGATAGCCAAGATAAGGTAGAGCGTATGGTCACCTTGATGAGGCGCAATGGCTTGAGAACCCAAGTGATTCGGGATCAGCGCAGCAGAATTAGTTTACAGACTGTACCTGGGGCTGCTCCAGGGATTATCCCTGTGCCCAGTTCTGTTGCCCCTATCGGGCGGGCAGATAGCGGATCTGATATCTATAATTTAAGAGCGGGTTTACCCCCTCCACCCCCTGGCGCTGCGATCGCTCTTGCACCCCGATATCGAGTGGTGGTTCCTTCCCAAAATTCTGCCCAAACTGCCAAGATTAAAGGTTTAGTTCCGGGCGCTTTTCGTTCTTCCTATCAAGGCCGCTCTGTGATTCAAATTGGTTCCTTTAGTTCGGAGGAAGAAGCACGAGATAGAATGCGGATAGTTCAGCGGCATGGAATGAACCCAATTTTAGAAAAAACACCCTAAGATCTTGGAAATAGAATGATCAAGACATCAGCATAAGGAGAATGAGGTTGCGCACCCCCCGAAAGATTGTCCTATTCTTAGTTACTCTGCTCCTTAGCCTCACCTTCTTAACTCAGCCAGTTTGGTCTGAGAGCCTGACTGTCCAGAAAACTTCAGTCCCGCAGGGGCAGTCTATTCAACCCTATTTGGATCGCGTCCAAAAAAAGGTAACCACCTTTAAGTTAAAGAATGGGCTGAAGTTTATTGTCTTAGAACGACATCAGGCTCCGGTGATTGCCTTTCATACCTATGCTGATGTGGGAGGCAACGATGAGCCTACGGGGCAAACAGGGGTGGCGCACTATTTAGAGCATCTTGCCTTTAAGGGGACTCAGCGGATTGGCTCCTCTGACTATGCTGCGGAGCAACCCCTGCTCGATCGTCAAGATCAGTTATTTGATCAAATCCAGGCTGCACAAGCGAAGGGTGATCAGCAAGCGCTGCAAACCTTAACCTCAAACTTTGAGCAAGTCTCAAAGGAGGCTGATAGCTTGGTTGAGCAGAATGAGTTAGGGAAAATCATTAACCAAGCAGGTGGGGTGGGCCTGAATGCAACGACCTCTGCCGATGCCACTCGCTATTTTTATAGTTTACCCGCTAACAAACTAGAACTCTGGATGTCTTTAGAATCTGAGCGGTTTCTAGAGCCCGTGTTTCGGGAGTTCTATAAAGAGAAAGAGGTAATTCTAGAAGAGCGACGGACGCGAACTGATAATTCTCCGATTGGCAAGATGGTAGAAGTCTTTTTAGGAGAAGCCTTTGATGTCCATCCCTATCAAAGACCTGTGATTGGTTATGAAGAAGATTTACGCAATTTGACCCGCAAAAATGTCACAGATTTCTTTGAGACCTATTATGGGCCTGGCAACCTCACCATTGCGATTGTGGGAGATGTGGAGCCAAAGCAGGTAAAACGCCTTGCCCAGATTTATTTTGGCCGCTATCGGGCTAGGCCTGTGCCTCCTAAGGTCCAGCAGGTAGAACCACCCCAGCAAAAGACTAAATCCACCACCTTAAAGCTGGCTTCTCAGCCTTGGTATTTAGAGGGCTATCATCGACCGGCAATTAGCGATCCTGATCATGTGATCTATGAATTGATTGCCAGTTTAATGAGTGACGGAAGGACCTCGCGACTCTATAAATCCTTGGTGGAATCGGAAAAAATTGCCCTACAAGCTTCTGGCTTTAATGGCTTCCCTGGTGATAAATATCCTAACCTGATGTTGTTTTATGCCCTAACTGCCCCTGGACATACGGGAGATGAAGTTGCTGCATCCTTTGGCAGAGAGTTAGACCGCCTCAAAACAGAACTGGTGGATACCCAGGACTTGGAGCGCCTAAAAACTCAAGCGAGAGCCAGCTTACTGCGTTCTCTTGACTCTAATGAGGGCATGGCGGACGTGCTGGTGGAATATCAGGTTAAAACGGGTGATTGGCGTAATTTATTTGCGGAGTTGAGCAAAATTGAAGCGATTACCCCAGCCGATCTACAGCGAGTTGCCCAGGCCACCTTTACCCCAGAGAATAAGACGGTTGGCTATATTTTGCCTCAGGACAAGTAAACCTCTGGCTGGATCTTGTGAATAATATCAATGCTCCATTGGTGGGTGGTTGTTGCTGACCTGCCAATCTAGGGAATCGTTACACTAGAGATCAGGAGAATATCTTCTTCTCAAGAATGCTCCTGACTTGGCGGGACTGTCTAGAGAATGAAAAGGTCTGTTTGATTTTGAGATCTGGTGTGAGTGCAGTATTGCACTCTACAAATTCGCCCTCAAGGGGGTGATACTGTGAGCAGGATAAGGATGGATCAAAGATGAAAGCATTTGTAGCAGGCGCGACAGGAGAGACAGGTCGTCGCATTGTTTCTCAGTTGGTTGAGCGGGGCTTTGCGGTTAAAGCTTTAGTGCGCGATCGCACCAAAGCAAAAGCTCTATTATCACCAGATGTTGAGCTAGTCGTGGGTGATATTTTAGACGCCAGTTCCTTCAATGCTGCAATCGCAGATTGTACGGTGGTTCTCTGTGCAACAGGAGCAGCTCCTGGCTTCAATCCCTTTGCCCCTTTGCAGATCGATTATTTAGGAACCAAAAACTTAGTCGATGTTGCCAAAACCCATTCTATACAACAGTTCGTTTTCGTATCTTCGCTCTGCACCTCTAAATTACTCCATCCTTTAAATTTATTTTTCTTAGTTTTGGTTTGGAAGAAACAGGCCGAGGAATATTTGCGAAACAGTGGCTTGACTTACACCATTGTTAGACCCGGTGGCCTCAAAAATGAAGATAATGACTATGGAATTGTCATGTCCGTAGCTGACAGCTTGCTTGAAGGCAGTATTCCCCGCACTAAGGTCGCTCAAGTTTGTATTGAAGCATTATTGGTTCCCGCTGCCCAAAATAAAATCATCGAGATTGTCGCTGCTGCCGAAGCAAAACAGCGACCTGTTTCTGAGTTGTTTGCGAATGTTTAAAAGATATGCATGAGCGAATTCGGTTCAGTTATAACTAGGCTATAGTTGGCCTTGATTATTGGGTTGACTAGCCCTCTCCTCTCTCTGCATTCTGTCCTGCTGAATTAACGAAACAATCTAATGTTCAAGAGTGAGATCTGGGTGTCAAATTCGCCTGCAAAGATAGACAAGCGCTTCCCTGGCCGGTGGCTAGGTTTAGCGGCAGCAGGGATCGCTGTCACAGTTCTATTTGCGACTTCAAAACTTGATCCCAAACATCTACATTGGCCCACAGCCATGCCTGGGAAAATTGCCCCCTTGGCGATGTCTGGGGGGAATCCCTATTTGCGCGCTTTAATGCGTACTATTTCTGCCAGCGAAGCCAACGACTCTAGTCCTTATACCCTGCTCTATGGCGGTAGTCATATTCAGGATCTAGGTCAACATCCAGATCGCTGTGTGCCCATTGGCTGGGGTCCTAATCAGGGCCGATGCACGACGGCAGCGGGACGATATCAATTTATTACGACAACTTGGTTAGAGAAGGCTGAACAGTACCATCCATCCTCCTCAGGTGAATGGATTTGGCAAGGCTACAGTTTTGCACCAGAATATCAAGATCAAGTCGTTTATGCCTGGTTAGCAGACAGTGAGTATTGGGGGAGTGATTTGTCTGGGCTATTAGAAAGGGGGCAATTATCCAGGGTGCTCAAGGATTTGTCTGGCACCTGGACCAGTTTAGGTGATGGTATTGAAAGCAACCGTATAACCCCCTACTTATCGGAAATCTATGAGCAGATGTTAGCAGAGGAATTAGCAATCGCCCATGCTAAGGCTCCCTAAAAGTGACTGAGAGAATTTTACCCCGCAGAGGAATCTTCTAATATGTCGATGGATCCTGCTGCGGATAGTCGATGCCATAACTCTTGGTAAATCGCCTCTGGTACTGATGCTTTGAGAACTTTGGCCAGTCGATTTTTACGCTGGGCATTTTTTAAGCAGATATCCTGGGGACAGAGATAGGCTGAGCGGCCCATGCCCTGATCCAACTGGACAATATGGGTGGGATGCACTCTGACAATTCGCCAAAATTCAGATTTAGGCGCTACCTTTCGGCAACTCAGACAGCGGCGATAATTGAGATCCATGGATATTCTTGGGAGCAGAGCTATACTTTACCGTAAATCGGCTGGACTGCTGATTGTCTCTAGACTCATTCCTGGTTGATCGAGCTGGACTGGGGCAGAGGCAACTCTAGCATGGGATCATTGCCATTGAGCACATCCTTCACGAAGGCAGTCACGGCTAACTGCAAGCTAGGAAAGATATAGTCGGGTGGGATATGCTGCAAAAACTCCGAGGGTTTGAGTTGGTTATACAGATCTTGCTTGACCCGAGCTAAGCCACAGGTGATCCCCATAGTAGACAGTTCTTGGCGGAGACTTTCCAGCATATCCACCGCTGTAATATCAATGTCTATAATGGCTTCAGTATTTAAGATTAACCAGCGAACTGGATCTGCTTCTGCAGTGATTGCTTCAAGGACCCGTTGCTTAAAATTTTCCGCATTGGCAAAACAGAGAGGTGCATCGTACCGGTAGATCACCAAGCCTGGCCAAGTAGCGGCCCCTTGCCAATCGGCAATATCATGCCAGCCCGCTAGCCCTGGCACCTTGCCCAAGACTGCATCATGAGGACGGGCAATGCGTGTAAACAGATCAATTACCGATAGGGCCACGGCCAGGGCTACTCCGATTAAAATATCTGTGCCTAAGACCCCCAAGCTGGTGATCACAGCTAAACCAAATTCCGTTTTTCTGAACTGCCATAATCGATAAAATTCAGAAATATCAATCAGTTTGGTGGCTGCAAAAATGACGATCGCACCCAAGGCTGCTGTCGGAAAGAGGGCCAACAAAGGTCGTAAAAACAGCAAAACACCCATCACTGCTCCCCAGGCCACGAGGGAAAAAACTTGGGTCTTACTGCCGAGGGCGTCGCCAATCACCGTTCGACTGCCACTACTGCTGATTGGAAAGCCCTGAAGAACACCTGTGCCTAGATTTGCGATGCCTAGAGCAAGCAATTCCTGATTACCATCAATTTGATAACTATGGCGATTGGCAAAGGCTCGAGCGGTCAGTATATTGTCCGAATAGCCCACCACAGCAATTCCCATGGCTGCAGCCACCAAGGAGCTGAGATCTGGAACAGAGGGCTGGGGAAGTTGCAAATGGGGTAATCCAGCTGGAATCATCCCCACTACTTTGACACCCTGTTGATCGAGGTGAAACAAGGCCACTGCAGTCGTGGCTAGTAAGACGGCAATTAATGGACCTGGGGCGCGGGGGAAGCGTCTCTGGCTACTCCATAAAAACACTAGAACTAGACTGGCGATTAGAAAGGTCTTCCAGTGGATCTGCTCAATATCGCTGACAAACCGATAGGTCTGCTCCCAAATACTATTGGCTTGAATAGGAATTCCACTCACTTTGCTCAGCTGCCCGGTGATCATAATAATGGCAACCCCTGCCATATACCCCACTAAAATGGGTTTGGAGAGCAAGTCTGCTAGAAACCCGAGATGGGCAATATACCCCACCAGGTAGACAAGGCCCACTAAGATCGCCAAGAAGGCGGCAATGCTGGCATAGGTGCTGGTGTTAGTCATGGCCAGGGGTGCGATCGCAACCGCTGTCATCACTGCTGTGGTTGATTCTGGCCCGACGGATAACTGGGGAGAAGATCCCAGCAAGGCATAGATCAGCATCGGAGGCAAAATAGCCCATAATCCGGCAACGGGCTGCACCCCGGCCAGTTCTCCATAGGCCATACATTGGGGAATTAAATAGGCTGCCACCGTTAATCCCGCCAGACCATCCTGGCGTAACCATCCCAGTTGATAGTGCCTCAAAGATTGCCAGCCCGGTGCTAAGGACTGCCTTCCTTGACGATTTTTGACCGGTTTATCCAAGCGAAACCCCTAGTGCAGCATCAATGGTCATTATAGGCGCGATATCTGACTAGACAGCGCCTTAGGATTTAGATTTATAGCCTTAGATCAAGTCAGAAAAAGGCCCGAGCAGCAACAGCTTGCTCGGGCCGACGGCCTAGGTGAAAACTTGAAGGGCTAAAAAGGGTAATCGTACCCAGCTGCGCTTGAGCCACAGGCCGCCTTAACCCAGCATTACATCAACACCTATTTGATAAACAACATTTCCTGATACTTCGGCAAGGGCCATAGATCATCGGCGACTTCACCTTCGAGGGCGTCAGCATATTCGCGAACTTGGTCCATCATAGGGCGGAGGGTTTTGGCAGAATATTGCATATGCTCCTCGATACTAGAAAAGTCATGTTGATGCAAAGCACCGCATAACTTACTAATGCTCTCCATCATCGATTTGGTGAGCATTGCAACCTTTTCAGCCCCTTCGCGGTCCAATTCAATGCCGACAGCCTTCAAGTTAGCAATACTGCCAGATAATTCCGATAGATAGCGGATGGCAGCCGGATAGATCACAGTCTTCGCTAGACTGATCACCAGATTGGCCTCCATCTCGATCACCTGAATATACTGCTCAGCATAAACCTCAAACCGACTTTCCAGCTCTGTTGCTGTGAGCACCCCTGTTTTGGCAAACAGTTCCTCAATTTTCTTTTCCCTTAAGACCGGTAATGCATCGGCAGTGGTGGGTAGATTGGGTAATCCCCGCTCTTCCACCGCCATCTGGTGCCATTCCTCCGAATAACCATTGCCACCAAAGACCACCGCGCTGTGATTCTCCATGACTTCCTTGAGGACGGTCAAGGCTGCTGTATTCAGATCAGCACCGGCCTGTAGCTGGGTTTCTAATTTGTCGGCCACCCAGTTTAAGGAATCAGTCAAGATCGTATTCATGGCCACCAAGGGGCCAGCTACGGATTGGCCCGACCCTACGGCTCGAAATTCGAAGCGGTTACCCGTAAAGGCAAAGGGAGAGGTACGGTTGCGATCTCCCGGATCTTTGGGAAATTCTGGCAGCGTAGCCACACCAAGCTTCATTACCCCAACCCGGTCAGAATCCTGCACATTTCCCTGCTTAATCTGCTCGAAGACCCCTTCTAATTGCGATCCGAGATAAACGGAGATAATAGCTGGGGGAGCCTCGTTAGCCCCCAAGCGATGATCATTACTAGCCGTTGCCACCACTGCCCGCAACAGACGGCCATATTTGTGAACGCCGCGAATAACAGCCCCGCAAAAGAGTAAGAATTGCAAATTAGCATGGGGGGTATCCCCTGGATCGAGGAGGTTGCCCTGGGTGGCATTGCCAACGGACCAATTGACATGTTTGCCAGACCCATTGATGCCGGCAAAAGGTTTTTCATGTAATAAGCAGATAAAACCATGCTTCTTGGCAACGCTTTTCAGCAGAGTCATGGTCATCTGCTGATGGTCACTGGCCACGTTGGCCGCTTCAAAGAAAGGTGCAATTTCAAACTGACCAGGTGCGACCTCATTATGTCTGGTTTTAGCTGGAATACCCAGCCGATACATCTTTTGCTCCACATCTTGCATGAAGACTTGGACCCGCTCGGGGATAGCACCAAAATAATGATCATCAAATTGTTGACCCTTAGCCGCCGGCCTGCCAAACAGGGTTCTGCCCGTTAACAATAAATCAGGGCGGCTATGGGCGAAATGGGTATCCACCAAGAAATACTCTTGCTCTGCACCACAGCTAGAGTTAACCGTGGCCACATCTGTATGCCCTAGCAGGTTAAGTAAACGGGTGGCGGAGTTGCTCATGGCTGCATTAGAGCGCAGCAAGGGTGTTTTTTTATCTAAGGCTTCACCAGTCCAGGAAATAAATACCGTTGGGATGCATAGGGTAACGCCGTTATCCGTTTCCATGACATAGGCTGGACTGGTGACATCCCAGGCTGTATAGCCTCGGGCTTCAAAGGTGGAACGAATACCACCATTGGGAAAGGAAGAGCCATCGGGTTCACCCTGAACCAGCACTTTGCCGGTGAATTCGGTAATGGCCGAGCCATCCCCTTGCACCGAAATGAACCCGTCATGCTTCTCGGCAGTGGAGTTAGTCATGGGATAGAAAACATGGGCATAGTAGAGCGCGCCCTTAGAAATAGCCCAATCCTTCATAGAAGCAGCCACAATACCCGCCACCGAGGTATCTAACTTGCCCCCGGAATGGATAGTTTGCTTGATAGACTTAAACACTTCCTTGGGCAAACAGGCTTGCATTTTGCTGAGCGTGAAGACATCAATGGCCCATAATTCTTCTAGGCGGTTGGGTGTTTTTGCCGGTTGGATATCTCGATCTGTGATTTGGCTAATGGCTTGAAACCGTGATCCGTTACCACTCATAATTGCTGTTCCTTTTACTAATCTCAGAGAATGAATATATTTGGGAGGTGATCTGAATCCAACCGATGGCAGAGGGCCAAGGTGTGACTTTGTTTCCCAGATCTAAGTGACCATTGATCAATAGATCTGGGGGACAAAGAACTGCTCGTTGCGTGGGGCTCGCTCGTATTGTTGAGCAGACTTGCGTGGAGGCAGCTCTAAGGGCTCTGGGGTCATATCCACATAGGGAATCTTGCTGAGGAAATGGCGGATGCAGTTGAGGCGCGCCCGTTTTTTATCATCGGCTTCTACAGTGAACCAGGGTGCTTCCGGAATGTTGGTGGAAGCGAACATGACGTCCTTGGCTTGGGAATATTCCACCCAGCGATCGCGCGACTCTAAATCCATGGGACTGAGTTTCCAGCGACGAGCCGGATCGATGGTCCGCGACTGAAAGCGACGCTCCTGTTCCTCATCGCTCACTGAGAACCAATACTTGAGCAGGATGATTCCAGAGCGAACAAGCATCCGTTCAAATTCAGGACAGGTTTGCAGAAATTCTTGATGTTGTTCATCGGTGCAGAAGCCCATCACATGCTCAACACCAGCGCGGTTATACCAACTGCGATCAAAGCAGACAATTTCCCCCGCAGCGGGCAGATGAGAGACATAACGTTGGAAGTACCATTCTGTTTTTCGCGATCGCTCGGTGTCCCAGCGCCACAACTCGA
>JAAUUW010000080.1 GCA_012030735.1 Acaryochloridaceae cyanobacterium SU_2_1
AAGGTCTGAGGCAAAGCTTGCAGCCCTTGCCTCTGAGGGCCGAAGCTAGCCAAGGGACAATTGATCAGTTTTGGCAAGAAACATCCCTTACCAGAGGTGCAGCGGTTTTAGAGCATATCCATTACTTCTTTCAAGAATATTTGGGATTGACTTTGCCTGTTTGTGAGACCCAAAGTGAGTTATGGACCCTCTGTTATCAAAATTTTCAGGCTTGGTATGAAGGTCACAAAGGGTTTTCATTGCCGCAGGATGAAACAGTGGTTGCTGTGGAGAAGATCCAAGCAACCTTAGAGCAATTGCAAGGAGCAGGACAGTTTATATTGGCGATCGCAACGGGTCGCCCCCGCAACGAAGTGATCGATCCCCTAGACAAGCTTGGGGTACTGACTTATTTTGATTCCCAACGGATTGTCACCTACGATGATGTCTTAGCAGCGGAAAGCCAGTTGACAGCATGGCAACCCCCAGTGAAGCTTGGCAAACCTCATCCCTTTGTGTTGATGAGAGCTTTACACCTAGAGGTAGAGCCAGCGGTCTATTGTACCGAGTCTTTTCAAAAATTAGATCGCAGCTATGCTGCCTATGTTGGGGATGCCGCCAGTGATATTGTCGCGGCTAAAAGCTGTGGCTGTCTTGCTGTTGGGGTTTTAACGG
This sequence comes from Acaryochloridaceae cyanobacterium SU_2_1, assembly GCA_012030735.1. Lineage (GTDB taxonomy): Bacteria > Cyanobacteriota > Cyanobacteriia > Thermosynechococcales > Thermosynechococcaceae > Acaryochloris. Next base: position 655 of record JAAUUW010000080.1, read on the forward strand.
GCTTTATCCCCAGCCGAACTCAAGAGCAGCAGCGACAATTCTTTTATGAGTTGGGCTGCGATCTGGTCATTGATAGCATTCTTGATCTACCCAGAGCCTTAGGCATGGAGGAAAAATGACTCTCAAGATGGCCACCGTGGAAGCTTGGATTAATCCGGCGATTCGCAAGCTAGCCCCTAAGCAGGCCTCTGCCCCAAGGAATGATCAAGCCCTTCGCCTCGATAAAGGTGAACTACCCTATCCACCCTCACCGCGAGTGGTGGCGGCAATCGCCCGAGCCGCTGACTGTTGTAATCGCTACCCTGATGTTTTAGGAGGGGCGCTACGGGATCAATTGGCTCAGTATACAGGTACCCAGCCCGAGCAAGTGATCGTAGGCAATGGCTCTGATGACTTAATTGAGCTGTTGATTAAGGTTTTTGTGCAACCCAAACAGCAAGTATTGTTGACCATTCCTACGTTTTTGTCTATGGCCATGCGACTCAAGTGATGGCTGGGGTGCCTCTGGAGGTGAAGCGTACCACAACCTTTGACCTGGATGTAGAAAAAGTTGTCGGCCAGGTTACCCCTGAGACTAAGCTGTTGTTCATTGCCAATCCCAATAACCCCACCGGCAACTTGGTCTCTCGTCAGGTATTAATTGAGATATTAGAGCGGGTCAACTGCTTAGTGGTAGTGGACGAATGTTATTTTGAGCTGTGCCAAACCACCATCGCGGATACTATCGACCAGTATCCTCATTTGGTGGTGTTGCGCAGTCTCTCGAAGAGCTTTGGGTTGGCGGGCCTACGAATTGGTTATGCCCTGGCCCAAGCGCCTGTGGTGGATTATCTCTATCGGGCTGCTCAGTTATTTCCGGTCAATCGGATTGCGATCGCTGCTGCCCTTGCGGCCTTAGAGGATCAAGCCTATATCCAGGCCAATATTCAACGGATTTTGGCAGCAAAGGAACGTCTTCAGCAGGATCTAACAGCCCTAGGATTGCGAGTGCTACCCTCCCAAACAAACTTTCTACTCGTCAATACACAGCCCCTTAATATTCCCTCGAAGGTCTTGGTAAAGGCTTTGCAAGAGCGCAATATTTGGGTGGCAGATTTTGGTAACTCGCCGGGCTTAGATCCCTACTACTTTAGGACAGCAACGGGTACTTCCTCTGAAAATCAGGCACTCTTGGCAGGGTTGGCAGATGTGATTTCCCATGTCTAGCCCTCCATGCTCTCAGGCAGACCCCAAAAACAGTCAAACATGTCAAGTGGCCTGCAAATGGTTGTCAAAGGCTTGGCGATTGACATAGATATCAAACACCTGATCCGTATTCGTTAGCTCAAATAAAAATGCGACTTGGGGGCAAAGGGAACAAAGGGCTAACCTACAGCTTGCTTCTCGGACTGATTTGAGGGCTAACACTAAGCTGCCTAGGCCAGAACTGTCCATATAGCTTAATTGTTGGCAGTCTATCAAGATAATGTCAGCACCTTGACTGAGCGCAAGGTTAATCTCCTGACGTAAAATCTCACTGGTGGCGCCATCTAGAAGGTTTTGGGGCTGGAGAACGATCACGGTGCTACTCATTTACAAACCTAGTAAAAACACTACCTTGGTAGGGATGAGTAAGATATCAACCACAATGCCATAGCTCCTAGCCAACAAAATACTAGCGGAAAACTGGATTAAGTTCTTATTTATCCCAGCTCTGGGGTCAAGCAGTTTCTTGGGCAACCGGTATTGCCTCATTATAGCCAGGTCAACAAGGCCCTCATCACCTCAGTAGATTGCTAACAGGATAAGCAGGCAAAGTTATCTCCTCTCACTCTTGGGTGGCAAGGATTTTTACTTATATTCTTGTTGATTTCGAGGGAGGCTGGCCGATCTGAGCCATCATTTTGGTGTCGGCCCTCTTTAGCTCTTCTCAGAAGGACCAAGCTAAAGGAGCATTGACCGCGCTTAAATCTGTTTTCTAGGTACTTTTTTAGAGTTCTGGACCATTCAAGATATCTTGGTACAGCAACCTGTTTCTGAATCTTTGTATTGGCGATAGTGAATTCTCTCAATATCCATAAAACTAAAGTTGTCGCTACGATTGGGCCGGCCAGTAGCGCACCGGAAGTACTGCGACAAATGGTGAGAGCAGGCATGAGTGTGGCCCGCCTCAATTTTTCCCATGGCAGCTATGCAGAACATGCCAAGACGGTGCAGTTATTGCGATCTGTTTCCGACGAACTAGATACGCCCATCACCCTTTTGCAAGATTTACAAGGCCCCAAGATTCGCGTGGGTGATTTGCCCCAACCCTTAAGCTTGGTGGAGGGTGAAGGGCTTACCCTGACGACTCAAGCTGACTTCCAGGGCAGTCCCCGTACCGTGGCCATTGACTATCCCTATTTGGGACAGGAGGCCAAGCCGGGAACCCCAATTTTGATGGATGATGGCCTGCTGGAATTGAGGGTAGAGAGAGTAGATGACCAAGGGGTACATTGCATTGTTGTTCAGGGTGGGCCCTTATCTAGTCGCAAGGGCGTCAATTTGCCCAGTTTAGACCTCCAACTGCCTTCCCTAACCGCAAAGGATGAGCAAGATTTAGCCTTTTGGTTTATCTCAAGGGGTGGATTGGGTTTCCCTCAGTTTTGTGCGGCAAGCTGAGGATGTGATTGCCCTCAAGAAGCTCTTATTTGACCATGGGGCAGGGGATGTTCCTGTGATCGCCAAAATTGAAAAACCGCAAGCGATCGCAAACCTGGAAGCAATCCTCGATGTTTGTGATGGTGTCATGGTTGCTCGAGGGGATCTGGGCGTAGAAATGAGCACCGAAAAAGTGCCCAAACTACAAAAACAGATTATTCGTGCTTGCAACAAGCGCAAACTACCCGTGATCACGGCAACCCAAATGCTAGATAGCATGATCCGTAACCCTCGGCCCACCCGCGCCGAAGCCAGTGACGTCGCCAATGCCATTCTCGACGGCACAGATGCCGTGATGCTGTCTGGTGAATCAGCCGTGGGACTTTACCCCGTTAAGGCGGTAGAAATGTTGGTGCGCATTGCCGCCGACGTGGAAGCAGATCTGGTTTATCTGAATAACCCCCCCGCCTGTTTCGATGAAACCCATGCCCTCAGCGAAGCCCTAACGGCCATCCAAAAAGTCGTCCAACTCCGCTGTATCGCTGCCTTTACCTCCACCGGTTATACAGCCTTAATGGCTGCTGGTGAGCGTCCTCTTGTGCCTGTGATTGCCATTACACCCTTTAGCACTGTCTATCATCGGCTCAATTTAGTCTGGGGTGTCAAACCCATTTTAATTAATCACCAAGTCGAGACCTTCGAGGCCTTAGTAGAACAGGCTCAAGCCTGTCTACTAGAGAAGCAGATTGTAGAGTCCGGTGACAAAATCTTGATTATTGGTGGCATCCCCACTCAAAATCCTCGAGGCACAAATTTTCTCAAAATTCATGCCATTGATTGAAACGCCTTCTGGAGATCCCTAGGGCAACCGAGTGGATATAAGAGACAATGAAAATAAATGGCAGGAACACACCATTTAAATGGTCAATCAACTTGGTGAACTTACCCTCGGCTCTCGGTGGGCATTGCCCTGGAGAATCGGGCGGCTAACACAGCTATTGCTGTTGGGCGTTATGGTGCTGACCTATAGCGTCATGGAGATGGCCGTGGCGAACTCCCTGTTCCTGAGTCATGCCGGGGCAGCAGGCTTACCCTTGGCCTTTATGTTAATTGGCCTCTTTTCGATGCCAGCCTATGCCCTCTTTTCTCAGATTGTCGATCGTTATAGTCGTCCCCAGCTCTTTCGCTACATGCTCGTGGTGGCCATAGCGATGGCTTTAGGGATGCGATTCCTGCTGACTATCCCCAGTTTGGCGGTTTACTATGGAGTGCTGATTGCCGTCTTCTTTCAGTGGGATTTCCATAACAATATTCTTTATGCCAGTTTACTGACGGACTATTTTACGGCCCTAGAATATAAACGCTATGCCCCCTATATCGGCATAGCTCAAGCCGCTGGCACCCTGGTGGGAGGAACCACGGTCGCCCTATTGTCGCGATATTTGCCAACACCCAATCTTCTATTCTGCTTACCGGTGATCTTTGGGATTGCGATCGCCCAATTATTTTGGTTAGAGGACTCCCAACCCCAAGTCGAAGCAGCGGGCAAAAAAGACAATGTGGGCATCATAGAGGCCCTCCAAAGTTTTCCTGATCTCGTCCGTCGCTACCCCTTAATGCTATTTTTGGCCGCCAGCAGCTTTCTGTTGGTGATTATCTATCTCACGGCAGAGTTTCTCTGGTTTAGCATTTACGCCGACCATTTTAACGAAGATACCCTCACAGGCTTTTTAGGGCTAATGCGGGTGAGTGTGAGTGTTATTCAGATTTTAGTGCTCTACTGTTTCACTCGACCCATGCTCCATTGGCTAGGGGTAGCCCGCATGAACGTGGTTTATCCCTTAACCACCTTGCTGGGATTGGTGGCCATTTCTCTTAATATCAGCCTACCTTCAGCCATTGCTCTCCATGTCAATGGAGATGGTCTTTACAAAAGCATTAATCTACCCGTTCATCAACTGAATTACAATGCTGTGCCCCGTGAGTTTCTGGGACGCATTCGCACCCTGAGTGATGGGTTCTTCTATGCTATTGGCTTGACAAGCGCCGGTGGACTGCTATGGCTCTGCCAGCACAGTTTGTCCTTAGTGCAGATTACCTGGGGTGCAATGGCCTTAACGGTGCTGCTCTTCATTGTCCGATTGCCCATGGGTCGCTACTATAGCCAAGGTCTCGAAGAGATGATCCGCTCTGAAGCGATCAATTTAGATGATCTCAGCGATATCCAAGCCGAATTACCCCCTCAATCGATCAGTGTGATCCAAGAGTTCCTAAAGGATGCCGATCCCTATACCCAAATCAAAGGCTTAGACTTTGCCACAGCACTGGGCCAGCCTAGCCAATTCTTGACCGCAGTGCAGCCTCTGTTCCAGCAAGACAATCCAGATATTCGTGCAGCCTTGGTGAAACTGTTCACCAGTCATAGTGATCCAGCGGTAATCGTGGCCTTTACAGCTCAATTAGAGAGTGAGCAGCCCGCCTTGCAAGCCCTGGCCCTCGAGATCTTGGTGGCCAATCAAGCCCCCCTACGAAGAGAGCAGTTGCAAGAATTTCTCAAGGCAGATGACCCCTATTTGCGGACCTTGGCTGCTGTGGGGTTAGCTCAAACCACAACCCTTCTAGACAAGGAAACCGCAACGATTTGCGACCAAATCTGGCATGGAGCATTGCCCGATGCCGTCGGCGAAATGGTGGCGCGAGTGGTCGTCCGCAGTAAAAATCGCCAGCTCATGCCTCTGCTAGAAAGACTCTTGCTCCAAGAGGATGTAGCAGTGCAGCAGGCCAGCTTAGAAACGATGGCTGCCCTGGCCCAGAAAGGCGATCTCGATTTGGCTGATATTGCCATTACAGCCCTCGATCATCCTGAACCCCTGCTGCGGATCGCTGCCCTTAAATTGCTAGGGGTTACTCATATTCCCGATTATGTCGATCATATCGGCCATGGCTTTGAGGATCCTGATCCGAGGGTGAGGCAGCAGGCCGCCCAGATTTTACCGACCTATGGCCAGGCTGGATTAATGATTGCCAAGCAATATCTAAGCTCCAAGCAATCAGAGGTGGTGAATGCGGCGATCGCAGCCCTAGGCCAAGTTCGCGATCGCCAAGCCACCAATATCCTTTATGAGCATCTCATTCCAGACTGGCAACAAGTAGCCCAGACCCGCAAATGGCAACAAATCATCCCTCGGACCGATCCCCAATGGCAACCCCTAGCCCTAGGTATCGAAGACTATCACAACCGCCTGACTCAAAAAGTTCTGTATATTTTGGCTTGCTTGGGCCATTCCAAAACTGTCAATGCCATTAATCGAATGCTGGGCTCTACTGATCAACGGGATCTAGCCAGCGCCGTTGAAGCCCTCGCTTCCCTTAAAAATCGTCGCTTCGTGTTGCCTTTATTGCCAATTTTAGAGCAGACAGTTCACCAAGAACCGGTGAGCGGCCGCAGCTGTGCCGAACGACATTGGCTGGAACGACAAGGGTTTAAGTTACTCTTGGAGGCATTAGACACCCAAGATCGGTGGCTGCGGGTTGGAGCCCTGATTGCCTTAGCCAGCGTGCCCTCCGCCTTGGTAAATGATTCAGATCCCCTGGTTAAAACCGTTGCAGAACAAATTTTTCTGCCCCTCCATGACGATCCCTTACCCACTGATCAATTTATGAAACGCTTATTGCTACTCAAAGATGTGGCCCTATTCAAAAACCTGTCCCTAGACGAACTTGTGCTGATTGATCAAGCCCTTGAACAAGAGCATAAACTAGCTGGAGAAACTAATCTTTGCCGAAGACAGTTGGTGTACACATTTTTTTATATCATTGCCCTGGGGCAGGTTCAAAATTGTCAAGCAAGTGGATGGTAAATCTCAGGAATTGCAGCGGTTATCCATCGGTGATTACTTTGGAGAGGTAGCCCTCTTTGATGACGCACCCTATTGGGGAAGTGCCATTGCCCTAGAAGATGTGACCTTACTTAAACTAGAAAAGAGCCGCTTTATTAGCCTGGTGACTCAGCGTCCCCATATCATTTTTGAAATTTGCCGGATTTTTAGTTGTAGACTGCGAGAAATTGATCATCTTCGCTCTCTAAATACCCTAACGTCCTCCTCCCTGTCACCAGCCAAAACTTGAGCCTTCGCTCACCTTATATTCCTTTTCCAACCTAGGTTTTCATTGCTCTTAGATTTTTACTACTCTTGAGTCTTTCCCTTTCCCCTGTTTATGACCGAGCCGTCTTCTCCTGCTGATCCACAGCCTAACCTGAGCCCCAAGACTCCCGATAATTTTTCCACGCCCTCTCCCGCAACTCAGATCTCCCCACCCCCCATTACGGAGGAACCCCAAGGCTCAAGGTCTTCTCCTCGCCAGGGCTTCTCCCTGCAGTTCTCCTCAGCAAGCCCAGCTCAGCTCACTCTCAAACCCTCCTCCTGGGACTTGCTGACAGGAATCGCCACTGTGCTCTTGGTGATTGGTTTGCTCCTCCACAATGCATGGATTGGCTTACCCACAGCCGTCATTGTTCTATGGCTGTCTTTGCGGGTGATCTGGCCCCCCTTGAGTGCCGCGCTGCAAGAATGGATATCGGTCCGCAATCAACAGCTCTTGCTAGCAGGGATATTGGCAATAGTTGCCCTGCTGAGTCTGGTCAGGTTTACGGGCTTGGTAAACATCTTGATGGGGGAGCGAAAAATCAACTGGGATGCCGTTGGGGCCCTGGCCGAAGCCTTTGGGGCAGTGGGCCAAATCTCGGTGGCTTTTTTGGCTCTCTATGTGGCATGGCGGCAATATGTGATCTCGAAGGAATTGACAACACAGCAGAATCGTATTACCCAACAACAAACAATTGATGCTTATTTTCAGGGTATTTCCGATTTGGTGATTAATGATGAAGGCTTACTCGAAGATTGGCCCCCAGAACGAGCGATTGCAGAGGGTCGGACCGCGGCAATTTTGAGTGGCCTTGATGGTGAAGGCAAGGCAAAGGTGATTCGCTTTTTATCGAGTTCTAAGCTGCTTACACCCCTCAAGCGCGATCGCCGCTTAGGTCGGCCTATTTTTGATGGACTGGGGGGATACGAAGAAGATTTAGATTATGGAGTGCGCGTCATTGACTTGGTCAGCATGCTGGCCTATAGCGATCTCTCCGGTACAGATTTGCGGCGCACGGAGATGAGTGAAGCCAATTTAGTGAGTGCCAACTTACGCGGTTGTGACTTAGGGCGGGCTAATCTGTCCCGGGCGATTTTGTATGGGAGCAATTTAGCTAAGGCAGAGCTGACGCGAACCCGCCTCTTTTATGGACCAGTGGCAACTGCGAGTCCCCGCGATCGCCTCAATCCGCCTAACTTTGCCACGGGGACCCAGACCGGGGCCGTAATCGAAAATGCTGATTTCACCCAGGTCAAGGGACTGTCGGAGGAGCAACGCTACTATTGTTGTGCCTGGGGTGGCACCAAAACAAGATTAACCATTCCTGGTGGCTGTGAAGGCATTCCCAATAAATTGACGTTGGCGGAAAACTGTTAAATTTCTGTTACAGTTGGGGCCTCACTGGAACTCTAGGGCGGTGAGAGCCGACCAATACCCTTGATACACTGATGGTTGATGGGGCGAGAAATGGTTAACTTCTCGCCCATTTATTTCCGAATTCTTTTGAATCTTCATACACTATTCTTTATGAGTAATAATCGTCCCTTACCTTGTTTTCCTGCTGCCCAGTGGGTCGCTGGTTCTGTTTTGTTATCGATCTGGATGGGTGGGGTGGCTTTACCCACGGCCCAAGCCCAGCCGGCGTTACTCGCTCAAGAGCGGCAATTTCGCGTCTTGACCGTGACGGGTCAAGGGGTGCAAAAGCTGCAAACCACCCTTACCCAAGTTCGATTAGGGGTAGAGGTTCAAGGCAAGACGGCCCAAGAAGTCCAAGAGGAGGTGGCCCGCCGCTCGAGCGCTGTGGTGACCTTACTTAAATCTCGTCAGGTGGACAAGCTAGAAACCACGGGTATTAATCTTAATCCCGATTACAACTACGACAATGGTAAGCAGCAACTGATTGGCTATCGCGGTAGTAATTCCGTCACTTTCCAAACTCCAACAGAGAAAGCTGGACCGATTATGGATCTAGCCGTCAAATCTGGGGCATCTCAGATTGATGGCATTTCCTTTCTGGCGGAGGATGCTGCGATCGCAACAGCTCAGAAACAAGCCCTAGTCAAGGCTACTCAAGATGCCCAAGCCCAAGCCCAAGCCGTCTTGTCGGCACTCAATCTGACGCCCCAAGATGTGGTCAGCATTCAGATTAACGGGGCTAACACGCCCCCACCGCCCCCGGTGCCCTATCCCACTGCTGCCCAAGGCCTGAAGACTGAGGCTGACAATACTCCTGTGATTGGGGGTGAGCAATCGGTGCCAGCCTCTGTAACCCTTCAAATTCGCTATTAAACATCCTTTTCAGCCTAGGAGTTTGAGGGGTTAGCCTACTTGCGAACATCCTTGCCTGCCTCACCAAGGGCCGGTCAATCTGTATGATTTGAGGAGTATGCATATTAGACTGGCAAAATGACCCCTCTTGCTCAAGTTATAGCCCCAGAACTTTGCCTGCGGCCTCGCCAAGTTGAAAAGGCGATCGCACTCCTCAGCGAAGGAGCCACCATTCCCTTCATTGCTCGCTACCGCAAAGAGCAGACTGGGGAACTGGATGAAACTCAACTGCGGCAACTTTGGGAACGCTATACCTATCTCACTGAGCTAGCCGCTCGCAAACAAGTCATTCTCGAGTCCATTGGGCAACAAGGCCAACTCAACCCTGACCTAAAAGCCAAAATAGAAGCCTGTCAGCATAAAACAGATCTCGAAGATCTCTATCTACCCTATCGCCCCCGCCGCCGCACCCGCGCCACCCAAGCCCGTGAAAAAGGACTCCAGCCCCTCGCCGACTGGATTCAAGCCCAAAATCATCCCCAGGCAAAACCTCAGTCTCTCCAAGAGCAGGCTCAGCAATATATCTCTAGTGAGCAAGGCATAGCAACCGCTGCCGATGCCTTGCAGGGAGCTGCCGACATCCTTGCCGAGGCAGTGGCAGAGAAGGCAAAGCTACGGGCCTATTTGCGCGACTCCTTATTCCAGACGGGTGAATTCGTATCACGCATCAAAAATAAATATCCCGAAGGGACGACGAAGTTTGAAATGTATCGCAGCTTCCAAGCCAGAGCGAATCGAATTGCCCCTCACAATCTTTTGGCGCTCTATCGGGGAGAAGCGGAGGGCATTCTCTCTGTGGACTTAGTCGTTGATGACAACCCCCTGCTCAAGTATCTTGAAGCCCAAGAGATTCGCAGCCAAGCACCAGACCTTCGAGATTTTTATCGCAGCCTAATTGAGGATGCCTTTAACCGATTAATAAAGCCTTCCCTCACCAATGAAGTGAGAGGGGCCTGCAAGGCGACAGCCGATCGCGAATCTATCCAAACCTTTGAAACCAATTTGCGAGAACTGTTACTCTCTAGCCCCGCTGGCATGAAACCAACCCTAGGGATCGATCCAGGCTTTCGCACCGGATGCAAGGTGGTGGTCCTGGATCAAACGGGGCAGTTTCTAGAGTATGAGGCGATCTTCCCTCACCAAGCGGTAGCCCAAAGAACCAAAGCAGCTCAAACCCTAAAGCGGATGATTAACCAGCATCAGATTGAGCTGATCGCCATTGGCAACGGCACTGCAGGTCGAGAAACCGATAGCTTTGTGGCGGAACTGCTCCAAGATCTTGACCGCCAACCCACGAAGGTGATGGTGAACGAATCTGGGGCTTCGATTTATTCTGCCAGTGAGGTTGCGATCTCAGAGTTCCCTCACCTCGATATTACGGTCCGAGGCGCGATCAGCATTGCCCGCCGCCTGCAAGATCCCCTGGCTGAGCTGGTAAAGTTAGACCCCAAATCCATTGGCGTCGGCCAATATCAGCATGACGTTGATCAAAAGCTGCTCAAACAAAAGCTACATGACACCGTTGAAAGCTGTGTTAACTATGTGGGTGTCGATCTCAACACCGCCTCTAAGGAACTGCTCACCTACGTGTCGGGCATTACCAAGGCGATCGCCAATAATATCGTCGCCTACCGCAACAAAAACGGAGCTTACCAAAACCGTCGCCAACTACTCAAGGTGGCTAAACTTGGCCCCAAAGCCTTTGAGCAAGCCGCTGGTTTTCTGCGAATTCGCTCTGGCGACAACCCCCTAGATAATACGGCTGTTCATCCTGAGAGTTATGGCATTGTGGATGCGATCGCCAAGGATATCCAAGTCGATCTCACTCAGATTAGTGAGATCCCCCAGCGATTGAAGCCTGCTGATCTCAAAAAATACATCACCGATACCGTCGGAGAACCGACACTGCGCGACATCCTAGCTGAACTGGAAAAACCTGGCCGAGACCCACGCGCAGAATTTAAATCTGCCACCTTTAAGGAGGGCGTGACCAAACTTTCAGATTTAGCCCCCGGCATGGCCCTAGAGGGCGTTGTCACCAATGTCACTAACTTCGGTGCCTTTGTCGATATTGGCGTCCATCAGGATGGCCTTGTTCATATTTCCCAACTGGCGGATCGGTTTGTGCAAGACCCCAAGGAGATTGTCAAGGTCGGGCAACTGGTCAACGTGCGGGTCACAGAAGTGAATGAACCATTAAAGCGGATTGGCTTGTCAATGCGCGCTCAGAGCTAAGGCAGCCCATAGGCTTCTGAGCTAGAGACTGCTAACAGCCCACAGACCTCAAATTGACCTTGAGCAGACCAGTGATCATACATGCTGTCCTGTGGGCAAAATAAGAGTTGTTCCGCCGCCGCCCTTAGAAATCGACCGATTTGAACTCCACCAATTCAACCTCCGCCCCATATATACTGGCTACCTGGGTCACTGGTTGTTATCGGGAGGAAATCAGAGGATATATTCAGCAATGTATCAGACAGGTTCACTGACCTTGCGGCACGCTAGCTAAACCTTATGTCCTCCTTCAAAAAACTGCTCATTCGCGGTACTCTCTGGACTCTGCTTGGGTATGGTGGCGGTCAGGTCTTGCGGTTTGCAGGCAACCTAATCCTAACGCGCCTGCTGTTTCCAGACTTATTTGGGTTAATGGCCCTCACCCATATTTTTGTGATTGGCTTAGAGTTGTTTTCCGATTTGGGCCTGAATTGGAGTGTCATCCAAAACAAACGAGGGGATGATCCGGTTTTTTTGAATACTGCCTGGACCGTTGACGTTCTGCGTGGCTGTCTACTGTGGCTGGGATGTTGGTGCATTGCTTGGCCTGTGGCCCAACTCTATGGCTATCCCGATTTGGCATGGTTAATTCCTCTGGTGGGTTTGTCTACAATCTTTTCGGGCTTTAAATCCACTGCGATCGCAACCCTAGAGCGCCATCTCAAAGTAAAAGAGCAAGTCTTCTTTGAGTTAACCAGCCAGGCAATAGGACTCACGGTCATGGTGGTCTGGGCCTACCTGTCCCCGGGCATTCTGGCCCTCGCCCTTGGTGGCTTAACCACAAGCTTCATCAAAATGGTCTGGAGCCATTACCTAATCCCCGGACCCAAGAATAAATTTGCCTGGGAGAAAGAGTCCCTTACTGAGTTACTAACACTAGGGCGTTGGATTTTCTTCTCCACTGCCCTCACCTTTTTAGCCGAGCAGACCGATCGGTTAATGCTAGGTAGTATTTTCCCCTTGGGGCTATTGGGGGTTTACGGTATTGCCCTTACCCTCAGCGACTTGCCCTATCAAGTCATGATGTCCATTAGCAACAAAGTTATTTTCCCAGCCATCAACAAGAATATTGATCAACCACAGGATCTGCTCTTCGCTAAAATTCTTCGCAATCGCCAGCCCTTTCTCTGGGCATCCATTGCTCTGATATTGGGCTTAGTCAGTTGCGGAGATCTGCTCATTAAAACCCTTTACGACCAAAGATATCTAGAGGCCACCTGGATGTTGCCTCTGCTAGCCCTAGGGATTTGGCCGCGGCTACTTTCTCAAATCAATGAACCCTACCTCTGCGCCTTGGGGAAGTTTCAGTACTTAACCCTAGGCAACTTCAGCCGGTTGGTGTTTACAGTGCTGGGCATCTGGCTCGGTTCTAAATATTTTGGTCATCCTGGTGCAGTGATTGGCATCGCCCTTAATGATCTGTTCTATTACCTCGTCATTAATTATGGGCTTTGGCGACAAGGTCTGAATGCCCTTTGGCAAGATGGCTTGGCCACAGGATTGTTATTGGGATTAATCCTGCTGGTCTGCCTCCTGCGGATCCAACTAGGACTAGATTTACCCATTGCCCTACTGTGGACAAAACCAAGCTGATCGCTCGTCGATCTTTTCGGTACCGCGTGCTAGCCAGCCAGGGTCTGATTCTGACTTTTCACGTTAAGTCATGGAGGCATTGCCAGATGGAGGTTCTAAGCAGTTAGTCCATATTCAGCTACGATGAGCGAAACCTGAGCTTGGAGGACATGAGGATGCAGACAGGGTGGCAGAAA
>JAAUUW010000007.1 GCA_012030735.1 Acaryochloridaceae cyanobacterium SU_2_1
GAGGCGAACCTTAGCGAAGGCTCGATGACTTGGCCCAAAAGAATAAAATCCCACTTGCCAAGGCCAAGGTGGATGGCATTGAAGTGACTCAATGGCAAACCCCTGCCAAGGAAACCGTGATGGGACATGGTTGGTTAGATCAAGAAACTGTTTTTCTAGCGGTGGGTGACCCGATTATTAAGGTAATGACCTCGAAACCCAATCCGGCTCTTGATCAAAGCGAGACCTTTAAGTCAATCACCCAGTCATTGCCTCAATCTAATAATGGCTACTTTTATATCAATATGGATGAAGCACAAAAGGTATTGTTGAGTAACCCTACCCTTGCTGGTTTCGGACTGATCACCCCTGAGTCAGAATCGATTCTCAAGTCAATTCGCGGCATTGGCGGTGCGGGGATGCAAACAGATGACTCAACCTTTAGCACTGACTTTTTGATTGCTCTGAAGCCCAAAGCTTAAGGAGATTGCCAGTCACGCTTTGCGCATGCCCTTTAGGCTATGCCATCCCCTAACCTTACGGGTATAGACGCAACACTGCTAGGTTCCTTGTAGAGAACTCTGGTTATTAAGGCAGCAACATCCCTCTGAGGCGTTGCTGCCTTAATATTTTGTTCTTCGGTTGAGGTAATTAGCTTTCTCCCTTGACGCAATTGAGCATTCTTAGGGTTGCTGCTGCTGCATAGTTGCGTTGGGCGGAGGTATTGGGTTGAAATGCCAAGCCAGTTTCATTTAAAGAAGAGGCGACACCACAGTAGCTCGACATTTGGCTGACAATGCTGGCAGACCAATGACCCGATAGATCGGTGAAATTGACTGGGGTTTGTTTCTGCGCCAACTGGCGGTCTAAGCCCCGCAAAGATTTGGCATATTCGGCTGCTCTCTTGAGGACAGCCATCATTTCTGCACGGGTGACTGGGCGGGTGGGCTGGAAGCTACCATCGGGATAGCCGCTGACAATGTTATTTTGACGGGCAAACTCGATCTTGGCGGCGCTCCAGCGAGAAGCAACCACGTCGGGATAAGGATTGGTACTCGTTTGGCTAGGAACTTGAAAGGTAATGCCTGGAATGTTTTTGAGGGACTCTAAAATCATGGAGACCAGTTGTTCTCGAGTTAGAGGCTCTAGGGGGCGAAAGGTATTATCTTGAAATCCAGCGATGAATTGAAGGGCAACGGCATCACGAATTTCCTTCAGATAGATGTCGTTAGCCACGTCGGGAAAGGGAATGACGGTGACTCCTTTGGATATATAAAGGTGACCGGTGGGTTTCTCTTTAAAAGTACGTCTAGTCATTTGCCACTCGGGCTTAAGAACTATTTTGGCAAATCCTGTGGTCGGGCCATTGGTGCGACCAAGTTCTATTTCTTGATCTCCTGATGCTTTAGAATCTGGTACCGCTACGAGTACTAACTCGTTATTGCGCTTTTGGACTTGGAGTAGGTATCGCAGACCTAAATCTTCACCATCGATGCGCAGAGAATAGCCATTGCTATCGACACTGCGACCGCAAAGACCCGTGAAATCAAATTTAAGCAGTAAGGGGTCGACGAGGACAGGATTGCTGCCACTTTCGCTCCAGCATTGTTGGGTGGGTGAGATTTGCTCTAGAATCAAAAGCTGATGAAGACCACTATTCCCCACTGGCGCAGCAATCAACACAAATTTTGAGGCATTGACCTGTTGTTCGTTATAGGTGACGGCCATGGCCTGGTCTATAGACATACCCGAGATTGATGCTGTTGCCATGATAGCGCCAGCCAAAAGATTGAAGAAAGGCCGTATCGAATGTTTCATATATAGTCAGCAGAGAAATGAGTTACCAAGGATCTGTGTCTGGATGGAGTTAAGGCTCGTTCCTTATCCAGTCAATGATGACGATGGAGAGAAGCTAGCTTGTTCCAAATCAGGCGTAAATCCGTCGAGAGTGTAACATGGCCATTCCATCGATGGCCCTCACGGTACAAAACTATAACTCAGAGGGACGGCTCGCTCCCAGAGGCTGCTGAGGGGGACGATACCATTTGGCTAATTGATGAGGGCTGTAGCCCCAGGTAAACAGTCCTAGCAATAACCAATTGCGTAGGGTACAGCGGAGAATGCCTTCTGTTTCCCAGCGACGCGCTGAGATTAACGCGCGATCGCGCAGAATTGAGATCGGAATCTGCTGCTTTTTCAAGCGGCGCATGAAGACCACATCTTCCATAATTGGAATATCAGCAAACCCACCTAGGGCATCGAAGGTGTCACGATTCATAAAAATAGCTTGGTCGCCATAGGGAACACGGGTCAGTCGTGATCGAAGGGAGGCGACTCGGCTGATCCATCGGAGGCTCAAGCAGGTGGCATTAATCTCTAAATCAAAGGCTCCCGCTGCATAGTGATCCAAAACCCTGCACAGTTTCACCAGAGCGTTCTGGGGTAACAACACATCCGCATGCAAAAACAGCAATCGAGTGCTACGGGCAATGACCGCACCGGCATTGAGTTGAATCCCTCGACCAGGCTGACTCAGAATACCGCAAACTAGAGGGTCTGAGGGAGATAGCTTCGCCAGGGTAGAACCTAAGGGATCTCCATCCACCACAATTACTTCATAAACAGCTCCCTCAGCAATCTGTTCAAGATGGTCAAGGGTTTTGAGAATATTATCTGCCTCATGCAAGACTGGAATAATAATAGATAGCTAGCAGGGGGGGGTGAGCCAAAGAGTTGGTGCTCATGGTGCTGGAGATACAGCAAACTCGCCGATAAGGTGCCAGCTTTTCTCAATCGCTGATATAACTGGCGCAGGTCTGTGAGGGTATCGACATCATACCAAGGTGGCAGAGCATGGATCGAGCGTTGCTGCTCCTTTAATTCGTGAAGGGTCTGTTGATAGACCCTGGAGGTACTCCAAGCGATACCCTCAAATACTTGAGGAGTAAAATTCTCAGCCGTAAACCCTAAGGTATAGTAGCCACCATCTTCACTAGCACCCACCACCACCTGCTGATCACTGAGGGCCCTTAATCCCTCCTCCAGATAGGCAGCGGGTAAGTCGGGACTATCACTGCCGATAATCAGCACACCGCTATAGCCCAACTCAAAGCAATGAGTAAAGGCATGGGCCATCCGCGCACCTAAATCTTGCCCCTGTTGCGGGTGGTAGACATATTGCGGACCCAGCCAAGCTTCTACCCCTTTGCTATCTGTGGCTGGGGCATAGAAAATCAATTGATCGACGGATAATGTTTGAGTGATGAGCAAGATATCTTGGGTAAAGCATTGATATAGCGCAGTGGCGGCCATCAAGCCGATTGACCTGGCTAGGCGTGTCTTGACCTGGCCAGGAATCGGTGATTTAACAAACAGCAAAAGACAGATCCCCTGGGTCTGGCTAGCTTTAGCTGGTAACCTATCGACCATTCTGTTCCCTCACCGCAATGGCCTAGATCGCCCAAGATCAGGGACTAGGCAGCCTTCATTGTGGCTGATCTGGGCACCATCATACCCAATCGATTTCGATATTGGCCTAGGCTATAGCATAGCTTGGCTTCGAGGGTCCGCTGAGTGCAGCAGGTAACCTGCGACTGCTGGGTATGGGTAAAGAACCAGTCACATCCCCAAGTTTTTCTTTGACAGGTTAAGACCCATTGTTGGCCTGCAAAATCAAATTGAGCGATAAAACGCGGATAGGTTAGGGACTGTTCATCTAGGTACACGGTGATTCCCAATCCTGATTGTAGTTTGCTGCTCAAGGCCCGATCCAGTTCATGCTGAAAGGCAGCTCTTAATAAAACTAAGCGGCGTCGATGCCGCAGGGCCGTTTTGAGTTTTTTCTGGTGATAGTGGTGGCGTTGTTGGTAATAGACCTGATCAATTTTGGCTAAAACTTGAGCGTGAGGATTAGGGGGTATGCAAATATCTATCGACATCACTTACATCTCCAGAGAATTGCTGTCATTATAGTACAGATGTACTGTATTAGCAAGAGCTGTCCATTAGAGCAATGTTGGACAGTTTTTGGCAGCGCGCGCTACAAAAAAGGCTTTGCTCAACAGAGCAAAGCCTTTTTTAACGCAGGCATGGGGCGATCAAAGAAAGGTGGTCACCGCCAAGGGAGGATTTGAGGAAGACTTATGCGATCGAGCCATCTTCACGTCACTCCCATTAAGAATTTCCTGAAGCTCATCAGCATCAACCGTTTCTTGCTCCACGAGCCGCTTAGCAATCTCATCCAAAACAGAGCGGTTCGTGACCAAAACATCCTTCGCCCGCCGGTAGGCCTGATCCACCAGGTTACGAACTTCATCATCAATCGTAGAAGCCGTTTCTTCAGAGAAATCTCGTTCACTCATGATGTCTCGGCCCATAAAAGGATTACCCTGTTGGCGGCCCAGGGCGACAGGGCCAAGGCGATCGCTCATGCCAAACCGCATAATCATTTGACGGGCCACCCGTGCCACTTGTTGGAGGTCATTAGAGGCCCCCGTGGTAACCTCCTCTTCGCCAAACACAATTTCCTCAGCAATTCGACCCCCTAAGGTCACTGCCATTTGGTTTTGTAAATAGCTACGGCTATACAAACCCGAATCCATTTGGTCTTCGTTGGGGGTGAACCAAGTCAACCCACCGGCACGACCACGGGGGATAATGCTGATTTTTTGGACTGGATCATAATCTGGCATGAGGGCACCCACTAGGGCATGGCCGGCCTCATGATATGCCACCAAAGTTTTGCGACGCTCGCTCATCACCCGATCTTTCTTCTCAGGCCCCGCCAAAACACGATCAATCGCATCATTGATCTCATCCATTGAGATCTCAGTCAGGTTGCGACGAGCCGCCAAAATTGCCGCTTCATTCAGTAAATTAGATAAATCTGCCCCCGTGAACCCCGGTGTCCGCCGCGCCATTTTTTCTAGATCAACATCCTTGGCTAATGTTTTACCTCGGGCATGGACCGTCAGAATTTCATGGCGACCTTTATAGTCAGGTCGATCCACTACGACCTGCCGATCAAATCGTCCTGGGCGCATCAAGGCTGAATCCAAGACATCCGGTCGGTTGGTGGCAGCAATAATAATAATGCCTGTATTATCCTCAAAACCATCCATTTCAGTGAGGAGCTGGTTGAGGGTTTGTTCTCGTTCGTCATTTCCACCGCCCAAACCGGCACCCCGTTGACGGCCCACAGCATCAATTTCATCGATAAAGACAATGCAAGGAGCGTTGGACTTGGCTTGCTCAAACAAATCTCTCACCCGAGAGGCACCCACACCCACAAACATTTCGACAAATTCTGACCCCGAGATCGAGAAAAAGGGGACACCGGCTTCTCCGGCAACGGCCTTTGCTAGCAGAGTTTTACCTGTTCCGGGAGGGCCAACGAGCAATACCCCCTTGGGAATCTTGGCACCAACAGCCGTGAACCGATCAGCATTTTTGAGGAAATCTACAACTTCCGTCAACTCTAATTTGGCCTGCTCAATCCCTGCTACATCGTTGAAGGTCACTTGAGTTTGGGGTTCCATTTGGACTCTGGCCTTTGACTTGCCAAAGTTAAGGGCTTGGTTGCCTGGCCCTGATTGTGCTCGCCGAAAGAGGAAGAACAACCCAAACAGCAAAATTACTGGCAGGAGAAACGTGCCCAAAGCCTTGAGAAGTTCATTGTCTTCGGGTTCTGGGCGGACTGAAATATCGACATTGTTGGCGGTCAAAATATCGATAAAGTCAGGATCAGGCGCTAAGTTGACAAGAATCGGAACATTGCTATCTTCAGACTTCACCTCTGCTGTCGTCCGGTCAGCACTAATCCGAATTTTTTCAACTCGGTGATTCTCAACTTCATCAATTAATTTGCTATAGCGCCAGGTGTCCTTTGGCTCTGACTGAGGGCTGAGCAAGGCCGACCCTAAGGCTATTACCACAATGGCTAACAGTGCATATAATCCTGCGTTTCTCCACCGCTTATTCACGGGACTCAATCCTCCAGATTCAGAATGGGCTGATGCGATCGCTTCATTAATTAATGTTAACTCATTCTTCGAGAAGGGATATTGGATTGCAGCCAAGTCTGGCTATTATTAGGGCAAGAAATGATCTTGATCTGCTTCTGTCGGCATGCGGCAGGCTGAGCGTCGTCCAAACCAACGATATCGATTGCTCGCAATCAGTCTATATATCGGATCGCGGCAAGGCCCTGGCAGCAAACGGATTAAACTCAGAACAGACCATAGCCCGCCCAACCGCTTCAGCACTTGTAATGCAGCATCGGATTGGCTGTACAGTTGCTCTTCGTCTAAATAAAACATCGACCATGATTCTCGCTCAGTCGGCAAGGGCGGGAGAAGTTGGGCGGCTGTTTGGCCCTGCAGGGGGCTGAGACGAAAATACCTTGTTGATCGACTTTCAAGATCCAATCCACAAAGCCATTGCAGAGCACACAATCTCCATCAAAAAAGATAATGGGTAAAGGCTGACCAAGGGTTGGACGGATGCTAGGAGTGGTTGGCCTTGGATCTACAGGGGACATCTTTACCGCTTTGAGGTCGGCAGATATTTGAAGCAGACATAGAATTGCAGGTTAGCCAAATCGACCGGAAACATAATCTTGGGTGGCCTCTTGGGAGGGTTGAGTAAAAATCTTGGTGGTTTCATCAAACTCAACCAAATAGCCCACCTTGCCACCCTGCTCTGCGGTTGCTTCGGCATTGAAAAATGCAGTCATATCCGAGACCCGAGCTGCTTGTTGCATATTATGGGTCACAATTATAATTGTATACTTCTCCTTTAAATCCTTCATCAGCTCCTCAATTTTCAGGGTAGCAATGGGATCTAAGGCTGAGCAGGGCTCATCCATCAGTAAGACTTCTGGATCCACAGCAATGGTGCGCGCGATGCTGAGTCGCTGCTGCTGCCCCCCTGAAAGGGAGAATCCATTCTCTCCGAGTTTGTCTTTGACTTCATCCCAGAGGGCAGCGCGGCGTAGAGAACTTTCTACCAGCTCGTCTAAGTTGCCTTCATAATTGTTGACCCGTGGACCATAGGCAACATTATCGTAGATAGTTTTGGGGAAGGGGTTGGGCTTTTGGAATACCATGCCAATATGCCGACGCACTGACACTGGGTCGATGTCCTTGGCATAGAGATTATGGTTGTGATAAGTAATCCGTCCTTGCAGTCGAAAACCCTCAATCAGATCATTAAGGCGGTTAAAGCAGCGCAGAATCGTACTCTTGCCGCAGCCAGATGGACCAATAAAGGCAGTAATCTGCCGAGGCGGAATATCTAAGAATACATTGCGTACAGCGAGGTTGCTGCCGTAGTAGATATTGACATTTTCAGCCTGGATGACTGTTTCAGTAGCTGTCATCGTTGAAATTTGTTGTGTCATCAGAATATCCACTCAAATGCAGTTTAGTAAGTTTTCTGTCGAGTCGCTAGCCGTGCTGCAATGCTGGTCATCAGTACCATCAGCACTAAAATTAATGCCCCCGCCCATGCCAACTGTTTCTGAGGTTCATAGGGAACAGTTGCAAAGTTATAGACCAATACAGAGAGCGAGGAAATCGGCTCCAGCACTCCACCCGGCCAAAAGGAAGAATTCAGAGCGGTAAAGATTAAAGGTGCCGTTTCACCAGCGGCACGGGCGATCGCAAGAGTCACCCCCGTAATGATCGAGGGAACCGCCGCCGGCAGCACAATCTTCAAAATAGTTTGATAGTTAGAGGCGCCAAGGCCCACGGAAGCCATTCGCACCTCCTTGGGCACAATTTGCAAGGCCTCATCAGTGGTACGGATGATTGTAGGTAGCATCAACACAGAGAGCGCCACGCCGCCCGCTATGGCGGAATATCCAGTTAGACCCGTTTTGACCAGCAGGCCATAGGCAAAAACCCCAGCCACAATCGAAGGGACGCCACTGAGCACATTAGTGGCAAACCGCACCCAACGGGCGAGCGGATTGCCCTTGCCAAATTCAGCGAGGAAGACTGCTGCTAGGACACCAAAGGGAACAGAGATTATGGCCGCGATGCCCACCACAATTAATGTGCCAAGAATGGCATTAGCAATGCCGCCCTCGGTTAATCCGGGCGGCGGTGGGAGCTGGGTCAATAGTGGCAAATTAAAGCGCCGAAAGCCTTGCAAAAAGACATAGGTTAAAACTGCTATCAGGGGAATAAGCGTCAGCAACATGCAGGCAGACGCCAGAATTGTCATCGCGATAGTAAACAGAGACCGTCGGCTGGAGTGATCGATTTTGAGATCACCTAAATCCACGGATTTTTGGGGTTGAGCTGCGGGTATCATATCGCTTACAGATTAATCGCCTCAAGATATAAAAGGGCAGGAACCAGACTAGTCATACTTGGCTTGAATCTGACCGACAATATACTCCGCTAGAATATTAACGATTAGCGTCATAATCACCAAAACAAGCGCTGCATACATGAGGGCTGCAACTTGCAGGTCCTTCGCTTCCGCAAACTGATTGGCTAGTAGGGAAGAGATGGTATTGGCAGGGGCCAAGATAGAAAGATTAAGCTGATTGGCATTACCAATAATCATCGTCACTGCCATGGTTTCACCCATCGCTCGCCCCAAGGCCAGCATAACAGCACCGACAATTCCAGAGAAAGCAGCAGGAATCAAAACCCGAAAAATAGTGCCCCAACGAGTTGCTCCTAGGCCCAAGGAGGCTTGCCTTAGTTCCGGTGGCAGAGAGGCCAAGGAATCTCGGGAAATCGCTGTAATGATGGGCAAGATCATGATCGCTAGCACCAGCGCTGCCGGTAACATCCCGGGTCCCCTCGGCATTGTTGAGAAAAAGGGAATCCAGCCTAGGGTATTGTGTAACCATCTGCCAATCTCTTTGGTAATTGGGATTAGGACAAAAATGCCCCAAAGACCGTAGACCACGCTGGGGATGGCTGCCAACAGCTCTACCATAAAGACCAGTACAGTGCGAAAGGCGAGGGGGATAAAATTCTCACTAAGAAATATGGCGGTGCCGACACCCAAGGGGACGGCAATCAGTAGAGCCAAGATCGCACTCACTAGGGTGCCATAAATCATCGGCAGTGCCCCGTAAGCCTCCCTCCCTGACACAGGGTTCCACTCGCTCGTGATCAGAAACTTTAGTCCGAATGCTTGGATGGCTGGCAGCGCATTAATGGTGACGACTAAGCCAATGGACAATAGCAATACACCAATGGAGATCGCAAACCCTGCAGTGAGGCTAAAAAAAACTCCATCAATCCCCTTCTCAGTACGAGAGCGAAGACGGGAGGCATACTGACCCTGTGGTGTAACAGTCATGGACCTAAATAATGGATAATATTTGATCACAGCCAAAGCCATAGGGAGAGGCGGACAAAAATCTTTGTTTACTTCTCCCTATTGATAGGAAACCTATTTTAAGGTGAGCTTATAGTCAGGGGAAATAGCATCCGCTGCTATGGCCACCTTTTCGCGCACCTTGGGGGGCAAGGGTACATAGCCTAAGGTCGTTGCCATCTCCTGCCCCTTCGTTAAGCCATTTTGAATCATGATTTCCATGGCCTTAGCCTTCTCTGGTGCATCATAAGTTTTATAGGCCAACAGCCAGGTGTAGCTGACAATCGGGTAAGAATCGGCCCCCTCAGGATCAGTAATAAAAGCCCGCAAGTTATCAGGCAACACTACTGCGTCAAGGGTTGCCGAAGCACTCTCTGGGGTTGCTTCAATATATTTCTTAGATTGATTTTCTAAGGCCGCAAAGGTTAGATTGTTGTTCTTGGCATAGCCATACTCAATATAGCCAATCGCACCCTCTGTTTGCTGAATCTGAGCGGTCACCCCTTCATTCCCCTTGTCCTACACTGCCAGAGGCCGGCCAAGAGACAGTCTTGCCGTCGCCAACTTTTTCTTTCCACTCTGGGCTAATGCTGCTGAGATGCTTGGTGAATACTCCCGTTGTACCGCTGCCGTCAGAGCGATGCACGACGGTGATAACTTTGTCAGGAAGTTTCAGATCAGGATTGATGCTCGCAATTTTGGGGTCATTCCATTTCTTTATTTTCCCTAGGAGGATGTCCACATAGGCTTCTCGACTTAATTTTAGCCCCTCAACCCCAGGCACATTATAGGCCAACACAATACTCCCAGCCGTCATTGGCAGGAGTAAAACCCCCTTAGATACCTTGGCAATTTCTTCATCTTTCATGGCAACATCGCTGGCCCCAAAGTCGACGGTGCCCGCTGAAAATTGCTCAACGCCAGCGCCGCTGCCCACTGATTGGTAGTTAACCTGTAGCTTCGGTACGTCTTTGTTCAGTTGTACAAACCAGTTTTGGTAGAGAGGGGCCGGGAAGGTAGCACCTGCACCCGTCAGGGCTACATTTTGAGGTAACGCAGTATTAGCGGCGGTTACGATCTCGGATGTATCAGTACCCGGTTTATCGGTTCCCGATTGCGGGCTACCTGTTTCTCCAGCTCCGCAGGCTGTCACGCTTGCCAGACAAGCAAGAGGGACAATAACGCGAAGCATTGAGCCGATTTTGGCTGACTTAAAAAAAACAGCTCCTAAATCATCAGTATGCAAAGAATATCTGATGTGGGAAAAGATATTTACCAAAATACATGTTCTCCAAAAAACATAATTTTAGTCCTTGTTGATGCTAGGTCTTTGGGTCACCCATCCCTAATCAGCCCACTTACTATAGCCTTGGCAATGCGAGAACGATGCCAGAGCGTAAATAGCAGCAGAGAAACAATCAACAACAAAGGAGCAGGACAGCAAGATTATAAGGTTGCAAGGTAAAGGGAAGGTTATCAAGAGCCATTAATATTGCTGTCAGAGAATATAAGGCCTTACCCCGTTCAGGATAAGAGGGCCAGAATCATTTTTTGTATGACTTCGCAAGATTACAGCTTGTCTTGATGTTCAGGAACCCTTCTCAATATTATGAGTATTCGCAATGCCCAGGCAACCAGTGACTGTAAACGCTTCACTACAAGTAGTTTGAGCTTTATGTCGCCTCTGCTAAGGTCAGGATACTCGCGATGAGACCGTCTTATATTGCTCCATCTTTTGGTGCTCTGTTGGGTTGAGCAGGGACCGGTATTCCTCACAAAAGATTAAACAAAGCGTTAATTTGCTTGTCTAAGGGGGAACGCTAACTTCTAGGTACGTAATTTCACCTTATTGGTCCACCCACATAAAAGTGACTCCGTTGATCCCTGGTGACAAGGGTCATGGGGCCTGAGAAAAATCTTTTTTACTCATCCTGGCCCTCAGCCTAATAATAATGGGCTACTTCCAATGCTTGGTCCCATCAAGCGCTATTCCAGGCTTTCTAGCAGAACTCGAGTAGGTGGTACTGCTACTCATCTATTGATAGTGATAGACAATCTTCAGAAAATCAAAGAACAAATATGATGCGACGACTAAATGCCCCCCATGGAGGATACCTAGAGTGAGTGAGATAAATTCTTGGGAATATTCACTAGTTGGTGATTTTTTCGCAAAGTTCAACTGGTCGGGCAAGGAGATCGCTTTAGCCGCACCAAACTCTGGCAGTGAAATGCTAAATTGGCAACTGCAAACGGTCCAAACCTTTCTGGGTCGCTTGAACTGGACTGGAGAGTCTGTCAAGCATCTGGAACATCTATCTGCCTTGCAAGGATTGTCGACCAGCTTAGCTGTCAAAGACTTTTTTCAGCTTTTTGCATGGGAAGGTCAACCAACGATTGGTGCCGTACCTGAGGTACCGACAGGATATCCGACCGAGCCAGAAGATGATTTCAGGCTTAATGATTTCTCGGATATGTTTTGAAACCTTGAAGTCGACGAATTAATCGATTTGAATCGTGGGTTACGCTATGCCGCCAATACTATTGGGCTCAACGATTTAAACTATCTCTGTGAGAATTGATTACTTTGGTGCCGCAGCATTGTGCATTCCTTTGGTTTTCTTTCTGATGTTGATTTAACCTATAAGATTTTCTCGAGATTGTGAAAGACTATCTCACCACTGAGGAAATGGATCTAGCCGTACCTGTTTTTCAAGCCTATAGAAGCGCTCTTAACTAGAGTCTTGATGCATTGTTTTTTTTGGTTGCTTTTTCAGATTAAATCATGAACTCTTCCTCCTGTGGCTATTGCGTCACCTTAGTGGACCCAGAGCAACAACTCCAAGTCAAGATTGATGTGGGGCAAGACGAGCTGATTCTTGATATTGCCGAAGAAGAAGGGATTGAACTGCCCTATTCTTGTCGATCAGGGAGTTGCTTTGATTGTCTAGGCAAATTGATCCAGGGAGCGGTGGAGCATACGGCTAAATCTGCTAGTTTTCTGCAGCCAGAAGAAATAGAGGCAGGCTATGTATTACTCTGCTCATGCTCGCCTAGCTCAGACTGTACGATTCAAACTCATCAAGCCGAAGAATATCTCAAGTAAGACTAGCCTGACCTTCCCCCGAAGAAGTGGGCAGGTCAGTTAAGTTCCGTGGGTTGTTCGAGAGTGCTCCAGTAATTTTCTTTAAATTGAACAGAGGTTAGGCATCGAATCATCGAGTATCGCCTCTGTTGGTTTATCTATTGACAGACTATATCCATTGAGGGCTTTTCTACTGCTTAGATATCCTCTGAGCAAGGGCAAATCCAGCCTTTTAGAAAACTGGTCCTTGAGTATTTCGGCCGATTGGGACATAGTGGGAGGTGAAATATTTACGCCCTGTAAGCTCTTGATCCTATTATTTATCAAGTCTTGCAGCCTATTTCTACTTTCTTACGCCAGGGCCATTGATTTGATCAAATAGCTATAAAGGCTCATCAATTCAATCTACTCACTCAATTCTTGCAGGTAAGCACTCCTATGGAAAAAATACAAAAAACCGACCAGGAATGGAAGTCTCAATTGACCCCAGAACAGTTCCATGTGACCCGCAAGCATGGGACGGAGAGGGCCTTTAGCGGCGAGTACCATGCCTTAAAAGATGCTGGCAGCTACGAATGTATTTGTTGTGGAATTGAATTGTTTAGCTCTGAGACTAAGTTTGACTCTGGGACTGGATGGCCTAGTTTTTGGGCTGCTGTGGATCCAACCCATGTGCAGGAAAAAAGCGATCGCAGCTTATTTATGACGCGCATGGAAGTTCTCTGTGCAGCTTGCGATGCTCATCTTGGCCATGTGTTTAAGGATGGTCCTCAACCGACGGGGTTACGCTACTGCATGAATTCTGTAGCCCTCAAGTTCGTTCCAAAACCCTAACAGATTTCTCAGACCAGTTGTCTCACCATGGTGGTCATCCCATGCCCAAATTAGCCAGGGACAAACCTTACCCTTCTGCCCTGTCCGTGCAGGGGTGTTGGCTACTGGCAATCATGGCAATCATGGTCGGCTGTGTTCCCAGTGTCGATCTCAAGCCCATTGAGAATAAAATCAAGGCAGAGTTTGAAACTAAAACAGGTCGTTCTGTCAAGGCTATTACTTGCGAGCCAGGTGCTAAACAAGCCAAAGGAGAACGTGTCAGCTGCGATCTCTTCCTTGCGCATCAGCAATTATCTAGCTCGCCAGAGCAACCCTCTCCCCCTTCTGCTCCTCAGTCCCCAACATCCTCGGCACAGCCTGATCGAACCCCAGCTGATGCTCTGAAGGTCGAGGTGGAGCTGACCGATAATCAGGGCAATTTTAACTGGAAGCTGCAGGACTCCTTGATTAATGTGGTGGAGGTCGAAGCCAAGATCAAAGAAGAGTTTGACAAGCAACGCCGAACTACACCCGAGGTTGACTGCCAAAAGCAGTTGATTATTGCCCGAGCAGATAACAGTTTCACTTGTACAGTCGAGGAGCTTGAATATGGCCCCAGTACTGTTAAGGTCACGGTCAAGGATGGCCAAGGAACTGTGGATTTTGAGTTAGTTGATGGGCCTGAAAATCGTTAAGATCAAGAACATAGTATCTTTTGAGGGCGGGCAATACGCGTGGTGACTTCTTCACCTTGGCAAACCCAGGTTGGCCATCAACGAGATTGGGTATGGCGAGGGTGGCAAACTCGCTACAGTTTTCTGCGGCCTCAGCCCTCAGCCAAAGCCCTCGCTCAGCCGCCACTGCTCTTGCTCCATGGCTTTGGCGCCGCCATTGGTCAATGGCGGCATAATATACCGGTTTTAGCTCAGGGTCGAACGGTCTATGCTCTGGATATGTTGGGCTTTGGCGCGTCGGAAAAGGTGATCACCGATTATTTAGTCACCCTATGGGTCGAGCAAATTCATGATTTTTGGCAAACCTTTATTCGTACTCCAATCGTTTTGGTGGGCAATTCCTTAGGATCCTTGGTCAGCTTGACGGCGGCGAGCCTCTATCCAGAGATGGTGACCGGTTTAGTGATGCTGAATTTACCGGATTCTTCGGTGTTAGAGAACCCGAGTTGGGTGAAGCCTGCGATCGCACCCTTCAAAATCGCGCTGAATCCTCTCCTTTTCCTCGCCAAAGCACTGCTCACCTCTCCCCTTGTCTTTAATCCCTTCTTTCGGTTTATCCGGCAGCCCCAGGTGATTCGAGCCTGGGCAAAAAAAGCTTACCTAGATACCACAGCCGTCAATGACGATCTGGTGGAAATTCTATCTAGTCCGGCCTATGACCTCGGCGCAGGTGCCGCCCTTAGAGCAATGGTAAACACCAAAGCCAAAGGCCAGCCTCATTACCGAGCAAAGGATATGCTGCCCGCCTTGCAGATGCCTATCCTCCTGGTCTGGGGGCAACAAGATTTGATGGTGCCGCCCCGCTTAGGACCCTTATTTGCTAAATGCAATCCCAAGATTCAGTTAATCGAACTCGAACAGGCTGGCCATTGTCCCCATGACGAATGTCCTGATCGGGTCAACACCCTTCTTCTGCGTTGGCTAGAAACCAATTTTACTGAACCGCACCTTGCCTCACCACAAGAAGTTGCTCAGCCCCTGAATTAGAGATACGCTAAGCTAGAAAACACTTGATTTATCTGGTCCGATTAGCCCCAATGCCCTGAGCCGCTATTCCTCTATGCCATCGATCATGAAACATACCCTCTCGGTCTTAGTCGAAGACGAAGCCGGTGTGCTGACGCGCATTGCCGGATTATTTGCCCGTCGTGGTTTCAATATTGAGAGTCTGGCAGTGGGACCTGCCGAGCAACTAGGGATCTCTAGAATCACCATGGTTGTGCCTGGGGATGACCCCAGTATTGAGCAATTGACCAAGCAGCTTTACAAGCTGATAAATGTGCTCAAGGTACAAGATATTACCGAGGTTCCCTGTGTTGAGCGCGAACTCATGTTGATTAAGGTCAACGCGGTTGCGGCCCTACGCTCTGAGATTGTTGAGATTGTTCAAATCTTTCGCGCCAAGGTGGTGGATGTATCGGAGGAATCTCTGACCATCGAAGTGGCCGGCGATCCTGGCAAATGGTGGCGATTGTCCAGATGCTTAACAAATTTGGCATTCAGGAAATTGCCCGCACGGGCAAAATCGCCCTAACACGAGAATCGCGGGTCAATACCGAGTTTCTCAAATCGCTAGAATCAAAGCTTTTGTAGGCGATGGTTGATCTGACTCTGGCCCAGATAGCGAAAGGGATAGGAGGTTAACTCCATCCTAGGCTTAATACTCACCATCAAAACCACTTCGATCCCCTGAGTTGGGCCTTGGTCCCGGCGGCTTAGGCAAATCTAAGGGCTTATAGTCTGCATAATCGTCGGGCTTGAAATTGCTACCATATCCATTGCCAGGACCTTGCTCATTCCTGTCACTTGAATCTGTACCATTTTGTTGGCGACGGCGATTACGCAAGGCTTTGACTGCCGAGGAATAATCATCTGGGGTATAGGTTTTATCCTCAATTTCGCCCTTCAGTTGGAGGGGACGGCGCCGTCGAGGCTGTTCTTCAATGTTGGCTTGATTGGCACTATAGCCAGAAGAGATAGCTGGGTCACTCTGGTAGCTGCTGTTATAGGGGCTAGATCCTTGGCTGGAGAGATCTTCATCTCCAGGGCTAGGGCGGCGTCTAGAGGGACGACGACGGGATGAGTCTTCGGCATACTCATCATAATCTTGATAGGAATTATCTCGATAGGAGTTGAGATCGCCCCCTTGGCCCTCGGGACGAATTCGCCGGGCACGGGGAGATTGACGGCTGACAGGGAAAAACTCTTCCTCTCGCTCTAGCTGTGCCTCAGCCCGCTCACTCACGCGCGATCGCCTTGGAGGATAATCCTCATCACGCATTCTGCCTCGATTATTGACGGGTTTGGTGGGACGGTTTCCCGGTACACGATTACGGACGTTTTCAAACAACAAGGTAACTAACATCCCCACCACCATCAGTTGCTGTAGAGACAGAGCAAAGCCCATAGTTAGGTCTGTCAACAACATCACACCCGACAGCAGGCAAAGAAATGCATAGATAATATCTGCATCGCGCTGATAACCGGGCTTGATTTTGTCGAGAAAAAACAGACTAATTGCCCCAACAATGAGGACAACGCCAACAATCAACGGAACAGGAGTACCAAAATTCACTGTAGATGTCTCTCAAGATGACGACAGGCCAAGCAGAGCCGGACTGGCTCGGGTATCAAGGCTAATTATATTTCAAGGGTTAGTCTGAGTGGAGGGGGAGCGCCCCTGATCTGTCCCAGTTCGATCTAGCACATCTTCATGCTAGCGACTTCTAAAAAAAAATGGCAGTGGCCTTGTGCACCTTGCTGGAGAACCACCGGCCCTATAAATCTTGCGACTCGGCTATGTTGATGCTCCCAGCATGGCAAACAGACTAGCCTGACTAGGCAATGCTGTATGACATTTCCTTAACACTACTGCCCGGCCCGTACAAAAACAAAGAACGGCTGAAATGATCATTCAGCCGCATCTGCATATCAAGAATAAACAAGTTTGCCGTCACAAGCGTAGAGACTGTAGACTCAACTAATCATATATTTGGGCTAATCAAGAGGAGCTTCACTGACAGCAGATCAAAGGCTCAACCAATTAGCCGCTCTAGATTTAGCGCCGTACAACTTTATCTCTTTGGCTGAGAATGATAAATCCAGCACCTAACGCGCCTAACACAAGGGCACCAAAGAGCAGACTATAAAAGAAACCCGATAAAGAAGGGGTAATTGTCATTAAGGTGGAAGTCATATGCTTTTACTATCACGACAGTACTCTTAATCTTAAAGGTATGTCACAACATTGAGAAGCCTTTTTGGATCACAAGTTCAGGTTGGTATCAATTCTGCAAGTTTTTAGAGACGCTTTGATTGAGGTGATGGCTCTACTATTCTTGACTAAGAAAATATCTAAAGAAACAGGCCCTCAGCAGATCTGAGGATCGTTTTTCAGCTCTCTGTCTTACAATTCTCTGCCTCGGTGGCTGCTCTAAGGGCTAAACTGAGAAAACCGTTACGTTTTACCAAATTCTATGACGATGGAACTAGTGTTGAACTGGGGACTCAGCCTTTTCTGTGGTCTGTTTATCCTGCTCTTCATCTTTCGGATTATTTTGACCTGGTATCCCCAGGTGAACCTCAATAGTCTGCCCTTTGCCTTGGCGACCTGGCCAACGGAGCCATTTTTAATCCCAACCCGTAAACTGATCCCACCCATGGGTGGTGTGGACATTTCCCCAATTATCTGGGTGGGCATCGTGAGTCTGATACGAGAACTGCTAGTGGGTCAACAGGGCTTGCTAAAGATCTGGCTCTAGATACCCATCCGCCATTTAGCTAGCAGAGTGTTACATGCCCATCACTTGCTGCACGAAATCTGTATAGACATTCCCTTGATTAAATTCTGGAGTATCTAGAATTTTCTGGTGAAAACCGATGGTGGTGGGTAAGCCAGTAATGGCACATTCTTGTAGCGCTCGCTTCATGCGTGCGATCGCAATCGGTCGGTCGTTGCCCCAAACAATCAGCTTGCCAATCAAGGAATCATAGTAGGGGGGAATATCGTAATCCGTATAGACATGGGAATCGACTCTGACTCCTGGCCCGCCTGGAGGCAGATAGCCATTAATTCGACCCGGATGAGGACGGAAATTATGGTCTGGATCCTCAGCATTAATCCGGCATTCAATGGCATGGCCCCGCAACTGCACTTGCGCTTGGGTGAGACTGAGGGGCTCCCCTTGGGCAACGCGAATTTGCTCAGCAATTAAATCTAACCCCGTGGTCATTTCCGTGACAGGATGTTCCACCTGAATACGAGTATTCATTTCCATGAAATAAAACTCGCCCGTTGCTGAGAGCAAAAATTCGACAGTACCTGCCCCCACATAGTTAATGGATTTAGCTGCTCGCACAGCCGCAGAACCCATTGCTTGCCTAAGTTCAGGTGTCAAAGCAGGGCTAGGAGACTCCTCTAGTAACTTTTGGTGCCGCCGTTGAATCGAACAATCTCGCTCGCCCAAGTGAATCACATTGCCATAGCTATCGGCAAAGATTTGAAATTCAATATGTCGAGGCTTCTCAATAAACTTTTCGATATAGACACCCGGATTGCCAAAGGCAGCCTCAGCTTCGCCCTGAGCTGCAAGATAAAGATTCACCAAATCCTCTGGATCCCGCACCAGCCGCATCCCCCGTCCACCACCCCCCGCGGTGGCTTTAATCATCACAGGATAGCCCATGTCATCAGCGATTTTTCTAGCGGTAACCTCGTCCTCCACCAGGCCATCACTGCCTGGCACTGTCGGCACACCGGCCCGCTGCATCGTTTCCTTCGCTGTTGCCTTATCTCCCATGGCCCGCATCGCCTCTGGAGATGGCCCAATAAAATGAATCTGGTGATCCGCACAGATTTCTGCAAATCGGGCATTTTCTGCCAAGAAACCATAGCCAGGGTGAATGGCCGTCGCGTCCCGAGTCAGAGCCGCTGAAATAATATTAGGGATATTTAAATAGCTTTTGCTACTAGCGGGTTCCCCAATGCAAACCGCTTCATCTGCAAGTTGTACATTTAAGGCTTGTGCATCAACTGTGGAATGTACAGCAACCGTGGCAATGCCCATTTCTGTGCAGGTTCGCAGAATCCTGAGAGCAATTTCTCCGCGATTGGCAATTAATATTTTAGAGAACCGCATGATTTAGCAGAGTCCTGATTTGGCTTGATAGTCTTCCATCCGTCAATGCCAGAGTTGATCCTAGCATGCAGTGCTGTCTTGTTTATGCTGTTGTTGTCTCTAGCAACTGTTGTTGCCCCATCCCTCATCCCTTAAAAGCACTCCTAAACGCAAGCCGCTCATCTAATAAAAAGCAAGCCCAGCCATGCTTTTACTGGGGAGCATCTTCAACTACAGGCCTAGAAAGGTCTGCTTGGGGATCATCAGGATAGGTTTGGGGAGCTTGCTCTGGTGCCGGTTCTTCTGTATAAGGCTCAGGCGGGGGGGCCGCTGCCTCTGCTGGGGGCGGATTCTCAGACACTGCTTCTTGGCGAGCCTGCTGTTGACGTTGGCTGGCAAAGTAAGCTGCATCTCGGGCTGCAGCCCATTCTGAAATTCTGGATTGAGCTTCGCTATAGAGCACCCGATCAGAACCAATTTGGGATGCCACTGAAATGGCCTCAGAGAGTCTTCCCGCCCTAGCTAGAGATTCAGCTTCTTGCAAAATGGGCTTATCCTTAACGCCTTCAACTTCCCCTTTCCAGGCATAAATGTCATCTTGGGCAGTTTTATAGAGCTCGCGATCAGATTCAATTTGAGTTGCAATTTTAATGGCATCCTCTAATTTGCCAGTTTTAGCAAGGCTACGGGCTTGATCTAAAATGGGCTGATCCTCAGCGATCTCAAGGGATCCTTGCCATTCAGCGATCAGGGTTTGTGCTTCGACGCGGAGGGGTTGGTTAAGACCAACTTTGCTCGCCTCTTGAATGGCAGCCTGAAACCCTAGCAGAGTATTACGGGCAGCAAATTGCCGCGCCCTAGCAATGATTTGTCGGTCTTGGTAGGAATTAATCTGCTGATCCCATTGGGCAATCAAAGTTTGAGACTCAATTCGTTGGGGTTGCTTGGGATCTACCAAAGCAGCATGGTCAATGGCTAGTTGATACAGATGCACATTGTCAATATTGGCAAATAGCTTGGCCATTTGTAGTTGACCTGCGTTTTGAATTTCGCCTTCCCAGGTCGCCAGTTTTTCTTTATTTTTTTCGTATTCTGGCGTATCTGGATTGATTTGATCAGCTAAAGCCCAAGCATGTAAGTAGTTAACAAATCCTTTGGAAGAAGCGACTTTCTGGGCATTGCTTAACTGGATGAGGGCAGTCGCTTGATCAGAAATTGAGCTATCGGGAGGGATGCTTTGAGCTGCTTCTATGGCTCGATCGAACTGGCCAGTACTTTGATATTCTTGCGACAACTCTAGAAGGGAGGCGCTCCATTTTTCTATTTTCGTCTGAACTTCTTCTTTCGCAAGACGTTTGGGATCGATTTTACTCGCCAATTGAATCGCTTCGGCATAGTCCTTGGGTTGGCCAGCATCAGCAATATATTGGGCCTGATAGAGATCTTGAAAAGCTTGACGCTCGATAGCCATGTCATTTAAGAGCTGGTCTGCTCTATCCTGCCAATAGTCATCGCCCAGTTGGACAAGGGCACGGACTTCTAGGGAAGCAGCAGTCCAATCTTGTTTTTTAATTGATTCTTTAGCTCTGTCAAGGGAATCTCGACCTTCCTCCCAATTCTGCTGCCATTGTTCGATCAAGGCATCAGCTTCGGGTTTAATATCACTGCCTGGTTCTACTTGCTTGGCATAGTCGATTGCCTTTTGCAGATTGCCATTGTCAATCTCTTGACGAGCCACCCCTAAGAGGGATCTTGACCATTCGTTGGACAAAGTCATCGCCCGTCCATGGAGAGGATGGTCTTTACCCCAAGCGTTAACAAGCGCTAGGGCTGCTTTAATGGCCTTCGGATCTCCTGTGCGGGCAGCATGGTCAGCACAGTCAAGACGCTCCGATTCTGATAGAGTTGTCAGCAGCTTGTTGCAGTTTGCCGTCGGCGGCAGGCTAGACAACCATTGCAAAGCTGTGGCGCCTGTCAGCCAGGAAACTAAAATCACGAAAACCCAAGGCCAACCTTGAAAGGTTTTCAGTCGCAACAGCAGTTGGTTAATACCTTGGAGTCGAGACGGTTTTAAGGTCACTGCTGCAAGGTTGCCTGAGTCGGGACTCGGGATTTCGGGTAAAGAGTCACTATCGACAGGTTTTTTACTGGTCATGACTAAGCATAGAGGGGTAGAGCAATGCTAAAGCTTCAACTTACTTGCAACAACGGGGAACAACTGCCAAGGAATCTGTTCTGCACAAGGTTGATCTGGAATATTAACTCAACCCATGGAAAAACAAGCAACCTATGGTAAATAATAGGCCACTCCATAGTGGATTGTCAGTTTTTGAGTAGGCAACTGTGAGTAGTCACAAAAAAAGGCCAGCAGAGAAACTCTGCCAGCTCTTCCTTCGCGAGATTTATGTAGCTCTGAATCTTGGCTAAGAATGACTTGCGATCGCGCGCGATCAAGCCTTACCCGCTAACTCAACCACTTTACTAAAAGTATCAGGGTCCGTGGCTGCCAACTGAGCTAACATTTTACGGTTTAACTGAATATCAGCGCGCTTGAGCTGACCCATAAAGCGGCTATAGCTGAGGCCATGTTGACGGGTAGCTGCGTTAATGCGAGCAATCCAAAGGCGACGAAAATCACGCTTACGTTTGCGGCGATCGCGATAGGCATTACGCAGTGCTTTCATCACTTGCTGGTTGGCAATGATGAACAAGCGCGAATGGGATCCTCGGAATCCCTTTGCCAATTTTAAAATCTTTTTGCGGCGCTTGCGAGCAACGTTACCGCGTTTAACCCTCATGTTCTCTAGTCCTTAGTGATGGGCAGGTGAAGATGTCACCTGTTGTTAAGCAGGTAACCAGCATAAATAGCTTAGGCGTAGGGCATCATCAGGCGTACATTCTCTGCATCGCCCTCGCTGACGACATTTTTCTGGGAAAGTCGTCGCTTGCGATCGGTTCCCTTATGCTCTAACAGATGATTTTTGTAGGCTTTGCGGCGCATGAATTTGCCGCTGCCGCTGCGTTTACGCTTTGCAGCCGATCGACGTGTTTTGAGTTTGGGCATGTCGAGTCCAAATATTCACAAATAACTATCCTAGTGTATAACCCTAGCTGCTGACAATAGCTGTACTCCGGTGATCAGGGCAAACAGATACTCCCAGAGCCAGTATTTTCACTAGATAGCCATCATTCCATCCAGTCTTGGCCAGCTATAAATGCAACAATTCAAGAGGTGTTTGGCGCTACCCGAGGTCCTGAAACGCCCTTCGTTCTAGCGGAATTTGTGGTGTAAGGCTGAAGCACTTTGCCTAATAGAGTTCAAGATGCCCTCACCCTAGGTCATCATGGAAATCAATCATTGGTGTCGTTCTCACTGGGGCCACCGTTGCCAGCGCATCCCTGTGCTGATAACGGGTTTCATTCAAGGGCTAGTTGAGGTTGCCGAGATATTTGATGGACATGAGGTTTTGAATGCGTCACTTCTGGATGGAATAGTGTCCCGTCAGGATGACCTGAGACGGAGAAAGCCAATATCACTTATTACAAGTTCTAATCGATGAAGAGAGGAAGATGCGCTAGAATTGCAATATATCTTAACAACTTGAAAGAGATGGAGGTAGCTGATGGTTGCTCTAAGCGATCACACTGTGCAAACCGAAAATCGATTAACAACCCAAAGCCTCGATATTGGCGACAATACCCTGGTGATGCGCTCCCTTGACTGGGACCGAGATCGCTTTGATATTGAGTTTGGTCTGCAAAATGGCACCACCTACAATTCCTACTTGATTCAGGGAGATCAAGTCGCCCTAGTCGATACCTCCCATGCCAAATTTCAAGATCTCTATTTCAAGCTATTAAATAAAGTCATTGATCCAGCTCAGATCAACTATTTGGTGATCAGCCATACTGAACCCGATCACAGTGGTCTGGTGAAAGATCTGCTCGCCCTCGCTCCTAACCTAGTGGTGGTCGGCGCCAAGATAGCGATTAGCTTTTTAGAAGAGCTGATCAATGCCCCGTTCAAAAGCCAGATTGTTAAAAACGGGGACCAGATTGACTTGGGGAAGGGCCATGTCTTGGAGTTTTTGAATGCCCCTAACTTGCATTGGCCCGATACCATTTTTACCTATGACCATCACACAAAAATTCTCTATACCTGTGATGCCTTTGGCGCTCACTTTTGCAAGGACGATATCTTTGACGAAGATTTAGAAGCCCTTTCTCCTGACTATCGGTTTTATTACGAATGTCTGATGGGTCCAAATTCGCGCTCAGTGTTATCAGCAATGAAGCGCATGGATCAGCTGCCTGGCATTGACACCATTGCCACAGGACATGGACCGCTGCTGCGCCATCATGTTGAAGAATTGACCGAACGCTACCGCAGTTGGAGTCAAGCCAAAGCGACGGCTGAGCAGAATGTAGCCGTATTCTACTTGTCAGATTATGGATATAGCGATCGCATCTCCCAAGCAATTGCACGGGGCATCTCTAAAACTGGGGTTGCCGTGGAAATGATGGACCTCAAGGCAGCCGATGTTCAAGAAGTACAGGAATTGATCAATGATGTTGCTGCCTTCGTGATCACCACTGCTCCAGCAGCGGGTCCCCATGCCACTACCACCCAAGCCGCCCTCAGTACAATCTTGGCAGCGGCCAAAGACAAGCAGTTTTTTGGCGTGTTTGAATCCTATGGTGGCAATGATCAACCCATTGATCCGCTCTTGAGTCGATTCAAAGAGTCGGGCTTGCGAGAAGCCTTTACCTCTATTCGGGTTAAGGATACACCCTCCGAAGCTCTCTACCAAGCCTGCGAAGAATCAGGTGTTGATTTAGGCCAAAAGCTAACCCTGAAAGAAAATATCAAAAAGATCAAGGCCATTGATGGAGACTTAGAAAAAGCCTTAGGCCGGTTAAGTAGCGGCTTGTATATTCTCACCGCGGTGAAGGGCGGTCTAACAGGGGCCATGTTAGCCTCCTGGGTTACTCAAGCCAGTCTCGAACCCCTTGGGTTTACCGTTGCCGTTGCCAAGGACCGAGCCATCGAATCGCTGATGCAGGTGGGGGATGTCTTTGTCCTTAATGTTCTAGAAACCGATAATTATGCCAGCTTAATGAACCATTTCCTCAAGCGTTTTCCCCCGGGTGCTGATCGCTTTGCAGGTATCAAAACCCGCCAAGCCGAGAATGGCTCACCCATTTTGGCGGATGCCCTTGCCTATATGGAATGTAAAGTAGTGAGCCGCATGGAATGCAGTGACCATTGGTTGGTCTACAGCGAAGTCACGGTGGGTAAGGTCTCTAAACCTGATAGTCTAACGGCTGTCCACCATCGACAAGTGGGAACCTACTATTAGGTTTTGTCCCTGGCCTGGTTGCCAGGGAGGCTTCAGCTTTAAGCCCTTGTTCATCCTTGCAGTTAGATCGATATCGCCATGACCTCCACCACCATGACCTCTCAACCGAGTTCTCAGCCTGCTAGCGCTAAAGCCAGAGATGTACAGGTGACAGCCATTGCGCCAGGGATATTGGCCTTGCGATCGCGCAGTTGGAATCGCCTCCGCTTTGAAATTGAATATGCCTTAGAGCGGGGCACCACCGCCAACGCTTACATAATCAAAGGCGACAAAACCGCCCTGATCGATCCCCCTGGCGGTACCTTCACCGACATCTTTCTCCAGCACCTAGAGGAATTATCCAGCCAGACTAGCGAGGCGAGCTTTCAGCCTCTCTGGGGGCGGTTATGGTGTCAGTTGCAATGGGTTACCCAACAAGCTGTTGACTTATCAGGATTCGATTTTGATCTGCAACAGCTTGATTATTTAATTCTGGGTCATGTCAACCTAAACCGGATAGAGACCCTCAAGATCTTGATTGCCAAGCAACAGCAGGTTACCATTATTTGCTCCAATGCCGGTGCCGCTTTACTGCGAGAGTCATTTCCTGAACTCACACTCAACCTCCGTATCGTGCGCAGCAGCGCTGAGGATAAAACCTTAGACCTAGGCCAAGGCCATCGCCTGAAATTTATCCGGGCCTCAACCCCCCGCTATCCCGATAGTCTGCTCACCTATGATGCTGGCAGCCGGATTCTCTTTTCCGATAAATTTTTTGGCATACATCGCTGCAGCAATCAAGCCATTGATCTTGATCGCGCCAGCCTGCAAGAGGATCGCCGCTACTATTTTGACTGCCTGATGGCACCCTATGCCCGCCAGGTCGCCACGGTGTTAGACAAACTCGCTCCCCTCAATATCCGCAGCTATGCACCTGGTCATGGTCCCATTGTCCGCTACGGCCTGCTTGAGCTAACCCGCAACTATCGAAAATGGAGTGAGGCACAACAGAAGCAAACCAGCACCGTTGCGGTTTTGTATGCCTCTGCCTATGGCAATACTGCAACCATTGGTCAAGCCATCTCTCGGGGTATTACCAAGGCTGGAGTGGCCGTGGAAATCATCAACTGCGAAACGGCCACCGCTGCTGACATCCAAACTGTGGCTGACCATTGTGAAGGGTTTATCATTGGTTCGCCTACCTTGGGGGGACATGCACCTACCCAAATTCAGATGGCCTTAGGAGTGCTGTTGTCTACAGTACCAAAACTAAGCCCGTCGGGTTTTGGGTCCTTTGGTTGGAGTGGTGAGGCCCTCGACCTCTTAGAGAACAAATTGCGGGATGCAGGGTATAGCTTTGGCTTCGAGTCAATTAAAGTTAAATTTGCGCCCACGGATGTGACCCTCAAAACCTGTGAGGAGGCCGGCACAGACTTTGCCCAACAGATTAAGAAGGCCAAAAAGTCCAAATCTCGCCTGCAGACCTCGACTCAATTGGGCAGCCAAACAAGCGCCACCGAACAAGCCGTAGGGCGCATTGTGGGATCTTTATGTATCTTGACCGCCAAGCAAGGGGATGTTAGAAGTGGCATGCTAGCCTCTTGGGTGTCTCAAGCGACCTTTAGTCCACCTGGTTTTACCGTTGCCGTCGCCAAGGACCGCGCGGTGGAGTCTTTGCTCTATGCCAATAGTCCCTTCGTTCTCAATATTTTGGGGGAAGATAACTACCAGGGCACTGTGAAAAAGTTCTTGAAACCCTTTGCTCCAGGGGAAGACCGCTTTGGTGATTTAGATACGGAGAGGGCCAGTAACGACTGCCCAATCCTCACGGATGCCATTGCCTATTTAGAATGCGAAGTCGAAAATCGGATGGAATGTGGCGATCACTGGGTTGTTTATGCTGTGGTTAAAGCGGGTAAAGTTTTAAGATCTAATGTAAAAACAGCGATCCACCACCGTAAGGCGGGCAATCGCTATTAGAATTTAGCCTGACCCATTTTTTGCAACCAGGAGTGCAACTGTGCCCAGCCTTGGTGTCAATATTGATCATGTAGCAACTATCCGTCAGGCTCGCCGTACCGTCGAACCTGACCCTGTTGCTGCGGCTGTTCTGGCTGAATTGGCTGGTGCTGATGGGATTACGGTGCATCTGCGCGAAGATCGCCGCCATATTCAAGATCGCGATCTGCGCATCTTGCGACAAACGGTGCGTACCCATTTAAATCTAGAGATGGCGGCCACGGATGAGATGGTCGCCCTTGCCCTAGAAATCAAACCCGATTATATAACCCTCGTCCCTGAGAACCGACAGGAGGTGACCACAGAGGGGGGGGTAGATATCCTGAGTCAGCAGCAACGGCTTAAGGATCTGGTGCAAACCCTGCAAGGGGCTGAGATTCCTGTGAGTTTGTTTATTGATGCGGATCAAGCCCAAATTGAAGCAGCGGCCCAAATTGAAGCCCAATTCATTGAACTCCACACTGGTCCCTATGCGGAGGCCCAGCTAGGTAGGCCGCAGGCTGAAGCTCTCAACCATTTGCACCAGGCTTGCCAAGGGGCGATCTCACTTGGGTTACGGGTGAATGCTGGCCATGGTTTGACCTATTGGAATGTTCATCCGGTGGCTTGTTTAGCGGGGATGGAGGAACTTAATATTGGTCATACGATTATCAGTCGGGCTGTGCTGGTGGGTCTAGAGCGAGCCGTGCGAGAAATGAAGGCTGCGATCTCAGGACAGCTGCACAGAATATGACAGTTTGACCGGGGGCAAAACCCATGGAAACAGCCGACTATCAATGTGGCTACTGCGGTGAATACAACACCACCTTTGTGGACTTGAGTGCGGGGTTTTCCCAGTCCTATGTGGAAGATTGCCAGGTTTGTTGCCGCCCCAATCTTCTCTCTTGCTGCGTGGATAGAGAGAGCTTAGCTGTACAGATCACCGCTGAATATAATGGCTAAACCAAAATGCCTAAACCAAACAGCGGACCTCTTGTTGCAAAGAAATCCGCTGTTTTACCAAAAAGACGGTGGACCTGAAATAAGAGGCCCGAGATCTAGATAGACTCTACGGCTTGGGGAAGTAGCTCCCGTCGATCCGCAGGAGAAATCTTGACCTGTTTGTCATCATCCACATCCACAATCGCCGTCTGTCCTTCCTTGAGCCGCCCTGAGAGAATTTCCTCAGCGAGGGTGTCTTCTAGGAGGCGCATAATCGCACGACGCAAGGGTCTTGCCCCATAGCTGGGGTTATACCCCTCTTCCACAAGCCGCTCCTTGAAGCGATCCGTGATTTCTATCGTGATATTTTTTTCTTCTAGGCGCACAAAACTTCCTTGAGCAACAGCTCAGAAATTTCCTTCACCTCATCCTTGGTTAGCTGCCTAAAGACGATGATTTCATCAAGGCGGTTTAAGAACTCAGGCCGGAAATATCCCTTCAGCTCTTCGTTGACCAAGGAGCGAATCCGATTGTACTGAGAATCTTCTTGGTCTTCGCTGAACTCGAAGCCAAGGCCACCGCCCCCTTTCTCGATCACCTTCGAACCAATGTTAGAGGTCATGATCAAGAGGGTGTTTTTAAAGTCAACGGTCCGACCCTTGGCATCAGTGAGCCGTCCATCCTCAAGGATCTGCAACAGCATGTTAAAGACATCGGGATGGGCCTTTTCGATTTCATCGAAGAGCACCACGGTATAGGGGCGACGGCGAACGGCTTCCGTTAATTGTCCCCCTTCGTTATAGCCAACATAGCCCGGAGGAGAACCAATTAGCTTAGAAACCGTATGGCGCTCCATATATTCAGACATGTCGAGGCGAATCATGGCCTCTTCGGAGCCAAAGAAGTAAGCGGCTAGGGCTTTGGTCAGCTCTGTTTTACCGACCCCTGTGGGACCAGAGAAAATGAAGCTGGCAATCGGTCGATTGGGATTTTTGAGGCCGACTCTCGCTCGACGAATGGCGCGCGAAATGGCTCGCACAGCTTCATCTTGACCAATGAGGCGCTGATGGAGTGTGTCTTCCATATGCATCAATTTCTCCGACTCAGATTCGGTGAGCTTGCTCACCGGAACCCCAGTCCAAGAGGCGACGATATGGGCGATATCTTCCTCGGTCACCTTCGGTGAATCTTCTGTAATTTCGTCGCTCGACTTTTTGTTCTGGGCAATCGCTTTAATTTCCGCCTTAATTTCCATTTCGCGATCGCGCAACTCTCCCGCCTTGTCGAAGTTTTGGGAGCGAACGGCATCGTCCTTATCCTTAAGAACTTTACGGAGTTCCTTATCCAGCTCCTTGGCTGCAGGGGGCAATTGAGAATTGATCAAGCGCACCCTGGAGCCCGCTTCATCAATCAAGTCAATGGCCTTATCCGGCAAGTAACGGTCTGAAATATAGCGATCTGATAGTTTGGCTGCCGCTTCTAAGGACTCATCCAAAATGCTGAGTTTGTGATGCTGCTCGTATCGTTCTCGCAGACCATAGAGAATTTCAATGGTTTCATCCACTGTGGGTTCACCCACCACCACGGGCTGAAAACGTCGCTCTAAGGCTGCATCCCGCTCGATATGTTTGCGATATTCATCGAGGGTAGTGGCACCAATACATTGCAACTCACCCCTAGCCAAGGCCGGTTTCAAAATATTAGCGGCATCAATAGCTCCCTCTGCCGCACCGGCACCAATCAGGGTATGCACTTCGTCAATCACCAAAATCACGTTTGAGGCTTGGCGAATCTCATCCATGATTTTCTTGAGGCGCTCTTCGAATTCACCCCGATACTTGGTGCCTGCCACCAGCAGACCGATATCTAGGGTCACCACGCGCTTCTCTTCCAAGATGTCAGGAATATCCCCATTGGCGATTCGTTGGGCTAGACCCTCTGCGATCGCAGTTTTACCCACCCCGGGCTCTCCAATCAGCACTGGATTATTCTTAGTACGCCGACCCAAAATCTGGATCACCCGCTCAATTTCCTTCTGACGACCCACCACTGGATCGAGCTTACCCTCACTCGCTAGATTCGTCAGATTGGCACCAAACTCATCCAAAGTCGGTGTTTTGGTTCGACCTGAACCTCCACCCGCCGAGACTTCAGCCGTTTCACCCAACATGCGAATCACCTGGGTACGAACCTTAGCCAAGTCAACGCCTAGGTTTTCTAACACCCGCGCAGCGACACCTTCACCTTCGCGAATCAAGCCCAGCAGCAGATGCTCTGTCCCAATGTAGTTATGGCCTAACTGACGAGCCTCTTCCAAAGATAGCTCTAAAACACGCTTGGCTCTGGGGGTAAAGGGAATCTCCACCGCCACAAAACCAGAACCACGACCAATGATTTTTTCAACCTCAACCCGAGCATCCTTAAGATTAACGCCCATGGATTTCAAAACCTTGGCAGCCACGCCTGTTCCTTCTCCAATTAGACCCAAAAGAATTTGTTCTGTGCCAACAAAATTATGCCCTAAACGCCGGGCTTCCTCTTGGGCCAGCATGATGACCTTAATGGCTTTCTCTGTAAAGCGTTCAAACATGGCTTTTTCCCACAACCTGCTGCTTGCTGGTAAACCCAATCTTAACACGAGAGATTTGCTAGATTGGCCTTTTTTCAAGAGTTCCCTCTGTTCCTGAAGACTGATCTGTCAACTGAACAAATCAGCAATCTTTGGTAACATGGCGTAGCTCCTGAATTCATTGTAGGTTTATCTCTTAGATTAAGGGGGAGGCCGCCAACGCAATTTAGGTGTGGAAACTACGACCTTGAGACAGACCTCCCATGACCAACCCCTGTCTCTGTTTAATCATCATGGCGGACTGATAGCCTTTACATAAAGTCGCTTTTTTAGTGCGATCACTTGCGATCACTAAAGATAAACCCCAAACAAAATGCTAGATAAAGATAATCTGATGATGCCCTCCAACTTATGACAACTTAGTCAGCAGCTTGAGAAAACCCTTCGTTCTGGGCGTCAATAAACCTCGCCGATACGTATCAGCTGACTTCTTAATTGCCTCAGCTTGGGTTGGATAGGGATGAATCACACTCGCCATCTGACTCAGACCCACCTTGCCCACCATCGCCGTGGTGATCTCGCTAATCATTTCCCCACCATGGCGAGCGACAATCGTGGCTCCTAAAATAGTATCGGATCCTTTTCCTAAGTGAATTTTGAGAAACCCCTCCTCTTCACCATCAGCCAAGGCACGATCCACATCATTAAACAAAACTTTAATGGTATTGAGATCCATCCCTCGATCATGGGCTTCATGCTCATATAACCCCACATGGGCAATTTCTGGATCTGTATAGGTCACCCAAGGCATCACTAAATCACTGAGCTTATATTTACCAAATCCCCAAGGCGAAAAGAGCGTATTCTTGAGGACAATCCGAGCCGCAGCATCAGCAGCATGGGTGAATTTCCAGTCCATACAGATATCTCCGGCTGCATAGATATGGGGATTGGTGGTTTGGAGATAATCATTGACTTGGACCCCTCGGTGGGTATCATATTCCACCCCCACAGCTTCCAGATTTAAACCCTCTACATTGGGTGCTCGCCCAGCACCCACTAAAATTTGATCCACAACGATAGACTCTGTTTGGCCATTCCGGTCAAAATAAATGACCTTGCCCTCGGCAGTGGCTACCACTCGCTGAAGTTGGCAGCCCAAGACCAGTTGCAACCCTTCTCGCTGAAAGGTCTGTTGGACAATTTCGGCAGCATCGGCATCTTCTTTATTGAGCAAATGGGAACCACGATGGAGCAGCACCACTTGGCTTCCTAATCGATGAAAAGCTTGGGCCAGCTCACAGCCAATCGGCCCACCACCAATCACTGCTAATCGTTGAGGACATTCTGTCAGGGAAAAAACTGTTTCATTTGTTAAGTATCCCGTTTCCTCAATGCCTGGAATTTGAGGGTGCACAGCCCTTGCCCCCGTTGTAATCACCGCTTTCTTAAAGCGTAGGGTTCGACCACCAACCGCGATGTTATGTGGCCCTGTAAAGCTGCCCTCACCGAGGAATAGATCAACCCCTACCTTCGCAGCGC
This sequence comes from Acaryochloridaceae cyanobacterium SU_2_1, assembly GCA_012030735.1. Taxonomy (GTDB): domain Bacteria; phylum Cyanobacteriota; class Cyanobacteriia; order Thermosynechococcales; family Thermosynechococcaceae; genus Acaryochloris. Next base: position 31,458 of record JAAUUW010000007.1, read on the forward strand.
CCGCAGCAGAATCCACAGGACTGATCTGAGCGCGAATGCGGCGCATCCGCTCCATGACCAAGCCGAAATTCACATCGATTTGGCTAGGAGGTTCAATCCCAAAGGGCTGGGCGTCACGCATGTCTGCGGCTACCCGAGCCGAACGAATCAAACATTTAGAAGGGACACAGCCTACATTCAAGCAATCTCCTCCCATTAAATGTTTCTCGATTAAGGCCACCTTGAGGCCGACGCCTAAGCCAGCCGCACCTTTGGCGGTGACTAGGCCAGCAGTGCCAGAGCCAATCACAACCAGGTCATAGCACTCTGCCGGAGCTGGGTTAACCCAATCTGCTGGATGAACATGGGAAATTAAGGTGCGGTTATGACGATCCATGGGCTGGAGGGTCACTCCAGGGGTGGCAGATTGAGTCATCTTTGCTGTGGCTCCTAGCGAGTTGAACATTATTCAGGTTGAAATGGTATTCCCCATCGGTGGTAATAAGGTTATTCATTACCAAGGCTGATTATCAGGGTTGATTCTAAGATTCTGCTGAGAGCTGGGCTGCATAAAGGGCTGCCCCGATTAAGCCCAACTTAGGGTTCAAAACCACATGCACGGGCACCTTTTGAAGCAAGGGGCTGACTCGCCCTTTAAGCTGAAAATTCTCTAAGAATTTGCCTTGCTGTAGCAAGGGCAGAATTTTAGGGGCAATACCCCCAGTAATGTATAGTCCCCCATAGGGCAGCAGTTTGAGGGCCAGATTGCCTGCTTCAGCACCATAGGTAGACACAAATAGCTCCATGGTTTGGATGCTCAACAGATCGGTTTGGGCGATTGCAGCTTGAGCAATAGCAGCCGATGGATCAATCGCATGGTTAGCCTGCGGTGAAGATGCTGCTTGCCACCGTTGCAGAATCTGAGCAATCTGAGGTGACTCAGGGGTCTGGCCTAAGTCTCGTAAAAACTGATAAATAGACAAAATTCCCTGGCCAGATACCACCCGTTCCACGGAGATCCGAGTCGTTTGCTGTTGCTGGAGAAGATATTCAAGGAGCTGAAATTCCAGAGAATTGCGAGGGGCAAAATCCGTATGTCCGCCTTCGCTGGCAAAAATCTGATAGCCCTGCCCTTGGGGGAGTAAGAAGCCTTCGCCTAAGCCTGTTCCTGCCCCTAAGAGGGCAATGGGGCTCGTGGGTTGGGCAGGAGCGGATTGCAGGGTAATAAAATCTGTCGGGGCTAAACCAAGAATGCCATAACTGTTAGCGGCAAAATCGTTGAGCAACCTCACTTGAGGAATGCCCAAGTCTTGCTCTAATCGGCTAGAGGTTAGAAGCCAAGATAGATTGGTGAGTTCGGATCTTTGTCCAATCACAGGGCCAGCAATGCCAAAGCAAGCTCGAGCAACGGAGGATTCGATTCCCCTGGCGTTGGCGGCCTCAGCCAAAAAGCGTTGGACTATGGGCGTTAAATCTGGATAATCTTGACTGGGATAGGTCTGTTCGTAGGGGGTGCTGAATTGAAGAATGGTCTGATCATCTGTTGCTGCATGGGTTTGCACCAACTGTAAGGTTGTTTTTGTTCCCCCAATATCTCCAACAAGTAAGATGGTCATCTCTGTCATGCAAGTTGGTAAAACCTTTCGGTACTCAGGTGCAGGTAGAGGAAGACAGCTATCCTCTTGCAAGGCGCAGTCAGTCGAGCCTTTGAGATTATTCTGGCAGATCTGAATCTGACGCTGCATCAGTGGCGGTGTTGGGTTCTGCTGAGGGCTGACTGAGGTCTTGATCCGCACCGCTGTAGTCGGCAATTATAAAGACATAGAGTCCTTGCAGGGCAATCACGCCTAGCCAACCCAAAGTTAAAGGCTTGGCCCATGGCCAATCTAAGGATTTGAGGAGCAGCCAAAACCAGATGGCCGTGGTGGAGGTGGCGAAGATGGCAATGTTGAAGGCAAAGTTGATGCGATCGCCCAAGCGCCGAAAAGCGGGATCACGACGATCGGGTTCACGAGGCCATTGGGGCGGCATAGTTCAGTCTTGCTCTCTGAAAAGGGACCTAAGCTTCGTTCTCAGATTCGGTCAAGAGGTAGTCCTCTGTCAACTCTGTAATGTTGGCAAGTCATCATTTTGACATCAATGGAGCAGTCTTTGGAGCAATGATCCGGATGTTGATTCTGAATCTTATCAAGTCTGAATATCACTACTTTTGGAGGATAATGCCTGAAGCATTTGGCGAAGAGATGTTTGCCAATGGGGGGCTGACTGACCTAACACCTGCATTATTTTACGGTTGCTGAGGACAGAATAGGCAGGTCGCACAGCAGGGGTGGGATACTCAGCAGTGGAGATCGGCAGTATTTGCTCAATTTGCAAGGGCAATCCTAAGCCTTTAGCTTCGGCAAAGAGGGCGACCGCGAAGTCATACCAACTGGCAACACCGCTATTTGTGAAATGGTAGGTGCCCGATATATTAGCAGTTGGTGCTAGAGCCAGCAGGGCTGTGATCGCATCCGCAATATCCTTTGCCCAGGTGGGGGTACCGATTTGATCCATAACCACTGAGATCTGACTTCGTTCTGCCCCCAGCCGTAGCATGGTTTTGACAAAATTCCCCTTACCATAGGCACCATAGACCCATGCCGTTCGCAAAATGAAATGGCGATCGCAGCTGTTCCGCACAGCTTCTTCGCCCCGCCATTTAGAATGGCCATAAACATTTTGGGGATGGGGCAAATCCGTTTCCGCATAGGGATGGCTTTGCTGGCCATCAAAGACATAATCCGTCGAGAGGTGTACCAAAATGGCACCGAGATTTTGGGCCACCTCAGCCAGCAAAGCGGGAACCCTTGCATTGATCTGATCGGCTAAATCCGGCTCTGACTCTGCCCGATCTACCGCTGTATAAGCGGCAGCATTGACAATCACTTGTGGTTGCACAGAAGCAAGCTGTTGATGCAGTTGTGTCGAGGTCGACAGCTTAGTCAAATCAAGATCTGTTCGATCCCAGACGGTGAGCTGGCCTAGCCTGGGTAATGTCAATTGTAATTCTTGGCCCACTTGGCCTTGGGCACCGATCAAGAGCAGGGATGGCATCGTCAACAGCAGAAACTAAGCAGGGCTGGGACTGGTAATCTTGGCTATTATAAGGGACTGCCTGGACAATCTTGGGATCGTGGCTTTAATAAGCCCGAGTCGTTAGAGAGGTAATGGTAGCCGAAGATCTATCCTCGCATCCTATGAATACCTTCCTAATACTCGTGACCATGAGCAGCAGCTGTCTCGATGCTACACAGCCTTGTATAGAAGGTTTGTCCTCCTTCGCCTTTTCCCCATCTGATCTGTGTCTGTCAAGGTGTCATTTTTAAGGCTGTTGAAGTTGGCTAAGACTTGCTGGGAAAAGCGAAGACTAAAATGGGTCTAAAGGTTCTCACGACTCTCTTTGATAAAGCCTTATCCAACTGGCCGGCAAGTATCGACAGAGTTCAAGTAATCGATGGAAATCGCCTTTGATGATTGCTTACCCCAATGGAATGACATGGCACGTCCACAAAGCCTGTCATTCTAAACCTTAACTAATCCACCTTCCTAACTGACACCATGGGCATAGCGCTGAAAAAGAAACTCAAGGGCATGGTTGCGGAGGGAATAGTAATCAGGATTCTCGACAATTTGAGTGCGATCGCGCGGTCGGGCAAAGGGAATGGTCATAATCTCACCGATCTCGGCACCGGGCCCATTGGTCATCATAACCACCCGATCGGCAAGAAATATGGCTTCATCAATATCATGGGTTACCATCAGCACCGTCACCCGATGATCCTGCCAAATCTTGAGGAGCTCCTCCTGCATTTCTTCGCGGGTGATGGCATCTAAAGCTCCGAAGGGTTCATCTAAGATCAATAGCTTGGGGCGAATAGCTAAGGCACGAGCTATACAGACCCGCTGCTTCATCCCCCCCGATAGTTCACTGGGCCGCTTGTCGGCAGCGTCAGTAAGGCCCACCATTTCTAAGTGCTCACGCACGATCGCAACTTTTTCCGCCTTAGATTTATGGGGATAAACAGTTTTAACTGCTAGGTAAATATTATCGAAGGCACTCTTCCAAGGCAGCAGCGAATAGTTCTGAAACACCACCATCCGATCTGGTCCTGGCTCTTCAATCCGCTGGTTTTGCAAACGCACTTCTCCAAAGGTCGGTCGCCGAAAGCCCGACACCATATCAAGTAGCGTGGACTTTCCACAGCCAGAATGGCCAATCAGACAGACAAATTCTCCCTCAGAAATGGTGAGGTTGATACTGGTGAGAACGGTATAGGGGCCTTGGGGCGTTTCGTAGAGCTTAGATGCATTCTCAATGACGAGGTAAGGCTCTTCCGGACTGGGGCGCTTGCGACTAGTGGAATATTCAAGGGCTTGGTTCATCTTGTCAGGTAGAGCAACGATAGGGAGTCAAGAGGAGAAAATGGAGGGGGATTAAGCTGCGATTGCAGGTTCACCCATCTGCACTTCCTGAATCTGGATGTCTCGTTTAATGGCGAGGCGATCCAGATAATCAAGAGGATAATCAGGATCAAACACGGTGCCATCAAAGAGCTGAATTTGATGGCGATTGGGGCCAACACCGGCTAGCCCCAGTTCCTGAGCCGCCTGAGCGAAAATCTCTGGTCGTCGAACTCGATCAAGCACCTCGATCCAGTTCCGGGGAAACGGAATTAGGCCCCAGCGAGCGAGTTGTGTCAAAATCCATAGCCCCTCGACTCGATCGGGGAAATTGGATTGGCTGGTAAAAAACTGGTTGTACCGAGGCAAGACCTCAGGGGTTGCCTCGGTACCTCGGTCATAGGCCGTCAAAAAGCCTGGTTGCATCATTTCCGTCGCCCCTCCCACATATTGGGGTAAACAGAGCCAAGACAAAATTTGGCCCCGATGACGGGGATCATCACAATATTCGCAGGCTTCTAAGAGCGCCTTCACTAGGGCAAGTTGGGTTTTAGGATGCTGGTCGGCCCAATCTTCGCGCATCCCCAGTACCTTCTCAGGATGCCCCGGCCACAGCTCTAAATCATGGGCAATCACAAACCCTAAGCCTTCTTTCACCGCATGGGAGTTCCAGGGTTCCCCCACACAGTATCCATCAATATTGCCCGCACCGAGGTTTGCCACCATTTGCGGGGGCGAAATCACTCTCAAGTCCAGATCTAGATCGGGGTCAATGCCGCCGGAGGCCAGCCAATAGCGCAGCATCAGATTGTGCATAGAGGCGGGATGCACCATGCCCAAGGTATGACGTTTTGTGCTGGATTGGGCCAGGTATTGCTTAAAATCGGCCAAGGTACGGACACCCTGGTGATAGAGGTCTTTACTAAAGGTGATGGCGTTGCCGTTGCGGCTTAAGATCATGCTAATTACCATCGGCACCGGGGCTTTACTGCCCGGTCCAACGGTCATAGCCAGGGCATCCCCGCCACCATCTGCGCGGCATCGAGACGGCCATTCGTGACCCCCTCTAGAATGGCTTTCCAACTCGGTTCTCGACTGAGGGTGACCTCTTCTAAGCCATGCTTGGCAAAAAAGCCCTGCTCCTTAGCAACCACTAAGGGGGCGCAATCCGTGAGGGGCACAAAGCCAAGGTTAAGGTTGATCTTTTCTAAGCCGTGGCGAGACACGACCAAGGGTTGTAGACGCTTCCGTTTTTTCTCTAGTTTTGCTGGTTGAGAAAGTAGAGAATCTCACTACGAAGGCTGTAGTAGCTGGGATGATTCACCACATCCATACGCTGCCGAGGCCGAGGAATGGGCACCTCTAAAATCTGGCCGACATAGGACTCAGGACCGTTGGTGAGCATTACAATCCGATCCGAGAGCAGCAGGGCTTCATCGACATCGTGGGTCACCATCATGCAGGTGGCTTGACTCTCCGCCAAAATCTTCATCAGCTGATCCTGTAGCCCCCCTCGGGTGAGGGCATCGAGTGCCCCAAAGGGTTCATCGAGCAGCAGGAGCTTGGGACGAATGGCAAGGGCGCGGGCGATCGCAGCCCGTTGCTTCATCCCCCCCGACAGTTCATGGGGAAACTTCTGTCTGGCCTGACGCAGACCCACCAGATCAAGATGATGCTCAACGATCTCGCGCTGTTCTGCCCTGGGCAAATGTTTGAGGGCCGTATTGACGCTTAGAGCAATATTTTGCTCCACCGTCTTCCAGGGCAGCAGAGAGTAGTTCTGAAACACACCATCCGATCGGACCAGCCCCCTTTACCTGACGACCTTCGAGGATAATCCCCCCTGTTGAGGGCGGTTCTAACCCCGCCACAATATTCAAGAGCGTTGACTTACCACATCCTGAGTGACCCACAAGAGAGACAAACTCACCTTTTTCGAGGGTTAAGGCGATGTTGCCAAGGGCTTTATACTGCTTGCCATTCGGCAAAGGGAAAACTTTTTCCACATGGTCAACTTCTAAATAGGTTGCCATTAAGGCTGTCCTCCCGGCGTCAAACGTTTACCAATGGTGTCCACGAGCTTGTCGAGCAATAGTCCGACGATGCCAACATAGAGCAGTGCCAGAATAATTTCGCTAATCAACGAACTGTTCCAGGCATCCCAGATAAAAAAGCCAATCCCAACCCCACCAATCAACATTTCTGCCGCAACAATAGCCAACCAAGAAAGACCGATCCCGATTCTTAGCCCAGTGAACACATAGGGCACTGTGGCCGGCAACAAAATTTGAGTGCAGTAGTCTAGTTTTGATAATTTCAGCACCCGAGCGACGTTTTTATAATCTTGGGGAAGTTGCTGAACGCCAACGGCAGTATTGATCAAGATCGGCCAGATAGCGGTCATGAAGATCACGAAAATGGCCGAAGGTTCATTATCTTTCAGGGCGGCCAAAGAAATGGGTAGCCAAGCCAGGGGCGGCACCGTTCGCAGCACCTGAAACATCGGATCGAGGGCTTCATAAATCAGGCGATTGGCACCAATCAAAACCCCCACCGCAATGCCGACGATGGCAGCCAAAGAAAACCGATGGCAACCCGCTTAAGACTCGCTAAAATTTGCCAAAATAATCCGACATCGGTTCCACCATTGTTAAAAAATGGATCAATAATGAGTTCCCAAGTATCGGTAATCACCGTCAGAGGCGCGGGTAGGGCAGGGTTTTCACCCATGCAAAGCAATTGCCAAATCCCCAGAACGATAAGGGTGGCAACAGTAGAAGTAATAATTTTACGAGCACGGTCAACCCCAAACCATTGCGAGAGGAAGGGGAGAGTCAATGCACTGGAACGAGAATAGCTAATGGCCATCGGTATTTACCAACTCAGAAAAAAAGCAATCACCCAAAAAAAGAAGCCGTAGACAGAAGCGTGAATAGGAGACGACTGCATCATCACTCATTCTTCTGTCTAGGTTTGTACTGTCTAAACTTTTTTTGATTTTGAGTGACTTTAGGTACTCCTCAGGTTTCTCAGGATCAAATTTTGACGCCATCAAAAAACGTCTCGACCCCGCGAGAAGTGCTGCTCGGAATCTGGTCGGCAGGCACGCCCAAGGCCGTGGCGGCTTCCTTCCACAGATCTTCTCGGTTGACTTTATCAATGAGGGCCTTCGTGTCGAGATCGGGTTCAAAATAGCCCCAACGAATATCTTCTGTCAAAAACCACAGATCGTGACTCTTATAGGGGTAAGAAGCCGAGTCACGCCAGTATTTTAGAAGCAAGTCAGGCTTCTCTTGCGGTTTGCCGTCACCAAAGTCATAGATACCCTTGGAGCGATCGAGAATATCTTCTATAGGCACCTTAAACCACTCTCTCTTTGAGAGAATTTGACACATTTCGTCCTTGTTTTCGTCTTTGTCGCACCATTGCTGAGCTTCTAGAACCGCCATCAGCAAAGCCTTAGCAGCCTTAGGGTTTTTGTCCACCCAATCGGCCCGCATGGCAAAGGATTTTTCTGGGTGATCCTTCCAAATTTCGCCTGTGGTAAGCGCCTGAAATCCCACCTTTTGATTGACGGTCTGGAGCGGCCATGGCTCACCCACGCAAAAGGCTTCCATGGTGCCCGTTTTCATATTGGCCACCATTTGCGGGGCGGCACCACAATCGTCGCGACATCTGTCTCGGGATTAATCCCACTGGCCGCCAACCAATAGCGCATCCACAGATCATGAGTCCCACCGGGGAAAGTGACCGCCACCTTCACCTCTTTGCCACTGGCTTTGGCTTTGGCAAAAGCATCCTTAAGGGGAGAACTATCTATACCCACCTTCAGATCCTTGTAGGCATTGGCAACCTGGATCCCCTGCCCATTGGTGTTGAGGCGGGCCAGAATATACATGGGCACGGGCTTACCATTGGTGACCTTACCCGTCGAAATCAGATAGGGCATCGGGGTCAAAATATGAGCCCCATCAATGCCATTACCGGCAGAACCCAATACGATATTGTCCCTTGTTGCCCCCCAAGACGCCTGTTTGGAGACCTCGACATCGGGCATCCCGTATTTTGCAAAAATGCCTTTTTCTTTAGCAATAATTAGGGGCGCTGAGTCGGTGAGGGCAATAAAACCTAACTTGGCCGTCGTCACCTCCGGTTTCTCAAGGTTAGCTGCCGGACTTCCAGCAGGTGAAGGAGAACCCCCTGGCGTAGACTCTTGAGAGTTGCAGCCGTGAAGTAACAGGGCTGCTGCCGTGGTTGCCCCAGCGGTGGCAATAAATTTGCGCCTAGAAATCATGGACATAGCAGGCTATTAAACTCCTCACAGTAGGGATTTAGTGAATGGGAAATTCAGGAAAAAAGGGGAAAGACATAGTCACTTGAGATCAAAATCAAGTGAAGTTAGCAGATAGCTGCGATCTCTATGAATTCAAAAAATTGCTGTCATTCAATCAGGCAAAATACCTCAAATAAAGGATAAGTAGATATATCAAAGTCCTCATTTATAAAAAAGAGAACTGAGTATTGCAAATCCCTAGAGTTTGGAAACTTTAGAAAACGAATCCAAAGGATTGAATCTTTCAGATTTCTTTGTAGAAGACCTGTGGTAGTTGTATTCTTTTCAGAAAGACCAGTAGCAAGCCGATGAGAAGAAGTTTCTGGGGGCAGATAACGCCATTGGTAAAGAGCAGGTCGCTCTAACTGAATGGATAAAATTCCTAAAAATAGGAGGGGAGTAATATCGAAAACTTAAATCAAGAAAGAGCTATTGTAGATTCATGGATTACATCTAAATTGTGACAGGACTAAAGGGTTTAACAGGAGGTGAAAAAAGAACTGTTGAAACGATTAAAGAGTACGAGTCAATCGCCTAACATCTAATCTTCTTAATCGTTGTAATGACCGATGCAAAAGTAATGACCGATGCAAAAGTAATGACCGATGCAAATAATTTATTTGTCATGATGGTCAAATTCTATAAGGGGTATTTATAATTTTTTGTAGTCTAAGCTACTATTTTCTTTCGATGATGCTTTTTTATGCATGTTTGTCATGTGCATTATTTGTCCTTGGGGTTGCTGATGGGGTTGTTCCTGCTAAGTACTGCTATGTTGAACGATCAGGGCGACTCCAGTCATAGGCAGGTTGTCTTCGGTTTTAAGGAGTGCCTGTTGCTGGTCAGGCTCTGCCTGCCTGGAGGGATATGGGCGAAGGTTCTCTGGTGTTTCAAGACCCTGAGTTTGCGAAACAGCGGTTAATCGACGGGCAAAAAAGCTGACCCTACGGTTTTTACAGTATGAGAATATATAGGATGAGGACTTGAGCCTCCACCCAATGTCATTTAGGTTAGCCCCACAAAAGTTGTTTGAGATCATGGAAAGAACAAAAGCAAAGTCTCCCAGTGCAACCCAAGCCTATGCTCTTATTGAGGCTTTGCAAGAACGATTTGTTCGAAAATTAGAAAGCATCAGCCATTCCATGGGGCGCGATCAGTCTTTTGAACCTAGAGAATGGTTCCGAGATCAAGGCGAATATGGGGGTGGCATCCGCTATGAGGCAACCGATGAACAAACCTTTAACCGAGCATCCGTCAACATTTCTCAGGTGAACTATGATAGCAATCCTGCCAAGAAACTAGGCTCAGCCTCGGCGATATCCACCATTATTCACCCCAGAAACCCCCATGCGCCGTCGGTCCATATGCATATTAGCTGGACTGAACTAAAAAACGGACGAGGCTATTGGCGAATGATGGCGGATCTCAATCCCTCTATCCCTAATCAAGACTTTAAGGACCGCTTCGCTGCCTGCCTGCAAAAAGTGGCTCCTGAGCAGTACGAAGAAGCAGCTAGCCAAGGCGATCGCTATTTTTACATCCCAGCCTTAGAACGCCATCGCGGCGTCACACATTTTTATCTCGAAGATTATGCTACTGACGATCAGACCGCAGACCTCGCCTTAGCCCAGACCCTGGGTGAATCTGTGATTGATTGCTACACCAATCTTCTCCAAACGGCCCTTCAATTACAGGCTGACCCTAGCCCAGAAGACTATGCCCAACAGCTTGCCTATCACAGCCTCTATCTATTCCAGGTGTTAATGCTAGATCGGGGGACCACTTCTGGGCTGTTGGTTCACGATCAAAATGATGTGGGCATTTTAGGATCTTTACCGGAAAAAGTGAGTAAATCACTGTTGACCACTTGGAAGCAAGCGGTTGAACCCCCCCAAGATCAGTTACTAACAGGCATCTTAGCTGCCTTGCCAGCAGAAGATCCCTGCTGGGTCGATGAACCCACCAAGAAAGCCTTGGCAAACTCTGTGCGCCACCATTATCAAACCTATCCCGAAGCCTTGAGTCTGCAGGCGAGGGGTAATGTGATCCCACCCACTGTTCAAAATCACGGTTGAGGGTAGGCTCACTTACCTTAGGGGATCAATTGAGGATGATGGGCTGGAGTATAATCCACAGATAGACACTATAAGACCATGACGCGGCTTTGAGCATGACAGGGGTGGAATATCCTGCCATTGATCTTAGGGATCAAGCGGCTACCCAACAGCTTGGGGTAAGGCTGGGCCAATTCCTTCAACCAGGGGCTATTTTGCTGTTGGAGGGAGAACTAGGCAGTGGTAAAACAACGTTTGTGCAGGGGCTAGGTCAGGGCTTAGGCCTTGCCGATATTATTGCTAGCCCTACCTTTACTCTGATTAATGAGTACCCTGACGGTCGGGTCCCCCTTTACCATCTAGACTTGTACCGCTTGTCTCCCCAGCAAGTGGATGATCTGTATCTAGAGATCTATTGGCAAGGGCTGGAGGTGCCCCTCGGGATTGTGGCGATTGAAGGCCCGATCGTCTCAACTATCGACCACCGAATCATCTGAAGTTGCACCTCACCTATCAAGGGCAAGGCAGGCGAGCTCAATTGACGGTTGCAGGGGAATTTGATCGATTGCCTTTTTTATCCCTGGCAGGAGATCAGGGGTGAGATTCAGTGACCCACATAAGGTGAGAACCGATGCCTTGCGGTAGCGTCCCAGGATAGACTGGGTAAGCAAACTTTAGCTGTTAATGGTTGGCAACGATGGCGATACCTGGATCGGGTGAGTGATGGCAACATTTTTATTGGAAGTGGGTACTGAGGAGTTACCGGCTAGTTTTTTGGCCTCTGCCCTTGAACAATGGCGATCGCAGATTCCAGCCAGTCTGCAAACCCATCTGCTCGACGCCCAATCTATTGAGGTATTGGGCACACCCCGACGGTTAGCGATTCTCGCCCAGGGGATACCCAAGCAGCAGCCCAACCAAACTGAAGAAATTAAAGGGCCCCCGGCCCAAGCCGCCTTCCAAAAAGGCCAACCCACCCCAGCCGCTCTAGGATTTGCACGCAAGCAAGGAGTGAGTGTGGCTGACTTTGAGTTGCGGGATACCCCCAAGGGCGAATTTGTTTGTACAAAAACGACCCTGGGCCAAGAGGCAGAGTTGGTCTTGGCGGCACTGATACCAGAATGGATTTTGGCGCTAGAGGGCAAGCGTTTTATGCGTTGGGGAGACGGGGAACTGAAGTTTTCGCGCCCTATTCGCTGGCTCGTGGCATTAATGGATGATCACGTTCTGCCGATTACGCTCCACAATTCCAGTAGCACAGTGGTGAGCGATCGCATCTCGCGGGGCCATCGCGTCCTCCATCCTCAACCCGTCACCATCAACCATGCCCAAGACTATGTCCAAACCCTAGAAGCTGCCTTTGTTCAGGTTGATCCGCTTCAACGCCAAGCTACTATTGCCAACCAAGTTCAGACCGCTGCCCAAAGCTTGCAAGGCAAGGCCATCCCCTCGCCAGCACTCTTGGCGGAGGTCACCCATTTGGTGGAATGGCCAACGGCAGTGGTGGGTGAATTTGATGCGGCCTTTCTGGACTTGCCCCCTGAGGTGATTACAACGGAGATGGTCAATCATCAGCGCTATTTCCCTGTGCAAGCCTCTCAATCAGCCTCCTCCTCAGCGCCTGCTCAGGATTTGCTGCCCTATTTCATCACCATCGCCAATGGCGATCCAGCTAAATCTGCACTGATCTCCGCTGGAAATGAGCGGGTGTTGCGGGCTCGGTTAGCGGATGGTCAGTTTTTCTATCAAGCTGATCAGGCAATTGCCTTGGCAGACTATTTGCCCAAGCTAGCATCAGTGACCTTTCAAGCAGATTTGGGCTCTGTGGCCATCAAGGTGGATCGAATTGGCAAAAATGCCGCCGAAATTGCGCAACAACTGGGTCTTGATGCCTCGACCACTGCTACCATTACCCGAGCGGCACAACTATGCAAAGCTGATTTAGTAACCCAATGGTGGGTGAGTTTCCTGAACTGCAAGGGGTGATGGGCCAAAAATATGCCCTAGCCAGTGGTGAAGGCGAGGCGATCGCAACTGCTATTTTTGAGCATTATTTACCCCGAGGGGCAACGGATCAGCTCCCCCAAACCTTAGCTGGGCAAGTAGTGGGCCTTGCCGATCGCCTCGATACCCTGGTGAGTATTTTTGGCGTGGGTCTCTTGCCCACAGGATCCTCCGATCCCTTCGCGCTGCGACGGGCGCCACGCCATTCTCAACATTATCTGGGCGGGAGGCTAGCCCTCAATCTCGATCAACTTCTGCAGCAGATCACCCAGAACTTTGCCCAAGACTTTGATCAACCAGCAGCAGCCTGCCAACAACTGCAAGATCAATTGCGGGACTTTTTTGGGCAACGGCTGCGCAGTTTATTGCAAGAGGAGCGAGGGATTGACTATGACCTGGTGAATGCAGTCCTAGGAGAAAAAGCCCAGGATCACCAGCGCATGTTGGCAGATATTGTCGATGGGCGGGATCGGGCTGAGTTCTTGCAGCAGATCCGCCAGGATGGCACCCTGGATAGTCTGTATGAAACCGTGAATCGAGCCGCCCGGTTAGCCAAGCAAGGCGATCTGCCCGATCACCCCCTTGATCCACGCGAGGTGATCCAAACAGAGCTGTTTGAGCAGCCCTCAGAGGCTGCTTTTTACGAGGCCCTTTTGCACCTGTTGCCCCAAACTCAAGCCGCCCAGAAAAACCGTAACTATCAGCAATTGGTCCAAGGGTTAGGGGCTATTACCCCCACAGTCAATCAGTTCTTTGATGGCGAGCAGAGTGTACTGGTGATGGACTCCGATCTTGCCCGGCGCCAAAATCGTCTATCCTTGCTGGGGTTACTCCGCAATCATGCCTTAGTGCTGGCGGACTTTAGCGCAATTGTTAAAGGGTAATGGAGCGGATTGCCATGTCTAAGGAGCTAACTTGTCTGCAAGAAACAACCTGCTTTGGCGGCAGGATGGGCTTCTATCGTCATGAATCCTCAACTTGTCGCACCTCCATGAAATTTGCGGTCTACCAACCGCCTCAAGCCCAGTCAGGGCCGTTGCCCGTGCTCTACTTTTTGTCGGGCCTCACCTGCACCGAAGAGAATTTCATGATCAAAGCTGGTGCCCAGCGCTATGCCGCTGACTATGGCCTGATCTTGGTGGCCCCGGATACCAGTCCTCGCGATGGTGAGACCCCTGGCGCTGAAACCGATTGGGACCTAGGCACTGGAGCGGGCTTTTATGTGGATGCCCTCCTTGATCCCTGGGCAGCTCACTACCAAATGTATCGCTACGTGGTGGAAGAGTTGCCCCAGGTCATTGAGCAATATTTTCCAGTCCAGATTGATCGCCAAGGTATCTGTGGCCATTCTATGGGGGGACATGGGGCCTTAGTCTGCGGGCTGCGCAATCGCGATCGCTACCGATCAATATCTGCCCTTGCTCCCATTGCGGCACCGATGCGTTGTCCCTGGGGCCAAAAGATATTTTCTCATTATTTAGGGCCAGATCAAGCCCTTTGGCGGGCCTATGATGCCAGTGAATTGGTGTATGACTATCGTGATTCTCGGCCTCTTTTGGTTGATCAAGGAGCAGCAGATTCTTTCCTGGCGGAGCAACTACGGCCTGATCTCCTGCAGTCAGCCTGTGAGCAGGTGCAGCGGCCTTTCACCCTGCGCTTGCATCCTGGTTATGACCATAGCTACTATTTTATTGCGACCTTTATTGGTGAGCATCTGCGCTTTCATGCAGAACAGCTCCAGGGTTGAAGGAGACAGGGGTATGATGAAGCTAAGATTTACAGTGCGATCGCATCAGGGCAATCAACCCTCAATATCTTGCATAGGCTACGGTGTACACACAAGTCTGAATTAGACTGTAAGGAAGCCGTATAGAGCATCATAAAGATATGGAAAATCCCATTTTGATTCATGAAGACCTTATCGATGGCACGACCTTTGGTGACCTTC